>CAZKGT010000183.1:0-4492 GCA_964552285.1 uncultured Pseudobdellovibrionaceae bacterium | reverse complement strand
CCTGGATTTCGGAATAATCCTTCGACTTGGCATCGACATTTTCGATCAGCAGGCCAATCGGCGTTCCCGTCGTCTGCCCCTCGAATACACCGGACAGAATTTTAACCCGATCAGGTTCCTTGCGCTGGGTCGTATGACGGGACTGCCCCGGCCTGCGCCGATCCAGATATCGCTGGATATCGTCCTCATGCAGCGGGATCCGTGGCGGCACCCCGTCAACAACGCACCCGATCGCCGGCCCGTGGCTTTCCCCGAACGTCGTATATTGAAACAATGTGCCAAAACGATTGCCGCTCATAAGAAAGACTATAAAACTTTTTGCCGGGGATCGTCAGGAAAATTCACTTCATCCCACCAAACAATTTCCGTGGGCGTGATTTCATAAAAATAGTGACTGCCTTCATCTCTGAGAAAACGCTCCAGCGTCTGGAAACTGACGATTTTGGGAAATCTCTTGGCGTAGAGCGTAAAAGGCTTCCGGCATTCTGCCAGTTTGAGCTGGCGCGCCGTGCCGCCCACAATTAAAGCCTGCCCTTTTTGCCCCAATCCTTCATCAAACCATTTGTGAAAAGTGCCGGCGACTTTTTCGTTCTCCCCGATTTCAAGCGAGTGCCGCCTGTTTTCGCGGGAGATAAAATAAACTTTTCCGTCCTCATCCATGACAAACCATACATTACAAAGCCACGGCTGGTTGTCCCGGCAAGTTGCCAGTTGCATGAGCTTAACGTCTTCAAGATACTCCCGGTAAATACTCTGAATACTCATATAGCGTCTTAAGCCGCCTCATCCTTGCCCTTTGGCGCGATGGATTGAAGGAGTTCAGCCGTCTCTGCAGCCGCATCAACAGCAACCATGCCGACCGTATGATATCCGGAGTCGACATGCATAACCTCGCCCGTCACACCGCCGCCGAGATCGGACAGCAGGAACAGGCCGGCATTGCCGACTTCCTCAATCGTCACGTTGCGCTTGAGGGGAGAATTCAGTTCGTTCCATTTCAGGATATAGCGGAAATCGCCGATCCCGCTGGCCGCCAGTGTCTTGATCGGCCCGGCGGAAATCGCGTTGACGCGTATATTGTCCTTACCCAGATCGGCTGCCAGATAGCGCACGGAAGCCTCCAGTGCTGCCTTTGCAACACCCATCACATTGTAATGCGGCATCACACGCTCGGCACCGTAATAGGTCAGGGTCAGCAAGCTTCCGCCCTCATTCATCAGCGGCACAGCCCTTTGCGCAACAGCCGTAAACGAATAGACGGAAATATCCATCGTCCGGAGGAAATTGTCCCGGCTGGTATTGAGATACAGCCCATCCAGTTCACCCTTGTCGGAAAAGGCAATCGCATGAACGACAAAATCCAGAGAGCCCCATTTCTCTTCAATGACCTTGAAGACAGCATCAACACTGCCTTCGTCGGTAACGTCACAGGGAAGCAGAATCTCGGATCCCACACTTTCGGCCAGCGGACGCACACGCTTTTCCAGCGCCTCGCCCTGAAAAGTAAACGCCAGCTCCGCGCCGTTTGCCGCCAGCGCTGAAGCGATACCCCACGCAATGGAGCGATCATTCGCCACGCCCATAATCAGACCACGCTTGCCAGCCATAAAATTGCTTGTTTCAGACATTCTTCTGCCCAGTATTTTTATTGATATTAACCTGATGCATCCTACACATTTCAGCCGCCCCGTCCAGATGCTTCCTGACGGCCCGTCTGAATTGCCCGGAATTGCCCCAACCCTATATTTTTCATAACATTTTGACTCTCTGTTAACCTATATATGGTAAAGTCTTAATAAGCCGAAATAGATAAAATTTTATGTAATTAATTTTCGGCGCGGATAACAGAGGAAAAACAGAGGGTTTGTGTAAGACGGATGAGTGTACAAAGAGACACCATAGCACACGTATGCAATGTCGTTAGCAGGCAAATTAGAGATACACATAAAGAACTTAGCCTGAACTTCATTCCGCATCACACAGGACAACGCGAAGAGGCAATTGCCCTTGAGGAGCATGACCTCGTCGTGCATCCCGCCGGCCAGTACGCCCGCAACGTTCTCAAGAGACCCGTTGAATCAGACGAAACCATATTTCTGGGACTTGCCGTAGCCAGCGAAAAAATTTATTTCGGCCTGTCAACATGCAGCAATATCCTCGGCCTCGTCACGGTCAATATGGACCACTATGATAACGCGAAAGAAGCCCAGGCCCACATGTATCACATGGCATGGCACGCCATTGACCTTGTGAAGATCAGGACAAAACCGGAATACAAGAACCGTTTCAACAACGGCCCCATGATCCCGAAACGCAGCCCGCTGAATCTGGCAAAGGCTAATCTGCGCGCTGACGTTTTCAGCGCCCTGATGTCCGCTTTTCAGGGGGACAAGGAAGCCATCCATAACCTGGCAGCCGATCGCGCATGGAACGCCTTAAGCTCTATTCCGGGGTACAGGGCAGAGCACTATCCTTACATTATCGCAATGGAAGCCGCCCAGTTCGCCTTTAACGAGGTTACAAAAACCACGGTATCTAAAAACCGCATGGTAACACTGGCAGAGCAAATCGCCGAGGATGTCGGATCGACCTTTGACGACAGCGCCATCCGTCAGTGGTGGGCCTTTAGCGATCCCGCGCAAAGCATGGCCTGGCGGAATTTCAGCAAGGAACACATTCTTGGCGCCGCCATCAACACCAGTGAAAACCCCTATGTCCGGGCGAACGGATTGCTGGTTTCCGAAGTGACGAATATCGACCCGAAGCCAAGCGGCGAACTGCTTGGCTCCTACAACGCATTTGCCGATCCGGAACTGAACGCACGCCTCCACCGCGAAACCATCGACGAGGTTTTTGAGGACGTCATTGCGCAGGGCGTGTTTGAAAACAGCGGCGCGGCATTCCTGAAAGCCGCAAACCATCAGAACACCATGTTGACGGAAGGCAAAATCATCGGCTGGTGCGCCTCGTCCCTGCAGGCCGCCGCCCGCGCCTTTGAAAACGCCCTTGCCAACGGCATGTCACCCAGCCAGGCCGCACGCCTTGAATTCGAAGGCGAACGCAACAAGACAACATGGGATTCGATCCGGGGACTTGGCGAAAAGATTATAGAACAACGACGCTTCGGTTATGCCGTTACCTTCAGCGATATACTGGAAATGTGCAAATCGTCACCGCAATTCACGCCGGTTCTCGATTCGATCAAGGTCACCATGAACGACCCGGGGTTTGTCTCGAAACTGCAGGCAGCCAACGATATGGCTTATGTCCGTGCCAACGGCCCTTCTCCAAGGAGATCGGTTCCGGAACCAGCCGCCCAGCCTAAAGCGCAAGCACCACAGGGGCCAGCCGGTTCTGCCTTAGCCGCCCTGGCTCCATCTCTGGGTGGCTCCAAATCACATCTGATCCGGCAAAGGATTTTGCAGGCACAGCAACAAGGCAAAGAAAGCGCCGAAGATGAAAACTAAAAAGACCGCTGACGAGGCGGTCTTTTCACATGATCTCTATCAGGTATGGTATAAATCTATTTAATGATTTCCCAGCTTCCGTCAGGCTGCTGACAGGCGGTTCCATAGCCTTCCTGCTGCTTGCCGCCGACATAGATCGTTTGCTGATACTCGCGGCAATAACGTCCGGCAGAGCTATAGCCATCGCGCACAGGCGTAACCGTTCCGCTGTTTCCTGTTTCAGGGTTGTTCCAACTGATGGATTCACCGATCGGCGAACTGTGTGCCTGCTTGTTTGCCCGCTGGGCATACATCATATCGGCCTTGTCGAGCGAAGCGCCAACCTCACTGCCAATCAGTGCGCCCAGCAATACGCCCGCACCAGTCGCCCAAAGACGCCCGGAGCCGCCGCCGACCTGTGAGCCGGCCAGTCCGCCGAGAACCGCACCTGCACCGGTACCAACCGTCTGTTTCGTGCCCGCATTTTGCAACGTGTCACACCCGGCAACTGCCAGCGCCATACAGGCCGTCACAGCAAGAATTGTCTTCTTCATAAATTCACCTTTCTTGTCATTGCACTTTTGCAGTGAAGCGATAATCTAGGAGGGAAATTAGACCAAATCATGACAATGTCCATAACTTTTTAGAAAAGCACGAAGATGGATTACCAGTTCCCCGAAGACCCTTATGCCTTCTTCCAGAAATGGCTGAAAGAGGCCACCGATACGGAAGAAAACGACCCCAACGCCATGTGCCTTGCCACCGCAGACAAGCAGGGCCGTCCCTCGGCGCGCATGATGCTGCTGAAAAGCGTCGGCGAGGACGGCTTTACGTTCTACACCAATTATGAGAGTAACAAGGGCCACCAGTTGCTGGAAAACCCTTTTGCCGCCCTGTGCTTTCACTGGAAGAGCCTTGGCCGTCAGGTTCGTGTGGAAGGCAAATGCGCCCCCGTCAGCGACGAGGAAGCCGATCGCTATTTCGCCTCCCGCCCGCGTGAAAGCCGGATCGGCGCCTGGGCCTCGGAACAGTCCCGTCCGGTCGAA
>CAZKGT010000182.1:0-4505 GCA_964552285.1 uncultured Pseudobdellovibrionaceae bacterium | reverse complement strand
AATCCACTCCTCCGGCCCCAGCGCCTCGGCAAAAAGCGGCAGTTCGGCGGGAACGGGCGAGCCCGGCGGGCGCGGCGGCTGGTTGGACGGATTGAACTTGAGGAACGGGGCAATCACCGGGAAGCTTTTCATCTGCTCGGCCATCAGCCCCTCAATATTCATTTTACGCCGGAAGCTGGTCTTCGGACCGTATTGGTATGCCCAGATCCCCATTATACCGAGAATGATCATATAAGGCCACTTCATCGGCCCCTGCGAGAGCCTGTTGATTACCGACATCGTCACGCCGTTCAGGCATCCAAACAACTCGTTGGGATAATTGGACGTCCGGCAATCCTTGTGAATATCAGGCACACGCTCGACCCAGGCATGATAAGGCAGATCGCGGCCGTTCCATTCGACCGTATAATCATCATCCACCACCTTGGAAATAACCCACATCTCGCCGTACCGGACCCAGCGGATCATATTCTTGATTTCGTATTCCTTGAAATGCCAGAGGAGCCAGCAAAGCGCCGCGATCACACACAGCAAAATAACGGCCCCGATAGCCGTTTCGTGCATGGTATCCGCTTTTTGCTCCGACATAACGTTTCGTGGATAATCTTAAGATAGCAAAAGGGCTTTTTCTTGCCCTTTGTGCAGATGATTGTTATACCCAGTTTCTATCATATCAGAAGAGTCTGCGGGAAACCAACATTTGGAAATAACGGGCAGACTCGGCGGGCCGGCATAGCACAGTGGTAGTGCAGCGGTTTTGTAAACCGAAGGTCGGGAGTTCGAATCTCTCTGCCGGCACCATTTTCCCGCCATTCACCAGCCGAAAAAGTCACAAACGGCCTGAAACTGGGGGTCGCCTGAGGTGCCGAAATTCCGGCGTACCATGGCATGGTTGGCCGATGGAACTTCAACTACGCCTGCCCGGACGCCCTTTTCTTTCAGGGCAAGAGCAAAATCGTTGCTGGCTTTACGCGTATCGGCGCGCCGTCCGGCATAGGTCAGGACAAAGGGCGGAACGTGGTTATTGCCGGAAATGTAGTGCACTGGCGACGCCTTTTGCCATTCTTCCGGATCATCACCAAAGACAGGAGAAAAAATGCGGTCTTTTCCGCCGTCTCTTGCCCGGATGAACGCCATTTTTTCTGTCATGTCGTAAGTAGCCGTATCCAGCCCGACAACACCGCTGAGATCCGATGTTGAAAGGCCAAAACGCGCCAGATAGCGATTGTCGATGGCAACAAGGGAAACAAGATGCGCTCCGGCCGAATGCCCCATCAGGTAAAGCTTGCGGTAATCGCCGCCATATTCGTGGATATGATCCCTTATCCAGGCAACGGCCGACGCGATATCAGAGGCCTGCTCACGCCAGCCTGCCTCGGGATAGAGCCTGTAATTTGCACTGACATAGACAAATCCCCTGGCAAGAAACGCTTCCGGCTGCGAGCCGACACGGCCCTTGTCGCCGATCTGCCATCCCCCGCCATGCACGTAGAGCATAACGGGCCGCCCCCGTCCGTTTGACGGATCACGATAGATATCGAGCCCGTTCATGGAAGAAAAACCGCCTCCGCCGTTCTGATACGGAACATCCTTATCCGCCGCCTGCCCGGCGTAAACAGGCCGCGCGAAAACAAGACAAAAAAGAAAAATAACGACTGCTGCGCTTCTCATATGGCCTTACCAGAAAAATGATTCAAAAAACGTCATTGCGAGGAGACAACGCCGACGAAGCAATCCAGCCCCTTAGCCATCACTGTTCTGGATTGCCGCGCTCCCGATGGTCGCTCGCAATGACGCGACTCATGCAAACCTGTTTCTTATACGAACGGAACCGAAAGATTCCTTTGAAAAAAATGAGAATTAACCCGCGGGTTTTGCCTCGGGTCCGGTACGATCGGCTTTTTGGTCATTGCGGCCATTATCATTGCTTTGCGTATTGCCGGACATGCCTCCGGACGGATCGCCAAAATCACGGGCATTTTCAGAAAACCCCTTATCAGCCTTTTTCTCCTCACCCGCCGATCCGGCTTCATGCCCGGCACTATCATGCCTTTGTGCTGCTGCTTCCGCCTGTTGCCTTTGCATTTCCTGCATGCGGGCATATTCCAGGCCGCTGTATTTCTCGTTATCCTGGATGGCCTTGTCCAACTTGCGGCTATAGGCCCTGCTAACCACGCCATACCCGGCTGAACCGTCCAGACCGCTCTTCCATTTCCTGAACTTCACGCCCAGCTTGTCCTTTTGCTTGTGTTTTGCGCGCAATTTCGTGGGAGCCGTGCCAAAAGAAACCTGTAGCGGCGGCTGCCCCTGCTGCTGAAGCCGGTTCTGGAGCGCGCTGATATAGCTCCAGCTTTTATTGGTCTCCGATAACAAAACCTGCTGAAGTTTTGCCGCCGAGGCTGAATCCGACTCCTGCCCGTTCTTTTTCAGAGCATATATCGTCTGCCAGCCAAAACGCGCCGCATAGGTGGCAATCACCTTGGCTTTTTTGGCGTCAATATCACCGTAAACCTGCATGACGCCGTCCTGAAGATAGACGCCCTTGCCAAGGCGGATACCGCGCGACAGCCTGTTGCCAAGGCTTTCCGACTTTTTGAGAAGCGGGGGCTCGGGAATTTCGGATTTGTTATCCGTCTTGTACGGGCTTTCTTCCTGCCCCTTATCCGCCTCCGCTTTTTTACGTTGCTCGGCAAATTTTTCCTGAAGCCGGGCCGCTTTCGTGGGACCGGCAACGCCGCACAAAAATTCATCCTCCTCTTCACCGGGCTGCGGATTGTACTTGCTCCGCAGCGCCTCCATCCGCGCACGCTCGGCCTCATCCAGCGCTTCTTCACGGCTCAGGAGATTTTCAAGCTCCTCCGTTTCTTTCAGAGCCAGATCCGGATCAATGTCCTCTACGTCCGGATCACGGAAACGGTCGGCATATTTTTGGGCAAAATCCTCTTCACTGAGAGATTGCAAATCCATCTTGATCTGCTCCAGATCCTGCGGGTCCTCGTCCACCGGAAAACCTTCTTCAGTCAGAAGCTTTTGCAATCGCTCCTGAAGCAACGGCTTGCTCTCGTCATCAAGATCTTCTTCCGCCCAGTATTCCCCGACAAGCCTCTCGCATTTTTCCGCCAGCGCCTTCGCCCTGATCACAGCCGGATCGTCCGCAGGGCTACTTGCCCCATGAAAGCCGCCTTTCAAAGGATCATCGGTATCGCCAGGTTGTTTTGGATTTTCGCTCACAGCCGCATTCCCGAATTATCTAAAGAGGTCCCGGAAATCAAAACCCCCGCCACTAAGATCCCTACCGGCTCCCCACGCTTCTCTTTCAAGACTCCTAGTTCCTGTGATCGCCCGAATTCCCCTTTGCAGCCATGGGTTCTCCGGCCTGACCATCGAGCCAAAATGTCCGCCAAGGCCGGAAAGCTGTCTGTTTGCATACGCCGTCAGTTCGCCTGCAGCCGTTCTCCGGTTCGGGTTGAACTCGCTCGGATCTCCTCCCATGGCAAGGTGTGCACGGTATTCCTGCATCCTTCTCATCCCCTGCGCCCTGTATGCGTCAGGCCCGGGTTGACCGGCTTGTGTTCCGTTAAGACCGCCGGCTTCACCAAAAAACGTTCTTAACGGAGAACCCAGAACCTGACCGTTAACCCCCATACCATCGCGCGTCGTTGTAATCGCCGTTCCGTCACGCCCGTACCTCGTCGAGGAGAAAGGCGTGCTGCGATACCCGCCCCGCTCGATATGGCTTCGGCGGTTATAGGTGGAAGGCGTTGTTCTTGTCTGCGCCGTTGCTAGTTGCGCCGAAACAGTGCTGTGTGCCTGCGCAACATCCACCTTGAGGATATCGGCCATTTGCTGAGCCTTGGTGTCCAGTACGGAAATGACTTGCTGCTGGTTGTTCCGGATATAGTCGGGGCCTTTTGCCGCAAGATTCTCGGCTGCCTTACGAAGTTCGGGGTTATCAACCCGGGACAGCATTTGATCCAGTTGCTGCCTGTTTATCTGTCCTTCACCGTAAGCCCTCAAACCATTGAAGGCCTCCATCTTGTCTTCGTGCGCCGTAAACCTGATTTCATCGACCACCGCCTGCCATTGCTGGGGATCGACCTGAAGAAACCTATGCGCCTGGGAATGACCGGGGCGTGCGTTTGCCCAGATGGAGCGCGCCAGTTCGGCATGCGGCGTATTCGGGCGGTTGACCCCTGCGGCACTGTTAAACGCCGCCGGATTGCTGATCCGGATATCGCTTTTTGCAGCCTGTTGCGGAGAAATTCCCTTCGCCGTTCCCGCGGAAAACGTGGGTTTGTTCGCGGCATAAGCCTTAAACTCCGTGGGCGGGTTATGCATGAGGGCATGGGCTGAATTCAATGTATTGGCATTCGCCTCCCCGGTAACTTTCAGGTCTTTTCCGCGCATGTTCAGATAAACCTGTGCCGCGCGCATCTTAGCATCGCCGGCCTGACTGCTGGGCTTCACGGAGCCATCATCATTCAGGAACGTACGGGTCAGCCTTG
>CAZKGT010000181.1:0-4511 GCA_964552285.1 uncultured Pseudobdellovibrionaceae bacterium | reverse complement strand
CAGCTACCGCCGGACCACCCATCTGCGGGAGCCGGATTACGGGCGGCAGATTTCAGCGATTGCGATTAAAGCTTAGGGCGTTCTGCGGAGCAGGTTACCGTCACATTTTCCGGGGAAGGGGCGTTTTCGTCCAGTTCTTCTTGCGCGGCCTCCATGGCTTTTCCATGAATGAAAAGCGCGAGCGCTTCGTCTGAGGTCCTGCCCGCCTCGGCCGGGAGGTCCGAAAGGGAAACCGCCCGGACATCAATGCCGCCGAAGGCTTTTTTCAGCAGGCCGACGTGACCGAGGTCAATCGTTCCGCTCAGTGTGCAATAGGTTTTTGCCACGGCATTTCCGGTCTTTGCCGGGTTAAACAGGTCGGTGCCCTCCGGTACTTCCGTGCCCGGCGGAAAGAGAAGCGTTTCGAAATACTGCTTTGCGCTCACCGTTTGGGGCGTTTCCCCCGAACATGCCGTTTGCGAGGCAAGCACCAGCGGGAGCGCCAGCACGGCCATTCTGAATTTTGAACTCATATTTTCAACCATGCCTTATTATACATAATCATTATCCGTTTGCCAGTTTTTAATGCACGTTTGCTGCCTGACTATCTTATTACATCCGAAAGCTTTTTGAAAATTTGTTGATTTCTCTGGCCGATTTTTTATAGTGCGGCACATACATACACAATTGTCTGCGAAGCTAAAAGCGCCCGAACATGAAACTGATTGCCGGAAATTCCAACCGTCCCCTAGCCGAGGCCATCTCTGCCTACCTGAACATTCCTCTGACCAAAGCAAGCATCAAGCGCTTTTCCGATATGGAGGTGTTTGTCGAGATCCTTGAGAACGTGCGCGGCGAGGATGTGTTCTTTATCCAGTCGACGTCCTATCCGGCCAACGATAACCTGATGGAACTGCTGATAGCGATTGATGCGCTCAAGCGCGGCTCGGCGCGGCGAATCACGGCTGTGCTGCCTTATTTCGGTTATGCGCGGCAGGATCGTAAGACAGGCGGGCGGACGCCGATTTCCGCCAAGCTCGTCGCCAATCTGGTGACGGCAGCCGGGGCCGACAGGGTTTTGACGCTTGAATTACATGCCGGCCAGATCGCCGGCTTTTTTGATATTCCGACAGACAACCTGATAATCCGCAACGTCTTTGTGCCGGTGCTCAAAGAGCGCTTTGGCGGGGATGAGCTTTGCATGGTTTCACCGGATGTCGGTGGCGTGGTCAGGGCACGGGCGATGGCCAAGCACCTGAATGCCGATCTCGCCATTATCGATAAGCGCCGTGAGCAGGCAGGCGTATCCGAGGTCATGAACGTGATCGGTAATGTCGAGGGCAAGGTTTGTATCATGGTTGACGATATTGTCGATTCAGGTGGAACGCTTTGCAATGCCGCAGGGGCGCTTAAGGCACAGGGAGCCAAGGAAGTTCATGCCTATGTCGTGCATGGCGTCCTGTCCGGCGGGGCCGTGGCGCGGGTGTCCGCTTCGCCGATGGAAAGCCTTGTAATCAGCGATTCCATCGCCGCCACCGAGGCCGTGCGCGTGGCGCATAATATCGAGCAGCTGTCAGTGGCCGAACTGATGGGCGAGGCGATCAAGCGGATCAGCGAGGAGCGCTCGATTTCTGCGTTGTTTAAGTGATGAGTAACGGGTAGCGAGTGGCGAGTGTTATTTGCTCGCCACTCGCTACTCGTTACCCGCCACTAAAAGTGCTTGATTATTTCCCCTATCTCTGGTTATTTACCGCGTCCGCCGGCACCCCTGGAGGCCGGTTTGTTTCATTGTTGAGAGGAAAAAGCCATGGCTAAGAATATTCAATTTGCCGCGGCCAAGCGCGAAAAGGCTGGTAAGGGGGTCTCCCGCGCGTTGCGTCGTGAAAACAAAATTCCCGCTGTTATCTACGGAGACGGCAAGGATCCTGTAAAGATCAGCATGTCCGCGCGGGACGTGAATGTGGAGTACAACAAGGGCCACATGTTCACGACGCTGTCGGACGTGGATGTCGAAGGCGATAAGCACCTGGTGCTGGCGCGTGATATTCAGCTCGATCCGGTACAGGATTTCGTTCTGCACGTCGATTTTCTGCGCGTGACGCCGAAGACGAAGATTAACGTCAACGTTCCCGTGAGCTTCATCAATGAAGAGCAGTCGCCGGGCCTTGAGGAGAAAGGCGTCCTGAACGTCGTCCGTCACGAGGTTGAACTGACCTGTACGGCGATGAATATTCCGGAAACGGTTGAGGTTGATCTCAGCGGTTTCAATATTGGTGATGCAATCAAGATGAGCGATGCCAGCCTGCCGGAAGGCACCAAACCTGTTATTGACGACCGTGACTTTACCCTGGCGACTATCGCCGCACCGAAGCGTGCCGTTGAAGAAGATGAGACGGAAGGCGAGGAAGGTGAAGAAGGCGCCGAGGGCGAAGAAGGCGCCGAAGGTGAGGGTGGCGAGGAAGCATCAGAAGGCGAAGCTTCCGAAGAATAATTTTATTCACCACAGAGATCACAGCGTTATCGGAGGTCACGGAGTTTTTCTTTATAATTCTCTGTGACCTCTTTTTTGTCTCTGTGTACTTTGTGGTTTAATATGTTTGGAATTTTCAGCAATAAGAAATCCGATATGTGGCTGCTCGTGGGATTGGGCAATCCCGGTGATAAATATGCGCGGAACCGCCATAACGTTGGGTTTATGGCGGTGGATGCAATTGCCGATGAATACGGGTTTCCGCCGTTTCGCAAAAAATTTCATGGGCTGCTTGCCGAGGGGAATATCGGCGGGGAGAAGGTGGCGCTGCTGAAGCCGCAGACGATGATGAACAATTCCGGGGCGTCGGTCGTGCAGGCGGCGAAGTTTTTTAAAATTCCGGCAGAGCGGGTGGTTGTTTTTTATGATGAACTCGACCTGCCGCCCGGCAAAGTACGGGTGAAGCAGGGCGGCGGGGCAGCCGGGCATAACGGTATCCGTTCTATTGATAATCACATCGACAATAATTTCCATCGGGTGCGGATCGGGATCGGCCATCCGGGTGACAAGGCGCGGGTGCACGGTTATGTGCTGAGCGATTTTGCCAAGGCGGAGGAGCCTTTGTTCGGGGATTTGTTGCCGGTGATCGCAAAACATGCGCCGTTGTTGTTAGAGAATAAGGAGAGCAACTTTATGGGTAAAGTTGCCGCGGAGACAAAACCATAGCATCCCGGACTTGATCCGGGATCCGGTGGGCAGTATGTCTGGATGCCGGCTTTCGCCGGGATGCATATAAAGGGGATTGAAGGCATGAGTTTTAATTGCGGAATCGTGGGGCTTCCCAATGTCGGGAAATCGACTTTATTTAATGCGCTGACCGCGACAGCGGCGGCGCAGGCGGCGAATTTTCCGTTTTGTACGATCGAGCCGAATGTCGGCCGGGTTGCGGTGCCGGATGAGAGGCTGGAGAAAATCGCGGCGATTGCGAAGTCGGCCAAGGTGGTTCCGGCGCAGCTCGAGTTCGTCGATATTGCCGGGCTTGTAAAGGGGGCCAGCAAGGGGGAGGGGCTCGGCAACCAGTTTCTGGCCAATATCCGCGAGACGGATGCGATTATTCATGTGCTGCGCTGTTTTGATGACGAGAATGTCACCCACGTTGAAGGGACGGTCGATCCGGTGCGCGATGCCGATACCATCGAAACGGAGTTGATGCTGGCCGATCTTGAGAGCCTTGAGCGGCAGATCGAGACGATTTCCCGCAAGGCAAAATCCGGTGACAAGGAAACGAAGGCCCAGCACGATTTTATGGTTTCGGTGAAGACGGTGCTGGATGACGGTAAGCCTGCACGGACGGTGGATGTTCCCGATGATATGGTGCGGACCTTTAAAACGCTCTGCCTGCTGACGGCCAAGCCGGTTTTGTATGTGTGCAATGTCAGTGAAGACGATGCGGCCACGGGCAATGAACTGACGGCTAAAGTCGAGGCGATGGCCAAAGAGCAGGGGGCCGGGACGGTGACGATCTGCGCTTCTATCGAGGCGGAAATTGCCCAGCTTGATACGGATGAGGAGAAAGCGGAATTTCTTGAGACGATGGGGCTGAGCGAGCCGGGACTGAACAGGATTATCCGCGCCGGGTACAAGCTTTTAAACCTGCAGGATTATTTCACGGCCGGACCGAAGGAAGCGCGTGCATGGACTGTGCGCACCGGGGCCAAGGCGCCGGAGGCCGCCGGGCGCATTCACACCGATTTCGAGAAAGGCTTTATCAAGGCCGAAGTGATCGCGTTCGACGATTATGTGAGCCTTGGCGGTGAAACGGCCTGCAAGGAGGCCGGGAAAATGCGTCAGGAAGGCAAGGAATATGTCGTTCATGACGGCGATGTGATTTTGTTCCGGTTTAACGTCTAAACCAAATCGTTAATATCGGGACATTTCAGGAAGTCTCAAAATCGCCAAAAATGCCTGATTTCAAAGCGTTTTACCCTCTCTCAAAGAATCATTCCTTCGCTTGTCATCTCACAGAAAACCGGGTACGATACCGGGTATAACGTGAAAATGC
>CAZKGT010000180.1:0-4519 GCA_964552285.1 uncultured Pseudobdellovibrionaceae bacterium | reverse complement strand
AGGACGGCCAGACGGTCCGGGCTTTCCGGGTGGCCGGGGCCGGTATCGTGAGCAAGGCCTGCCTTGTGGGTATAGATCGTCAGTGTCATGATGTAACAAGTAACCGATTGAGCGTGGTTTTTCTATGGCTTTGGGGACGCATTCAACCGTTGAGTTTCTGGCGCAGCAGTTGCTGCGGCGTTTTGTGCCGAAATGGTATGAGGGGTTTTGCGATCCTGAGAGCGGGACGTTTTATGAACGGCTCGGCCACAGTTTTCGCCCTGTTCTGATAGGGCAAAGAAGGCTGGTGACGCAGTGCCGCCAGCTTGCGTTTTACAGCCATGCCGCTATTCAGGCCGAATGCGGGAGTTTTCAGCCGGACCTTTCGGGGCATTTCAGAAATTTTGTGACGTACTGGCATGTGCCGGAAACGGGCGGCTGGCGCTTTAGCGTCGATGATGACATGAAGCCTGCGGACGGCACGTACGATCTGTACGGTCATGCGTTTGCGATTTTCGCCCTTTCACATTATTTCAGGGCGAGCGGGGATGGGGAGGCGAAAAAGCTGGCGGCATCGACGCTGCAGTTTATTACGGAGAAGTTTCCTATGAAACCGGGCTATGCGGAGGCCTTGGATGAAAATCTCAAGCCTGTAAAAAAGCTGCGGCGGCAAAACCCGCATATGCATTTGCTGGAGGCTTGCCTGTTCGCGGCCGAGGTTTGGCAGGATGAGGCGTACATACGTACGGCTGATGAGATGGTCGATCTGTTTTACGCGTATTTCTGGAAGCCGGAGGAAAACCGGCTGGCGGAATATTATACGGAGGCGCTGACGCCTGATTCTGCGCAGGGCGATATCGTGGAGCCCGGCCATTATTGCGAATGGGTGTGGCTGCTCAAAAAACATGCGGCCCTGAAAGGTGATCCGGACCGTCATGATGAAACCTGCCTGCAATTGCTGGATTTTGCCAACCGCTATGGCTGGGACAGCGAATATGGCGGGATTTATGACGGGCTGGACAATCAGGGCGCGGTCGTAAAGGACACCAAGCGGCTTTGGCCGTTTACCGAGGCGCTGAAAGCCAATGTGCTGTTGCTGGATATCCATCCGGACAAACAGGCGCTCAAGGACAGGATTGCCGCGATGGTCGAGGTCTTCCGTGACGGCTATATGCAGGAGCGGGGTTTCTGGACGGAATGGCTGGACCGGGATTTTACGCCTTCCACCGATTACATGCCCGGCACGACGCCGTATCACGTTTATTTCGGGATCATGGAAGCGCGCAGCGTTTTGCATACGCGCGGGCGGAGCAAATCGCTTTTCGCCGGTCTGTGGATTTTCCTGTATGCGCTGCGGCGCAACCTTTCGGCGGCAATGGGTTCCGTACGCCAGCGTTTACGATAAGGATTTACTCTTCCGTAAGATCAATCGGCTCGGTCAGGTTTGTCGGGGTTCCGGCGGCCGGTTCGATGGTTTCTTCCATTGCACCGATTTCCTTGGCGGCACGGTTATAGGCAAGCTGCTGTTCGTCCAGCTGGAAGCCGACCAGAACCTTGTAGCCTTTGGCCGTGCTGTTTTTCTCCAGAGGGATGATCTGACGCAAAGATTCGGACTGAGCCAGCATATTCTCTTCCTTGCCGTAGGAAACGGAGGTTGCAAAAACTTCCTTGGCCATGATTTCGCCTCCGGGCGTTGTGACGGCCACGAAATAGGGGTAGGCGAAGAACGGTTTGTCGCCGTTGCGGGCGCGTCCGCGCGGTCCGAGCCGGCCCTCAAAGTTCATGGCAAGCTGGACGGCGACGTTGTTGGCCTCTTCGTTATACGTGCATTCGCTATTGAGGCCGGTCAGGCTGATGGTCGAGACAAGATTGCGGCTGACCGGGTTGGCCGGGTCGGTAAATTCGCTCATCGATTCAAGGTCGTCAACGATCACGGCTTCCGGGCAGGTTTGCGGTCCGGTTGCCCTGGCGGTTGTGAATTTCGAGAAGTCGATAGCGGCAAAACGCTGTTTCACATCGGTCATCGCCTGATTAAAGGTCTCGCAGCCGGACAGGGCGAGGACGGCGAAGGCACAAAGGACAGTTGAACGGATGCGTGATGCGGCCATAATGATTCACTCCATAGATTGCTGACAGCCAAGATTAGGACAGAAGAGCATTTGTGCGCAAGAGGATGGATTCACGCTTGCAGATTTACTATATAGAAACCCCATGACCGGATTGTCTCTGAAAATACTTGTCGCCAGCCCGCGCGGTTTCTGCGCCGGCGTCGACCGGGCGATACAGATCGTCGAACTTGCGCTGGAGAAATACGGCGCTCCGGTCTATGTGCGCCATGAAATTGTCCACAATAAATTTGTCGTCGATTCCTTACGTGACAAGGGCGCAGTGTTTGTCGAGGATCTTGACGAGATTCCCGATGACGGACGGCCCGTTATCTTTTCCGCCCACGGCGTGCCGAAAAAAGTGCCGGATGCTGCTACTGCGCGTGAGATGTTTTATATCGACGCTACCTGTCCGCTGGTGAGCAAGGTGCACCGGGAGGCCGAGCGGCATTATGCGGCCGGGCGGCAGGTGCTGCTGATCGGCCATGCCGGACATCCGGAAGTGGCAGGGACGATGGGCCAGTTGCCGGATGGCGCCGTGCTTCTGGTTGAGACGGCAGCCGATGTGGAGTCCCTGCAGGCTCAGGATGCAAAGGCGCTGGCGTATTGTACGCAGACAACCCTGTCCGTGGACGATACGGCGGAGATTGTTGCGGCGCTTCAGTCAAGATTCCCCGAGATTGCCGGGCCGCACCGGGAAGATATCTGTTATGCGACGACGAACCGGCAGGCGGCCGTAAAGGCCATTGCGCCGAAAGTGGATGCGTTGATGGTGATCGGTGCGCCGAATTCTTCAAACGCCAACCGGCTGGTGGAGGTTGCTAAGGCGTACGGGTGTGAAAAGGCCGCTCTGGTACAGCGGGCGGTGGATATTGACTGGGACTGGCTCGAAGACTGTACGTCCTTAGGCCTTACCGCCGGGGCTTCTGCGCCGGAGGTGCTGGTGGATGAGGTGATAGGTGCAATCAGGGGCCGTTACGAGGTTTCGGTTGAAGAGGTTTCGATTGTGAAGGAAGATGTTACCTTTCGCGTTCCAAGGATTTTGAGTGCAGCATAATGGCCGTCTATACGCATGTCAGCAGGGAAGAGCTTGAAGAATTCCTCGCTTGTTACGATCTGGGGGTATTGAAGTCCTATGACGGTATTCCGCGCGGGGTCAGCAATACGAACTATCACGTCCTGACCGATAGCGGGCGCTATATCCTGACGCTTTTTGAAAAGCGGCGCGTGAATTACGACGACCTGCCGTTCTTCTTTGCCTTTACCGACCATTTGATCGAAAAGGGCTTTGCCTGCCCGAAAGCGCTTCCTGCGCGTTCAGGGGAAACGATCAATATGCTGAACGGCAGGGCCGCGGTGCTGGTTTCTTTCTTAAAAGGGAGGGACCTGATCGAGTCTGAAATTACGCGGGATATCTGCCATCTGTTCGGGGCCTATGTGGCAGGCCTGCATAACGCGGCGGACGGGTTCGATCAGACGCGCCCGAATACGATGGGTCTGAATGAATGGAAGGAAATCGCCGCGCAGGTAGCGCCGCTTGCCGAAAATTATGAGTCCGGCATGAATGATTTTATTTCATCAGAGATTGCCTGCCTCACGGAAAACTGGCCGCCGGATTTACCGCGCGGGGCCGTGCATACGGATTTGTTTCCCGATAACGTGTTTTTTCAGGACGGAAAACCATGCGGTGTGATTGATTTTTATTTCGCCTGCACGGAATTTTTTGCCTACGACCTGGCGATCGTTGTGAATGCCTGGTGTTTTGATACGCAGAACAGGTTTAATCCTGCGCGGTTTAAAATGCTGATGACAGGTTATGAGAGCGTGCGTAAACTGCACGATGCCGAGCGGCGGGCCTTGCCCTTATTGTGCCGGGCCGCTGCCTTCAGGATAACGGTGACACGGCTTCAGGAGTACCTGTTCCGTGATCCGGAAAGTCTGATGACGCCAAAAGACCCGGGAGAATATATTGCCAAAACCCGCTATTACCAAAACAACGAACTCTTCGAGCCGGCAGAGTGAAGAGGCGGCGATGAAAAAACGTCAGTGCCAGGATAGCTGGCTGCTTGCGGTTATCGTATTTACGATGATTTTGACACCGATGGTGATGGTTAAGATTGATACGTTGCAGGAATTCTGGCTGGAAAGCGGCGATACGATCATCGTCCCCGAAGACCAGACTCTGGTGCAATGGCGGAAATCCCGGCTGCATGACAAGTCGATACAGACCGAATCTCTTTACTATTATTTTGATGACGAGCAGGGTTGTTTCCAGCGCCGTTCCCAGGGCCAGTACGAGTCGGTTTCCGATTGCAGTCCCTTCGAAGAGCTCAATTTTTATGCGCTTGAGAGCGTCCGGACGCGTTATGAGGCGGAGCTTACAAAATGGGTTCAAAAGCCGGTAGAGGTTAAAAGCTGGACAAAGGTCGATCCGG
>CAZKGT010000179.1:0-4623 GCA_964552285.1 uncultured Pseudobdellovibrionaceae bacterium | reverse complement strand
TAAAAACAACGCGCCAAAACAATCTCGCATCTCCCATTAAGGTAATATTTCATTATCACCGGGAACAGCTTAAATCTGTTTTAAGATTTGGTCACGGATGTTTTTTCGTTTTTCTTTGCCGTGGGAAACCGGGCAGGCGCGCAGCGGGCGAAAGGGGTCCCTTTTGTCCGGTTATCCACGGCTTTCTAAGCCACTGATTTGCAAAGGCTTGGCCAGGCGGCGAAAGGGCCTGGCATCATTGCAGGCATGAGAAAGCGCCAAGGCCGCTCCGGCAAGAAACCCGCCCCGCCGTCCTCGCGACAGGACGGGGCGCTGCGCATCGGACGTTACATGCGCTGGCTCTACGGCGAGGATACCCCTCCGGCCCTGCTCGCGGAGCCGCTGATTGATTGCGCCTTCGCCGAAATCGAGGCGGTCGCCGATGATGCGCGCCGCCGGGCGTTGCTGCGCGAGGTCATGGACCGGGCCTATGGCGGCCTGGGCGAAGCGTCAGGCTCTGCGGACCAGTGACCACAAAGGGGAGGGGGCGCTAATGCGCGCCCGCTCCGGGTTCAGTGGCCCTGGCCTCGAAGGGCAGGATAACGATATTGCCCTTGCCGGTCGGCACGAGGTCGAGAACCTGGCGGAAGCCCTTGCCGTCTCTCGTCGGCCACATGGCCCCGATGCGGGTCCAGGGGGCGTTCTCACGGTCCGGTGCAAACCAGACGATATGCGAGGGGGCCTTTTTCGGGTTTTCGGTGTTCTGTGTCATTGGTCTTTCCTTTTTTGCTTTGAGGGCTGGCCCCATGCCAGCCGATGAACGAACCGGACGGCACAGACGGGCCGGGATCATGTTCAACACGGATTGGAGCGGGCAGGACATTGAGCCAAGGCAAGGCACGGCTCGGGCTGTCAAATGAGTGAATGGGTGGCTATGGGTGCCGGAACGACGGGAAGGAAAAGCGGCACGGAAACCGGCGGGGGCCGGAACATCCTCGCAGTGTGCTGGGCCGCACGTCCGGACGTGATGAGGTCACGCGGGCGGGCTCGGATTGCCTGGGGGCAAGGACCGGGTAGCACGGCGCTTCAACCCGTCAAGGCACGCTGACGCTCTAAAGGCCTCATGACGGCTCCTCGCTGGCCGTGCTGACCCGCGAAGGCGTCGGCTCCGAAGGGATGCCGGGCTGTTTGTCTTTCCAAAGGGATGACTCGCATAGAAGGAGGGGGCGCAGTTATTGCTTTTTACAGTGCCGATGTGCCTTTATTAACAGACGACGTGTAAGGTTTTTTCATGAATGACGAAGAACAGTTGCGACAGGCGGAAAACCTGTTTCTCCGGAGCCTATCGATCCTTGAAGAGATCGCGCCGGACCAGGCTGGCGAGGTGATGCAGGATTTTGTGGACCGGCACTGCCGGTGACAATGCTTTCGGCCCTGGCCGGGGCGGGGATCAGGGGCGGATGCGCCCTTGCGCGCGCCGGGGCTGAAGAAAGGGAAGGGGGCCGCCCTTAAGCGGCCTCCCTGTCTTGAGCTTTGCCTTGCAGGCTGTGCAGGTAGTCGGCGGCCTTCTGCGCATGGCTGGCCGCCGTGAAGATCGCCCGCTTGTCCTCTTTGAGGACTTTGAGCCATCCGGCGATATAGGGGGCGTGGTCCTCCCTTATCTGCGGGGTCAGTTCCAGGTCGGCGCACAGGAAAGCTGCGCCAAGTTCTGCAACCATTTCCTCCATGGCGTAGCCTTCATCGCCCCATTTTTTCCGCCCGAAATCCCGGTCCAGGCGTGACTTGTGCCGAGTCCAGTGGATTGTCTCATGGCCAAGGGTGGCGTAGTAGGCCTGGGCATCCCGGAAGGTCTCGAAATCCGGCATTTGCACGAAATCGGGACCGGGAGCATAGAAGGCGGCGTTTCCGCCGTGCCTGATCTGAGCGCCGGTGTTCGCAAAAAAGCCTTCCGCCTGGTCGTTGCGTTGCTCCTCGTTCTTGAAGGTTCCGGCCTTCGCGTAGTAGTGCGCCGGTAGCCCTTCGATCTGGTCCACACAAAAGACCGTGTAGCCCTTCATGAACGGAATTTGCCGCTCGACCTCCTCGCCTTTGTCGTTGGCTTCCGTGCGGGTGATCTTGTCGGCATAGACGACCAATGTTCCCTTTTCGCCTTTCTTCACATGGGCTCCAAGGTCCTTGGCCTGCTTGAAGGTCATCCAGATGGGAGCGGAAAAGCCCTGCTCCATAGCCGAAGCCCAAAGCATCACGACATTGATTCCGCCGTAAGCCTTACCGTTGCTCCGCAAAGGGCGGCTGATCGGCCCTGCCAGGTGCCCGGCATCCCATGGCTTCATCCAGGGGCGGACTCCTTGTTCCAGGGCAGAGACGATCTGATCGGTAATACGGGTGTAAACATCTTGTTTCATTGCCTTTTTCCTTTTGGTTAGGGGGTTGCGCATGCAACCCGACTAGCCCTGCGGCAATGAGCGAAGGGGAAGCCGTCAGGGCCGGACCCGCCCGGAGGGGGATCACCCGGCCTGCACAAGCGCAAAGCGCGCGGAAGGCCGGGGAGACCGGGCGGAGCCGCCCGATAGGGCTTGGCCTTGACGGCGGGGACCCGTCAGGGGTCCCGAAAAACAAAGAAAGGGTCTGCGCCGGTCATCGGACCGGTGGCCTCAAAGGATCATCGGGGTGTTGCGGGGTGTCCCCGCTCGAAGGGGTGGCGGAAGAGCCTGGTAAGGGGCTGAAGGCAGGGGAAGGCTTTCCCCTCCGGATTGATCGTGCAAAGCAGTATCGCAAAAACGTTCGTTTTTCGGATGACTTAGGCCAGGCCGCGCGAAGCGGCCTTTTTCGGCCCTGTGGATATCCGAAAACTGTTTCTTGAAACTACCTTTCCGAAAAGGTATGATTCTGATGAGTTTTCGGAAAGGCCGCTCATGCTTGTTGGTTACGCCCGCGTTTCGACCCAGGACCAGGATGTCAGCTTGCAGCTCGACGCCCTGCATGGGGCTGGCTGCGAGAAGGTGTTCACGGAAAAAGCCTCGGGCGCGCAAAGGGACCGGCCTCGCCTCCGGGAGGCGGTCGCATACATGCGCGAGGGCGATACCCTTGTGGTCTGGAAGCTCGACCGCCTGGCGCGATCGCTCAAGCAGCTCATCGAAACCGTCGAGGAGCTGGGCGGGCGCGGGATCGGCCTGAAATCGCTCACCGAGTCAATCGACACCACGACCTCGGGCGGAAAACTGATCTTCCATATCTTCGCGGCTCTCGCGGAGTTTGAGCGCGGCGTGATCCGCGAGCGGACAAAGGCGGGCCTGGAAGCGGCAAGGGCGCGCGGGCGCACCGGCGGGCGGCCCCCTGCCCTGTCCGAAGCCGATATCGCGGCGGCGCGGGCGATGCTGCGTGACCCGGAGATTACCGTGGGCGAAGTAGCCAAGCGCCTTGGCGTCGTTCAATCAACGCTTTACAGGCACATTCCGGGGGGCCGGAGCGCCATTACGGAAGGACGGGAATGAGCACGGCCTATCTCGAAAAGATCGATCCGGCGCGGGGTCAAAGGCGGTTCTACGCCCTCACGGTCGCCCCTACCCTCTTCGGCCACTGGGCACTTGTCCGGGAATGGGGCCGGATCGGCCAGGCCGGAACCGTCCGGCAGACCTGGTTCGAGAGCGAAAGCGAAGCGCGGAGCGCGGGCGCAAAAGCTGCCAGAAAAAAAGAAAGGAGAGGCTACCGGATGATCGGTTAGTAAAAGCAAAAAATGCCCATGATGCACATCATATATCAGACCTGCTCCCATTTCACATTTGGTACTTTTGTTGGGATAGCTCATGGCGCTGTTTTGCCGGGGCTGAAAGGGTAGCGCATGGTCCGGAAGTATAATGCGGAAAACCTGATGCCTGCCTTGCGCCTTTTTATAGAGGCCCGAAATAAAGCACTCGAAGGCGGCTTTACAGACAATGGCGGCGCTATTCACTCGGTCGAGCGGATTCTGGACATACTGAGCAGGCACGTCCGTTATCCGCACTTGACGCACATCAACAGCCTGAAGACCGATCCCGATGCAGAAATTTCCGTCCAGGCGCATGAGGCCAGGAAGCGCGGCGAAACACTGATGATTGAGCATGTCCTACCGCAACGGGCTTATGCGAGAAAAGTGATCAGCCTGGTAAACGATGGCGCAACCGATGAAGAGGTCTTGCGCTTCATCAAGGAAAACTACCGCCTAGTGCTGCTGACCAGTGATGAGACAACGAAGATCAACCGGTTGAACCGGTCCAGGATCACGGAAGATCGGATCGCAGATGCCGGGATCGCGCTATACACCCCTGATCCGGCCTAGCTGAACCCCTGTATTTGCCTTACACCCCTTCAAAGGGGTCGAAGCTGATCCATCACGCGGCTGCGCGGCGCGGCGGAACCTGAAGCAGCGCCATTAGACAGCGACGAACTGTGCCGAGAGCGCCTCGGCCTGCTGCAAGACGTTCCGGACGGCGGCGTCCTGAAGGTCGGGCGGGTATCCGTACTTGCGAAGGATGCGCTTAACGAGGCTGCGGATGCGAGCGCGGGCGGTAGCCAACGAACCCGCCTTCGGCAGGTAAAGGCGCGCCCGGTTGTATGTTCCGGGACTGATTTCCGGTCGTGCCCTTTTGTTTATTATGAATTTTA
>CAZKGT010000178.1:0-4703 GCA_964552285.1 uncultured Pseudobdellovibrionaceae bacterium | reverse complement strand
GGTTTTGCATTTTGTTGACCGCGCGCATCAGGCTGTAAAATCCCTGGCGGACGTCAGAGGGAAGTTCATGGACTTCCGCCGCCACGGTTACGACGGCCTTGTCTAAGCGCCGCTGCGGACCGGTCTCACCCTCGCCGAAGAAATAGCCGACCGGCACGCCGAACAACCGGGCGCATGCGGCCAGTCTTTCGGGCGGCATCCGGCTTTCCCCGGTTTCGTATTTGTGGATCTGCTGTCCGCAGACGCCGATGCATGCGCCGAGAGTGTCCATCGACATTTTCCGCCCGTGCCGTAGCAGCATAAGCCGCTTGCCCAGCCGGGCGTCGAATTCCTTCCCCTGCAAATAATTCATCTGAATTTCCCCACTGACACTTTTTTCGTTGTTTGTTTCGATCATCGTCTTACCCCGCCATCGCCAGCCCTTGGGCCAGTTCCTGTTCGTGGCTTTTTTCATGACCGGGCAGCCTGTATTTCCGCGCCGGGCTTTCCACGATATAGGCGGACAGAGCTTTCCGGTATATCCGGTAGCCCTCTGTTCAGAGCGCGAAGAAATCGAACGGCGCTACTTTCAGGAAGACAGCGAGGACATGCCGGATGAGGCACGGCGACGGTTTGTCCAGATCAATGACCGGATCGACGAACTCGAAGACCGTCCTCTCACGTATGATCCCGCCGACATCGCCCGCGCCGGAGCGTTTGTCAGTATCGACGACGACGGCATATTAGTCGTGCAACGCGGATATGTCCGCCAAGACGACAAGGAACAGGCCGTGGACGATGCGTCCGAGGGGGCCTCTCATACTGGCTCTGAAGCGCAGGCACAGGATTCAGGGAATGTATCTCCGCCAGCCGAACCAGAAGACGAAGGCCTGAAACCGCTCTCGGAACGCCTCGTGATGGAGCTGACCGCGCACCGGACGCTCGCCTTGCGGGACGCTCTCGGGGCCGATCCGGACACGGCGTTTCTGGCCGCGCTTCATTCCATCGCTTTGCAGAGTTTCTATCATTTCTCGTTCGAATCCTGTCTTGAGATCACGGCGACGAGTTCCGGTTTTTCCGTGCAGGGACCGGACTTGAAAACCTGCCCTTCAGCGCTTTCCATTGAAGAGCGTCACGAAGCCTGGCGCAAACAGCTTCCCGACGAAGCCAGAGAACTGTGGAACGCCTTGCAAGCCTTCGACGAGGCCCGCCTCAAGGCGCTCTTTGCGCACTGCGTGGGTTTGAGCGTCAATGCCGTGCGGGGGCCTCTGAACCGCGCCGAAAGCCGGATGCGCCATGCAGACCAACTCGCGCAGGCTCTCTCCCTCGATATGGCCGAAGCCGGGTGGAAGCCCACGGCGGCTAATTATCTCGGACGCGTTTCCAAAGCACACATTCTGGAAGCGGTCACCGAAGCCAAAGGTTCATCATCGGCCACGCTGATCGAACATATGCGCAAACGGTCCGCCGCCTCTACGTCGCATACGACAACGATGAAGCCGGACGCAAGGCTCTGGATCGTTTACGGGGACGCCTCGAAGGTACGCTCGATCTTT
Organism: uncultured Pseudobdellovibrionaceae bacterium; assembly: GCA_964552285.1. Classification (GTDB taxonomy): domain Bacteria; phylum Pseudomonadota; class Alphaproteobacteria; order Micavibrionales; family Micavibrionaceae; genus CAZKGT01. The sequence continues at coordinate 3,168 of CAZKGT010000178.1, read as the reverse complement.
ATCCGCTCGCGCCCCGCACCGAGGATTTCAACGACGATCTCCTGACCTTCGGGCCGGAGCCTTTGCGAAAATGGATAACCGGCTTTCTTTAAATCTCGATCAGTTTTCCGTGCGGGTCGAATCCCGCACATTCAAAACTGCCTCCGTGGCGGGGATAGCCGAGCTGGTTGGAGATGATCCGGGTCTTTCCGATTTCTTGATCGTCACATTCGTGCGTGTGGCCGTAAATCCACAGGTCCGGCTGGTGCTCTGCAATCATGTCCTGCATGTCGAGCGAATTGAAACCCGGCATCAGCGGGCTGTTCATATATTGCGTACGCGGATTGACGACCGGCGCATGGTGCGTGACGACAATGCGGGGTCCGTCGAGTTTCCCGGCGAACCACGCCAGAAGCTTTTCCTTGAAGGTTTCATGAAAAACGGTGGTGTCTTCCGGCGTCAACAGGGTGCCGTTGTCATTCCTGATGACACGGAAATCGTTCATGCCGCGCTGCGCCGCGCTCATGGCCTGACGATTGGCATTGTTGAAATTCGTCCACATCGTGCCGCCAAAAAAATGTACGCCGTCGATGCTCGCGCTCTCGTCGAGCAGGAAGGTGACGTTCGGATGATTTTCGCTCAGCCACGACCGAAAATTCTCATTTTCCCTGTCCATGGGCGTTTGCGTGTAGTATTCGTGATTGCCGGCGACATAGAGAACTGGCTTGCGCCATCCCTGCAAAAAACGGCCAAGCGGGGCGTAGTTTTTAAATGTCACGATGTCTCCGGCCAGGATCATGAGATCGCCGTCGATGTCGGGCGGGATGCCCCAGCCCGAGCCGAATTCCAGATGCAGATCGCTGTAGGTAATGATTTTCATCGCATCAAGCCGCCTGAATTTTATCCATCAGTCTCGGCAGGGAAATAACGCTGACATCGTCCCCGACCGGGAATTCGTCATCGCCGCCATAGACTACATATTTCCTTGCGGCACCGACATCGTTGCATGTCTGGCTGTAATGCCTGCCGAGTTTGGGGGCCGTGCCGTGCTTGATCTCCACAGCCCAGATTTCGGAGGACGGCATTTTGATGACCAGATCGATTTCCGCACCGGCGGACGTGCGGTAGAAATAGGTTTCGGCGCGGCGAGGCAGAACAGCGTGAATATTTTCCACGACGAACCCTTCCCAGCTTTTCCCCAGCACAGGGTTAGAGAGCAGCGCGTCATGGCTTCCGATCCCGAGCAAACGATGATGAATGCCGCTGTCCCGAATATAATAGCGCGGGGATTTTATCAGCCGTTTCCCGACGTTTCCATGCCAAGGCTCGATGCGTCTCAGCAGCAATAAATCGGTGAGAATGTCGATATAATGGCTGACGGTCTTGGCATCGATTTCGAGATTTCCGCCGAGTTTTGAATAGTTGACGGTTTCGCCCTGCAGATGGGCCAGCATGGTCCACAACCGGCGAAGCCTGACGGCAGGGACGCGAAAACCCATTTGCGGCACGTCGCGCTCCAGATAGGTTCGGATCAAATCCTCCAGCCAGTCCATGGCCGCATCGTTGTCGCCGGACAGATGGCTGTCCGGAAATCCGCCGCGCAGCCATAGTCTACGTAAATCCTCTTTATTTTCGCAGGCTTCCAGCACGTTCAGCCCGCCCATTTCAATATAGCTGATCCGCCCGGCAAGGCTCTCCGATGACTGGCGCAGCAGATCCATCGAGGCCGACCCCAGTAGCAAAAACTGCCCCGCTTTACGGCCTTGCTCCCGGTTTTTATCGATCAGGCCGCGCAGGGTCATGAACAGGTCCGGGGCGCGCTGAATTTCATCCAGTATGACCAGCTTGTCGCTGTGCAAACTTAAGTAACCCGCCGGGTCGCTGAGTTTGAGCAAATCCTCGGGCGCTTCCAGATCGAGATAAAGGGACTCCGTATCTTTGGCGAGCGACTTCGCCAGCGTCGTCTTGCCGACCTGCCGTGGCCCGAGCAGAGCGACCGCGGGGACTCGCGCGATATTTTTCCGAAGCTTGTTCGTGATGCATCTGTTAATCATACCTTGTATATTAGGGCATAAATTCCGGATATGCAAGGTAATAGTCCGCGCCGGCATCTGACTCTCGTCGGGAACGACGTCCTTGTCGCACCTGTGTACTGACGCAAAAACACACGACGCAGACCGTCGCAAGTTCTCCTGCCGGTAACCGTCTGCTGTGCAGGCCGGGGCTTGTTCAACGATCACGGCGGAGCTTCGTTCTCCAGCCCGCGCCGTCGGCCTTTCCTTTAAGGGGGATCTGCCAGCGTCAAGCGGCTTTGCAACGGCCCTTGCAGGGCCGTCCTTCACTTCGTTTCGGCCCCAAGGGGTGCAAAACCGCTTTTTTCCGCTGGCGGAGCGATCCCCGGAAAGGCCGCGAACGGCGCGGCCTCGAAAACCTGAAGGAGACCGCCATGACATACGAACCAGCACTTTCCGCTTCCGACGACCACGAGCCCCGGCATGCCGCCTCACAAACGGCCCATCTGCTGGACGAGCTTCAGCTTTACGGCTATCGCCCGCTCAGTGACGAGCCCGACCCGCGCCCATTGCCTGATGCTTTTGATGCCGAGCACCATATTTCCGCCTGTGCCGAAACCTTGGCCGCGCTTCTGTCGGACACGCGGCTTGAGGATGATACCGGCGAGTTGCTCTGGTCGTTTACGCATATCTTTCATCGCAAGCTTGGCGTTCTCGACCGCGCGCTCGATGATAACGAGCAGGCGCAGCGCCGCTCGGCGGACGAGCAGGACGGCTCCGAAATCAAGTCCGTTGAGTTGGAGAAACTGACCGCGCAAGGGATCTCCCTCATCGAACGCCGCAACGCGTTCGAAGCGTTCCGCGACATCGCCGCAGGGCAGTACGAAGCCATGACTGGCTCATGCTGGCGTCCGCGCAGTGGTTCGATGACGAACCGCCGAACCATGACGGCCTCCATGATCGACGCCCGCGATTTTATCGCCGCCAAGCGCCGGGCCGAGATTGAGCCTCTCCTGCCTGCGGGCCCGCGCATCGCCTTTACCGGCGGCATGGACTGCAACGATCATACGCGCATCTGGGACGCGCTCGACAAGGCGCATGCCCGCCACGCCGACATGGTTCTGATCCACGGCGGCTCGCCCAAAGGAGCCGAGCGCATCGCCGCCTGCTGGGCCGA
>CAZKGT010000177.1:0-4706 GCA_964552285.1 uncultured Pseudobdellovibrionaceae bacterium | reverse complement strand
TTCTCTCGTACATAATTCCATCCTAGCATCAGTGCTTAGATGGAATAGCCCCTAATTTTTTGTTAATTTAAAGACTGGGTGTTTGGGGGCTGTGTATGTATGAGAATTCTTCTGATATTGACGACCGGCGCAGTATAACGGACCATGACGAGTATTTTAACGGTCTGTTTGCAGCCAAGCCTGTTTATGTTCCGCCGGGCCGTTTTAAGTGCACGACAAGTTCCAATGAAATGCTGGTGGCCAAGGTTGGTTCCGGCGTTGTTGTGTGTGTGCATGATCCGGGTCTGGGGCTTGGAGGAATAGCGCATCTCCTGATGCCGGCAAGGCTGTTGCAGCAATTTCCGCGTTTTCGCGACCGTGAGGATGCGGCTTTTAAATATGCCGAAAATGTTATTGAGTCTTTTGTCGGGGCGCTTAAACGCGAAGGTGCAGGGAAAAGCAGAATTAAAATCAAGCTGTTCGGCGGAACGTCAATTCTGGAAGAGTTTATCGATAGCGGCCTGAAGAACTATATATTTGCCAAGGAATACCTGCTGCAGAAGGGACTTGGTGTGGCAAGCGAAGATATTGGCGGTGAGGTTTGCCGGCGCATCCATTTTATTCCATCGGAAAGCAGGATTGTCTGCAAGCGCATGAAGCGCGCAGAAGATATTGAAGATTTCAGAAAGCAGGAAATGGAATTCCTGAACAATCTTACGCAGCAACTCTCGGGCTAGATTTTTCTTTTGGCGGTGCGCGGCGGATATCAAAATCCGGGAACATTTCTTTCAGCTCATTTTCAGTTTCTTCAGGGTAAGGTTCTTTCATGAGAGAGGATTCCTGTATCCTGTAGACGTTCACGCCCATATTCTTTAGCTGTTTTCCAAGCCAGAGAAGTTTTGCAGGCGGGATAATGGCCGGATCGACGGTGGTGCGTACTTCGTAGGGTTTTTCGGACTCAAGAAGGATTTCAAGGCTGTGCCAAGCTTTTTTGCCGCTGTCCGGTACGCCGGTGACGGTTTCGTAGTTTTCAAACAGGGTTTTTACATCGAAGCCGATCCAGTCAACCAGCGGCAGGTTTTTCTTCAATCTTTCCGGCGCGGGGCCTGCCGTGTGAAGGGCGGCAGCATAGCCGAGGGCTTTCACATCACGGATAGCCTCCGGCAGGGCGGATTGCAAAAGCGGTTCACCGCCGCTGAACACAACGCCGTCCAGCCAGCTTACGCGCAATCCCAGAAAATTAAGCGCATCTTCCCAATTTATGTCGCCAGGGGTGGGCTTGGTGCACTGGAGGTCTTCGTTGTGGCAGTAGGAACAGCGGAAGTTGCAGCCCCGGCAGTAGAGAACGGCGGCCATGTGCCCCGGGAAGTCGATCGTGGTCATAGGGGTCAGGCCGCCGATTCTAAGGCTCATAGTTAATTACTCCGCAGCTTCCATCATGATGTCGTGGTCCAGAGCCGCTTTTTTGGGTTCAACGAAATGCTTGCGTTCCCTGTGCTCGCTTTTCTTGCCCCGGTTGAAGGACTGAACCGGACGGTGATATCCCATGACGCGTGTCCAGACCTCAGTTTCATGGCCGCATGAGGGGCATTCATTGTGCTCGCCCTTGATATAGCCGTGATCCGGACAGATCGAGAAGGTTGGCGTGATGGTGATGTAAGGAATGCGGTAGTTAGTGAGTGTCTTTTTCACCATCATCTTGCAGGCGTCGGCCGAGGATATCCGTTCGCCCATATAAAGGTGCAGGACGGTGCCGCCGGTGTATTTTTGCTGCAGTTCTTCCTGGTGCTCAAGGGCGACGAAAGGATCGTCCGTACAGCCGACCGGGAGCTGGCTCGAGTTGGTGTAGTAGGCGTTTTCACCTTCACCGGCCTGGAGGATGTCGGGATAGCGTTTGCGGTCGGCCTTGGCCATGCGGTAGGTGGCGCCTTCCGCAGGTGTGGCTTCGAGGTTATAGAGGTGACCGGTTTCTTCCTGGAATTCCACCATGCGCTCGCGGATATGGTCAAGAAGACGTGCGGCCAGTGCTTTGCCTTCTACGGAAGTGATGTCGTAATCGCCGCCGCTGAAATTCAGCACCATTTCATTGAGGCCGTTGACGCCGATGGTGGAGAAATGATTGCGAAGGGAGCCAAGGTAATTCTTGGTGTAAGGGTAAAGGCCGTTATCGATATGGCTTTGCACCACCTTGCGTTTGATCTCGAGCGTTGATCGGGCGAGATCCAGCAGGTAGTCGAGCTTATGTTTCAGGGCGTTCTCATTGCCACGATGCTCGTAGCCAAGGCGCGGGCAGTTGATGGTGACGACGCCGATGGAGCCGGTCTGCTCGGCCGAACCGAACAGGCCGTTGCCGCGTTTTTGCAGTTCGCGCAGGTCTAGCTGGAGGCGGCAGCACATTGAGCGGACGTCGCCGGGGTTAAGCTCCGAGTTAATAAAGTTCTGGAAGTAGGGCAGGCCGTATTTGGCTGTCATGTCAAAGAGGCGCTGTGCATTTTCACTCTCCCACGGAAAATCATCACTGATGTTGTAGGTGGGGATCGGGAAGGTGAAGACGCGGCCCCGCCGGTCGCCTTCGGTCATGACCTCGATATAGGCGCGGTTGATCATGTCCATTTCGGTCTGAAGGTCGCCGTAGGTGAAATCCATTTCTTCGCCGCCGATGATCGGCACCTGTTCTTTCAGATCTTCCGGGCAGGTCCAGTCGAAGGTGAGGTTGGTGAACGGTGTCTGCGTGCCCCAGCGTGAGGGGACGTTGAGGTTGAAAATAAATTCCTGCATTTCCTGGCGGACGCGATCATAGTCCAGGCCGTCCCGGCGGATGAAAGGGGCGAGGTAGGTGTCAACGGAACTGAAGGCCTGTGCGCCCGCCCATTCGTTTTGCAGGGTGCCGAGAAAATTGACCATCTGGCCCATGGCAGTCCACAGGTGTTTCGGCGGATCCGATTCGATTTTGCCGGGCACGCCGTTGAATCCGACCTGTAAAAGTGTGCGCAGGGACCAGCCGGCGCAGTAGCCGGAGAGCATGTCGAGATCGTGGATATACATGTCGCCTTCGCGGTGGGCCTTGCCGGCTTCCTCGGAATAGACGTGGCTCAGCCAGTAATTGGCGATCATCTTGCCGGATACGTTCAGGATCAGGCCGCCAAGGGAGTAGCCCTGATTGGCGTTGGCGTTCACGCGCCAGTCGGCCTGGTCGAGATATTCGTTTATGGAGCTACCGACTTCCACGACGGTCTTGCGGTCGGTCCGTTCGGCGCGGCGGCGTTCGCGATAGCGGATATAGGCACGGGCCGTGGTGACGTGACCCTCGGAGATCAGTGTAAATTCGACGACGTCCTGGATTTCCTCGATGGTGCGTTCAAACTCGCCCGTTTCGGCCAGCGAATCACAGGCCAGTGTGGAGAGCCTTCTGGCCTCTTCGCGTCCGAATGCGCCCGTCGCTGCCCCGGCGCGCTGTATCGCCCATGTGATGCGGGCTTTATCAAAATCAATAGCAGCGCCATCGCGGCGGATAACTTTTTCAGGGACAACGGGGGCGTATGCGTCATGGGACGGCGAGGTCATTTGTGGGCTCCTTTGGGGATATGTTTGTGGATTGATCTACAATATCTAGTGGGGATGTTTGATATTGCCTCTACATATTGTGTTGATGATTCTGTTGTGGCAATGCGACAAAATGTCGCATATCGAGTGGGCGTGCATAAAGCAAAGTGTTTTGCAGGGCTTTTCAGGGGCGAGGTATATGATATCCTTCTTATATGATTCCCCAATCTTCCCGGCATATTTTCATGGTGGAACCGGCGTCGTTTTTTGCGAACCCGGAAACACTGGAGACCAACCATTATCAGCTTGACGAGCATGAACCCCCGGATGTTGTTTATGCTCGGGCTTTGGCCGAATACCGGTCTTTCCGGGACGTTTTGATTGAGAACGGCGTCTTTGTGACGGAAGTTAAAGGCATTCCGGAATGTCCGGACCATGTCTTTCCCAACTGGTTTTCCGTGCACTGGGAAGGGGCGATGGTTTTATATCCGATGTATAACGAAAACCGGCGCAAGGAAATTCTGCCCGAACTGGTGGAGCTTCTGGGTAAGACATATACGCTGAAGATGGACTGGAGTGATCGTTATAGGGAAGGCGCGCTGGAAAGCACGGCCTCTCTGGTCCTTGATCATGCGAACCGGGTGGCCTATGCGGCACTTTCCCCGCGCACGGATGAAGCGCTGGCGCGGGAATGGTGCGAGGAGATGGGGTTTGAACTGGAAGCCTTCGAAACCAGAAGCCATACGGGTAAGCCCGTCTATCATACCGATGTTCTGATGCACGTTGGTTCGGGCGTGGTTGGAATTTGCGCGGATTGTATTCAGGGGTGCCGAAAAGAGGAAATACTGGAACGGCTCCGGTCCACACATGATGTTGTTGAGTTTTCGATGAAGCAGCTTACATTTTTTTGCGGCAACGCACTGGAAGTGCGTGGATATGGAGATGAAAAGCTGATGGTGATGTCGAGTGCCGCTTATGGTGCCTTGCGGGAAGAGCAGAAGGAAAAATACCTGCATCATGTCGCGAAGATTGTTCATTCGCCACTTCCCACGCTGGAAAAATACGGCGGCGGTTCGGCGCGCTGTATGATGCAGTCTTTGCGTTAGGGAATGGGCGCTGAAACGCCGGGGACACAATAAAGAGTTAACAAAACGACCGGTGAAGTGTGCTTTAAAAACACCCTT
>CAZKGT010000176.1:0-4733 GCA_964552285.1 uncultured Pseudobdellovibrionaceae bacterium | reverse complement strand
GGGCCTTCGCTGGGCGCGGACTCGGTTGAGGCCGGGAAGATCGCCAGCCTGATCGGTCTGGCGCTGGTGGTTGTGTTTATGGCGGTGACCTATGGGTTGTTCGGCGTGATGGCGGCGTTTGCGCTGCTGGTGAATGTGGCGCTGATTTTTGCGATGCTCTCAGGCCTGCAGGCGACGCTGACGTTGCCCGGTATTGCCGGGATTGTGCTGACGATCGGTATGGCGGTGGATGCCAATGTCCTTATTTTTGAGCGCATACGCGAAGAGCTGCGCGCCGGGCGAACGCCGATTTCGGCGATTGATACCGGCTATAGCGGGGCGATGAGCACGATTATCGACGCCAGCTTAACGACGCTGATTGCGGCTGTGATCCTGTTCTCATTCGGCACCGGGCCGATTAAAGGTTTCTCGGTGACCTTGATGATCGGGATTTTGACCTCGCTGTTTACGGCGATCATGGTGACGAGGCTGATGGTGGTTACGTGGCTGCATAAGACGAAGCCGAGCGAGTTGCCGGTTTAGTCGCTGTTTCGTTAACTCGTAACTCGCGGATTCGCGTCGACGAGAAAACGAGCAAAGCGAAAAAACGAAAAAACGAAAAAACGAGAGAACGAAATGAAAGGTCTGCATTTTATACCGGAAGGGACGAATATCGATTTTATCGGCAAGCGCTTTGTTGCGTTTGTGTTTTCGTTGCTGATTATTGCCGGTTCAATCGGCTTGACGGTCAAGGAAGGGCTGAATTTCGGGATCGATTTTACCGGCGGGACGCTGATCGAGATCAGGGTTGAGGAGATGCCGGATCTGGCTGCGGTGCGGGGCGACCTGAACGGACTTGGGCTTGGCGCCATTTCGTTGCAGGAGTTCGGCGAGGCGACCGATCTGCTGATCCGGCTGCCGGAGCAGGAAGAAAGCGCCGAGGAGAGAGAAGCGCGGACGCAATGTTTTGCTGAAGAAAAAGATGATACGCAATGTCCCTTAAACCCGCAGCAGGTCGCGATTGACAAGGTTCGTGAATCGCTGGATGTGCGTTTTGGCGAGGGCAAGGTTGATTATCGCCGCACAGAGTTTGTCGGCCCGCAGGTGGGTGAGGAACTGAAAAAGCAGGGGCTTTATGCCATTATCGGCGCGCTGATCGGTATCCTGCTTTATGTCTGGTTCCGGTTCGAATGGCAGTTCGGTGTGGCGGCCATTGTTGCGCTGGCTCACGATTCCATTGCGACGATCGGGCTGTTCGCCCTGATGCAGTGGCAGTTCGATCTTTCGACCGTGGCGGCGGTGTTGATGATTGCCGGATACTCTATTAATGACACGGTGGTGGTGTTCGACCGCATCCGGGAGAATTTGCGTAAATACAAGAAGATGTCCCTGCCGGAGATCTTCAATATGTCGGTCAACCAGATGCTGAGCCGGACGATCCTGACCAGCGGCACGACGATGCTGGCGCTGGTTTCACTGTGGATATTCGGCGGCGAGGTGATCCGCGGGTTCGTCAACGCCCTTGTTTTCGGCATTGCCATCGGGACCTATTCCTCCATCTTTGTCGCCGCGCCGACGCTGCTTTATCTCAATTTGCGGCGGGAAAGCGTGGCCGGGCCGGAAGAGGCGCCCCAGAAAGCCTGATTTATTTGTCATAGAGCTTGTTTTTCTGTTATAGTCTTTTCATGAATGTGGAAGGAAACAGGGAAACTAAAGATAAGCCGCGAGAAGGCTCACTTCTAAAAAGGGCTCTTCATGGTTTCATTGATCTCAGGGAAGACTTCAGAACGGCAGTCAAGCCATCTGCCGAGAGAGCTTTTCAAGGGCTTGTTGTCACGCATTGTCCGTGGTTGGCGCCTATCTCTGGCAGAATTACCCGCGCTGTTTCTGCATTCGATGAAAATGTTAATGACCTTATTGTTCGTACATGCAGAAGGAAGGCTGATTCAGCCGACTCAGAATCCGCGCCTGTACAGGGACATCTTGCAATGGCCTGATAATCCCGCTTAGTCTATGCGTGCATTATTTACAGGGTGCCGCACGTATGAACTTTACTTTTCTCCAGCACTGGTTGTTTTACGTTTTTCTGAGCGTTTTTTCTCTTGTGTTCGGATTTACCTTTGTCAAGTTGGCCAGCGTGGAAATTCATCCGTTGCTGTATACGACAACAGGGTTTGTTGCGACGACGCTTTGCAGTTTTCTGATTGTGCTATGCAGGAACATCAATAAGGCGCGGGCCGGGTTGTCCCGGCATACATTGTTGCTGGCGCTTGTGATCGGGCTGATTGCTGCATCCAATGATCTGAACCAGATCCTGATGTATTTTGCCAAAGCGCCGCTTTCCATCTCCATTCCACTGTTTAGCGCCGGTGGCATTATTCTTTATGTGCTGGCCGGGGTTTTGTTTTTCCGTGAGAGGATTTCCCGGATTCAGATGCTGGGCATTGTATTTGCCGCTTCAGGGATTGTGTTGCTTAATGTTTGATCTGATCTCGACACACTGGCTTGTACACTGCGGATTATTCACGCTCGGCGGGACGGCCTTCGGGATTGCGTTTCGATTTTTAAGCCATGATGTCAGCCCGTTTTTCTTTAGCCTGATTTATAACGCGTTCGGATTGCTTGTCGTCGGGGCGGTGACGGCCCTGTTTTTCTTGTCGGGCGAGCCGATGGATTTTACGGCCAAGGGCATCTTGTTTTCTGTTGTGGCGGGGATTTCCTTTTCCCTGCTGGATCTGGAGCTGGTGATGATGCATCGCGTGGGTGGAACGATTTCTGTCGGGCTGCCATTGATCCGCATTACGACAGCTTTGATTTTGGTCGTTGTCGGGATAGTTTTCTTTGCGGAGCATCTGGATGCGGTGAAATTGTCGGGTATTGTGTGCTGCTGTACCGGCATCTACCTGATGTGCCGCAAGAAGAAATTGGAAGAGGAGACACTCTAGTGGACGTTACCCCCCTCATCACAAAAGACAGACAGGTGATACAGAGCTATGCCGGTGGCCGTTTCAAGGTCAGCGGGCAGATTTACGAGTCTGCGCTGATTGTGCGTCCTGGGGTTTGTGAGCTGTGGGATGTTTTGGCGCTGCCGGGGTTCGAGGATTTCCGGCCTTTGGTCGATATGGCGGCGGAGATTGATGTCGTGCTGTTCGGGTCCGGTGCGGCGATGAAGATGCTGCCCGCCGATATTCGTCTTAAGTTGAAGGAGGCGGGAATAGCTGTGGAGTGCATGGATACGGGCGCAGCCTGCCGGACCTATAACGTGCTGCTGGCCGAGGAGCGGCGCGTGGCGGCGGCGTTGCTGCCGGCCTGAAATTCAGGAGGGAATTTCCGGTTTTGGAATTGGTGTCTTGTAATCGACCTTGTTGTGTCCGAAGCCGAGAACCCTGACGTGATCGTCGAACACCAGCAATAGATATACTGACCCATGCGGATTCTTCGTGTCGCCTATTTCTTCCGTCAGTGAGTTAAAGCGGATCTGATCCCTGCGGTGACCTGCCGGAGTTTGTCTGATAATCCTCTTGTCCAGATGGGCGTGTCCGCTGCCCTCGAAAAACACATGCGGGAATTTATCGATCAGGGACTGGATATCTTCGGCGTTTTCATATTCTGAATGCACGCGCCCTTCAAAACGGACAAAATCATCCGGATCATGACCGAGAAACTGATGGGAGAAAACGGCTGTTGGTAGCTGTGTTGATTTAAGGATTTCCTCCAATTTTTCAATCTCGCTTTGTCCCAGATTAAATCCTTTGTACTTCCTGTTTTCGTCGTGAGTTCTGTTGTTGAAATTGGCAAGGACAACATGGATTCCATTAACATCAAAACTGACGGGATGGAGCGCCGCTCCTGTCATAATTGACGCTCCGTCTTTGCCAAGACGCTCTTCGTGGTTGCCCCTCAGATTATGCCAGGGAAGGTTCGGGGTATAGGTGTTTACCAGATCGTTGAACAATCGTCGGAACGACATCAAATCTGTGCCGATCCGCTTGATTCTTTGCCCGAACGGCTGGCCTTTGCCGTTGCTGATGATGTTGTCGCCAAGGTTCAGGGCAAAATCGAACTGCGGGATTTCGATACCATCCGGAAGATCAAAATCCATCTCGCTGATTCTACGGAAAACGTCAATTAGTCTCTCTTCTGCAAGAGAGCCGAGTTTTCTTTCATGATTTTCCGATGCCCAGTGAATATCAGTAATGACCGGAACTGCCAGGAGAGGCTTCATACGCGTCTCTCATCAATAATTACACCCTCAAATGGGTGTTTAATAGCATTCAGCAAATTTTGCTAGACAGAAAAAGCATTTTTTCTGTATTACAATGTCCGGATACGGGGAGCAAGTGCTCTCCTTTTTTATTACGGACATTGTTTGACATAAGTTTGTTTCCGTTCTATATATTGCGTCCTTGATTTTGACCAAAGGAGATACGGTGTTGCCGTCTTCCGATGAAGTGACATTTAAAAATATTTCCATGAGACTTGCTTCCAGGGTTGCTCCGTATGCTGTTGCCGGGGGCACTGCGCTGGCTATGGTTTTTGGCCTTAAGGCAGCCGGTGTTGACTGGTCCATAAATTTCAATATTTGTCTGAGTTCTCAGGAGGGAGGTTGTACGGGGGTGATTGTAGAAGAGGGACCAGGAGTACTGGACGACTGGGGCAATCCTCCGCCCGTATATTCCTATCCAAATTGCGGAACGCTTGCACACTACCGGACTCTGCATCAGAACACATTGACAGGCAAAGGTTTACTGGGG
>CAZKGT010000175.1:0-4766 GCA_964552285.1 uncultured Pseudobdellovibrionaceae bacterium | reverse complement strand
TCTGAAAGTATGAATCAATTCACCGCCTTATCCCAGCTGTGTCCGGTAGTGTGGGCTGGATATCAAACTGGTGGAATGGTGGCGGCGACGGCAGCGTCCATTCCAGAGTCAGAACCTGCGGCTCGGCATGCCAGTAATTGCCTTCGGCCTTCCTGCCCCAGAACAGCGTATAGATGACGATCCCGATGAACCAGAGCGTGGCTGCGCCTGCGATATAGGCACCGACTGAAGAGAGATGATTCCAGCCGGCGTAAGCATCGGGGTAGTCGATATAGCGGCGCGGCATGCCGGCAAGGCCGAGGAAATGCTGCGGGAAGAAGATCAGGTTCACGCCGATGAAGGTTGCCCAGAAATGGAGCTGGCCCGCCCATTCGGGATACATGCGCCCGCTCATCTTGCCGATCCAGTAATAGAACCCGCAGAAAAGGGCGCTGACCGCGCCAAGGCTCAGCGTGTAGTGGAAGTGGGCGACAACGTAATAGGTATCGTGCAGGACGGTATCCATGCCCGCGTTTGCCAGCACCACGCCGGTCACGCCGCCGACGGTAAACAGGAAGATAAAGCCGATCGCCCAGAGCATCGGGGTTTTGAACTCGATCGAGCCACCCCACATGGTGGCGATCCAGGAGAAAATCTTGATGCCTGTCGGCACGGCGATAATCATCGTGGCGGCCGTGAAATAGGCGCGGGTATCGACATCAAGGCCGACCGTATACATATGGTGCGCCCAGACGATAAAGCCGACCACGCCGATGGAAACCATGGCATAGGCCATGCCGAGATAGCCGAAGATCGGCTTTTTGGAAAAGGTTGCGACCACATGGCTGATGATACCGAAAGCAGGCAGGATCATGATGTAAACTTCCGGGTGGCCGAAGAACCAGAACAGATGCTGGAAAAGAAGCGGGTCGCCACCCTTTTCCGGTACGAAGAAACCGGTGCCGAAGTTACGGTCGGTCAGAAGCATCGTGATCGCGCCGCCCAGTACAGGTACGGCCAGAACCAGCAGGAAGGCGGTGACCAGCATCGACCAGACGAAGAGCGGCATCTTGTGCAGCGTCATGCCCGGTGCGCGCATGTTGAAGATGGTTGTGATGAAGTTGGCCGCACCGAGAATGGAGCTTGCCCCCGCTAAGTGAAGGGCGAAGATAGCCATATCGACGGCCATGTTCGGGTGACCGAGGGTGCCTGAAAGCGGTGGATAAACAGTCCAGCCCGTACCAGCGCCGCCACCGACCAGCGCCGATGCGACCAGCAGGAAGAGCGAGGGGACCAGCAGCCAGAAGGAAATATTGTTGAGGCGCGGGAAGGCCATGTCCGGCGCCCCGATCATCAGCGGCACAAACCAGTTGCCGAAGCCTCCGATCAGGCCGGGCATGACAACAAAGAACACCATGATCAGGCCGTGCGCGGTGATAAAGACGTTCCACATATGGCCGTCCGGATTCCCGGCTTCGTCCAGCAGGAACTGAACGCCGGGTTCCTGAAGCTCCATACGCATCATCATCGAAAACGCGCCGCCGACAAGACCCGCGATGATCGAGAAAATAATATAGAGCGTGCCGATATCCTTATGGTTCGTCGAACAGAACCAGCGGGTGAAAAATCCGGGTTTGTGGTCGTGATCTGCACTCATGTTACCTGACCTCCGTCTGCGCCAGCCTTACGGGCCGGTCGTAGGATTCGATAGAAGAAAATTCACGTTTTGCCCAAAGGATCCACCTGCGGAATTCGTCCTTGGTGACGGCTTTGATTTCAATCGGCATATAGGCGTGGTCCTTGCCGCACAGTTCCGAGCACTGGCCGTAATAGGTGCCGGGTTTTTTGATCCGTACCCAGGTTTCGTTCATGCGCCCCGGCACGGCGTCCGTCTTGAGGCCAAGCGCCGGAACGGCCCAGGCGTGAAGTACGTCCTGCGAGGTTACGAGGATCTGGATGTTCGTGTCTATCGGCAGGACGACCGGTTCGGTCGTCGATAAAAGGCGTTTCTGGCCTTTGGATTTGTCGATATCTTCGTCCTGAACCATATAGGACATGAAGCTGAACTCGCCGTAATCGGGGTATTCGTAGCCCCAGTACCACTGGAATCCGGTAACCTTCAGCGTCATCTCCGGTTCGGCGGTGCGGTCGGTGTAATAAAGGAGCTGGAAGGACGGCACGGCGATAATGATCAGGATCACGACCGGAATGACGGTCCAGACAACTTCCAGCACAGTGTTGTGCGAATTTGCCGAGGGTTTCGGGTTAACCCGCCTGTTATAGCGCACCATGACATAGAGCAGCAGGGCGGAAACAAAGGCCGTGATCGCCGTGATAATCACCAGCAGGAGGAAATGGAAATCCTGCATGCGCTCGGCCGATGTCGAAGCGGCCTTCTGAAAGCCAAGCTGCCATGGTTCGGCAGCGCCTTCTGCGGCAAGGCCGGTCAGGGGGGAGAGAACAAGGGCCGCGGCGGCCGCCAAAATCCACAAAAAATGCCTGTTCATTGTTCGCTAGAATGATGTTGTTGAACCGTTATCTTGCTGACGCGCTACATTTAATAGGGGTATATCGCGCCGGAATCAAGAGCAAGGGTAGCCGGGCAAATATGTTGCAGGCAAGTCTATTTGGCCGTTTCATTTTTCTCTTCCGCAATAAATTCAAGGATTTGTTCGGCGCCGCGGATTGCGGCGTCGTCATAGGGGCGCATGACATTATCTATGCCGTGGTGGATCAGCCAGGTTTCGTGCTCATGAACGCGGGAGGTGACGACGATCCGGCCCTGATAGCCGCGCTCACGCAGTCCCTTGGCCAGCATGATGCGCACGTCTTCGACCAGCGGTCCGGTTATGTGATGGGAAAAGGTTGCAATGACGGTATGGACGTGCCGCAGGGGCAGCGTGTCCGCCAGTTCCGTATTCAGGGCATCGCCGTAAATAGCCGGGATTTTGTTTTCCTGCGCATGGCGGATGGCGTGCGGGTCGAAATCTACGCCCAGGACCTTGTGGCCGTTTTTGATGAGTTCAAGGGCAATGTGAATGCCGTACCGGCCAAGACCCACAACCACAACATCATATTTCTTTTTTGTGCGTGTGCTGTGTATCATTTCTTCGTAGCGGCGCATCGACAGCCTTTCCAGATGCCGCAGGGGCTTGTCGAGTTTTCCGAATATTTTTCCGGCGTTGGTCATGGCATAGGTCGACAGGGCAATCGTAATTATGCCGGTCAGCGTGATCATGCCGACGACCTGTTCGGGAACCTGCCCCACGGCAAAAGCCATGGCCGCCAGAATCAACGAAAACTCGCTGATCTGGCCGAGATGAACTCCGGCCAGAAAGGCCGTACGGCTGCGGTAGCCAAGGACTGTAATGATCGTCAGGATAATCAGCGGCTTGCCGATCAGGACAAAGGCCGACATCGTAAGCGCCGGGCCGAATGCGCCGCCGATGGTATCGACATGAAGGTGGTTGCCGAGGCCGACGAAAAAGAACAGCAGCAGGAAATCGCGCAAGGGGGCGAGGCGGGCGACCAGCAATTCACGGCTTGGCGTTGAGGCCAGCGCCACCCCGGCCAGCAGGCCGCCAAGCTCCCGGCTGAGACCGATATGGTTGCAGACGCCGGCCAGTGTCGCTGCAAGGCCGATGGCTAAAATTACCGTCAGCTCCGAGGAATGGAAGAGCGTATGCGTGACGTGGTTGGCGATATAACGGATAAACAGGCCGGTCAGGGCGACGAGAGCGGCGACTTTTAAGACAATCATTCCAAGCTGCGTGAGGTCGGCAGCGCCGTCCGAACCCGAATGAATGCCGGTAATGGCCATCATGACGATAATGACGACAATGTCCTGCATGATGAGGATGCCGAGGGCAATTTTTCCGTAGAGGGAATCGATGGCGCGGTGATCGGAGAGCAGCTTGACGGCAATGATTGTGCTGGAAAAGGCCATGGCGACGCCGATATAGCCGGCGGCCTTCATATCGTAGCCAAGGCCAAGGGCGATCAGGAATCCGAAAAGGGCGGTCAGGAACACCTGCGCGATCCCGGCGATCATGGCGACGGGGCCGAGCGAGCGGATCAGGCTGAGGTCAAGCTTCAGGCCGACCATAAACAGCAGCAGCGAAATGCCGAGCGCGGCCAGCGTGTCGATCGGCTTTTCCGAATCTTCGGATACGATGCCGATAAAGTCCGGGCCGACCAGAAGACCGGCGATGATATAGGCGACGATAAGAGGCTGCCTTAGCTTGATGGCAACAAAGCCGAACAGGCCGGCCACAATCAGAATAGCGGCCAGCTGGTAAAACAGCGAGCTGTGGATGATATCAAGCATGGCGGGCCAAGCGGGCACCGGAGCCTCCTGAGAGATTTTTTATGCTCCTGATATTAACGCCCGGCAGGGGTGTCTGGCAAGCTGTGGCTTAGGGCGTAAAGTGCTGCCGTTTCGGCGCGCAGGATGTTCGGGCCGAGCGACACGGGGCGGATCTTTTCGTTGTTCAGCAGGGCTTTGCGTTCTTCTTCGCTAAAGCCGCCCTCCGGGCCGATCAGGAAGGTTGTGTTTTCCGGGCTTGTTGCGAGCAATGGCGTATTTTCACGTTCGATAGCTGCGCAAACCGGAACTTCTTCCGGCCATGCCTGTATTTTTTCGGCGAGAGTCGTCAGGCGGTGCAGGGCCGGGATGCTCAGCCGCTCGCATTGTTCGGCGGCTTCGATGATTTGCTGGCGGATGCGCTCTTCGTTGATTGTCCCTTCTTTGGTCATAAACCTCCGCCTTCAGGCGGAAAAAGGCTTTA
>CAZKGT010000174.1:0-4815 GCA_964552285.1 uncultured Pseudobdellovibrionaceae bacterium | reverse complement strand
AAGGTGATTGCCTGCGTCCGGTATGATAACCGCCGTTATCGGGTCAATTCGATAGTTGCAAACGACAACATCGTCGTAGCCAATGATAACTTCGCTGGTAGCGAAGCTATCGCTGCTTAATCGCAGGTAGTAGCTACAAACCAATTCCTGCCCTCTAGACAAGGGTAGTGTGGGGCGCGGGGCGGCCTAGCAACAGAACTGCCCCATTTTTCCCAACATCAAGGCGCAGCACCATTACTTTCCGAACCGCGAAGCACACGAAGAGGCCGGAGATAAAAGCGCGCGTCAACGCGTAAAAAATATCTCTGCGCCCTCTGCGATCTCTGTAGCAATATCTTTTCGCCGCAGAGGCGCAGAGAACGCAGAGTTTATTTATAGCGCCTCCGGCGCAGCAGGCTCCGGCCTCTTCGTGTGCTTCGCAGTTCGGAAAAAAGATGAATAAATTCGGAAGAACGATTAATGAACCGTGCGGCAGATCGCCGTATCTTCAGGACGGGCCGCCGGACAGTCATTAAACGCCGTCAGGCTGCCGTACGTATCCTCAATCGCCACGCGGGTGAACATACCGAGCGTATCGAAGAAACTGCCGTCGATATCGCTGAACCAGTCCTTCAGCGCATCTTCCAGCGTCTCCGTGAACCTGCGCTCGACACAGGCGGCAAGCTCGTCCCTGCCGGCCGGGCGCAACATCAACATACCGAGATTACGCACCACCACCGTACGGCTGAGCGTTTTCTCATGGCTGCCGGAATAAACGGAAAAAACAAGCGCCGTCTCACCCCCAACGTCACGCGCGGAAACCATCATACAATAGCTGCCGTTCTTATGGTCCTTTAATACGGGAAGGTAATCATCCTCATCAGGAACGAGGCAGTGGCTGTAGAGACCGTCATCCAGAAGAACCGGGCCGTTTTGAAAAACCCGCTCATCGAAAGCAATATATTTCAGTACAGCGTCATGCATTTTATGCATATCTCCCATGCAGACTTTTTATAACAATTGCCCCTGAAAAGTCAAGGTTTTCTTTTCCACAGGCAATCTGTATCAATTTCCCCGGATCGCTGGTTTCCAAGCCACAGATATGCGAATCAGGTAGGGAGTGGATCAGAAATACCCTCCCCCTTGATTTCACGCCCGATAATCTGTCACTGATATGAGTATGAGCGAAAGCGACGAAATTCTGCGCTACGACAAAATGGTGGAAGGCGCCCTGCGCGGTGTCGTCCGTCAGGCTGTCGATGAGGTCGTAAAAGACGGCCTGCCCGGCGACCATCATTTTTACATTACCTTCATCACCGATTATCCGGGCGTCGAGATCCCGGACTATCTGCGTGACCGTTATCCGGGCGAGATGACCATCGTTCTCCAGTACCAGTTTTACGACCTTACCGTCGATGAGGAGAAGATGAGTGTTACGCTCTCCTTCAACAACGTGCCGGAGCGCCTGACGATCCCGCTAAACGCCATCAGCATCTTCGCCGACCCGTCCGTTAATTTCGCCCTGCAGTTCCAGCCTCTGGGTGAGGAACTGGACGAAAACGGCTTTGACTTCGACGAAGACGAAGAAGGCCCTGACGACGACGGCAGCGGCGGCGGCAAGAAAAAAGGCGAAGCAACCGGTGAGGTTGTATCTCTGGATCAGTTCCGGAAGAAATAGATTACCGGCAACCTGACTTTATAAGATACTCAGGTACAAATGTGCGCGCCCACCCCTCCCCTTCTGTCGGATTATCCGGCCGGTGAGCTAGAGCTTGCGGCTCTCTTCCTGAAAAATAAGAGCCGTTCATAAAATCAAATCCGGTATCGTCCTGAAGCTCTCTTAAAGATGCCACTCCAAGCAACTCATTTCCTTCCACAACACCTACTTTTGTACCGCCGTCAGGGTGTTCTAGCGTGACCATATAAGGCGCTTTTCTGCTACCCTTCATCTGTTCGCGACTCACTCGCTTCCACCCGTTTTCTTGAAGAGCCTCAATCGCAGCATTGCCTCTTACACGAGGCAGACAGGCTTTTTGGAGCGCCCGTGTTAAACTATTTTCCTGTGCCATTTTTCCCTCTATTTTTCATGAAGGGCATTGTTATAAAACAGAATTAGTTTTATGTCAAATATTTACCCTGTGCCGCCTGCCAAAAAAACCGCTATAACCCTTTTCATGTTCTGGCGCGACGATATCGACCCCGGTCACGAACCGCACAAAATCCGCATCGAGCGGGGAGATTTGTTTGACGGCGCGCGCGCCGGACGCAGGGTGCCTTACAAAATCTACTATCCGCTCTCCCACGGCCTGCCTTCCCTCCCCGTCATCATCTGGTCGCACGGGTTGGGCGGAAGCCGGGACGGGGCGGCTTATCTGTCGCGCTTTATCGCCAGCCACGGCTATGCCGTCGTCCATCCGACCCACACCGGCACCGACACCGGCCTGTGGGAGGGAAAACCCGGCCACCCGTGGGACGTCATCCGGGCCACACATATTTCGAGAAAGGCCACCCTCAACAGGTTCCGCGACATTCCCTTCCTGCTGGACAGCCTGCCGGGGCTCGCGAAAGAAAAACCGGAGATTGGCAAACACATGGATTTGTCACGGATCGGCATGTCCGGCCATTCCTTCGGCGCAGTCACCACACAGGTCATGTGCGGGCAGATGCTGGGCAAAGGACGGCGCATGTACAGCCTGAAGGACGAACGGATCAAATGCGCCATCGCCTATTCGATGGGTCCGACCTATAACCGCGGCGAGCCGGCGGAAAAACTTTACGGGCCGATGGACGTTCCCATGCTCTTCATGACCGGCACCAACGACGACTCGCCGATCAGCGGCAAGGACTACACCGCCCGCCTGCCCATCTACGAGCATGCCGGATCAAAACAAAAACATTTACTGGTATTGGAAGAGGCCGACCACATGGTCTTCGCCGGAAGCCGGGGAAAACTCGGCACATACGATAAACTCCACCTGCATCAGGCGATCATCAAAATCGTCTCACTGGCATTCTGGGATGCGTACCTGCGGAAAGACACCGCCGCCATGGACTGGCTGACAAAGAGCGCAATAACGGCCTTCCTCAACGGTGAAGGCCGTTACGAAAATATTGCAAAAATTGTTACATCTTAGATATCAAGAGATCTGGAATTTGCAAGACCAGCCTTAGGAGCACTATCACTTCGACTACGCGCTTCGCCCCTAAAATTACCACTTACTACACCATGCGGCGCCCCTAACTCAGGCATAGCACGCATGGCTGCTTCTGCTGTTGCATAATTTTCAGGGTTTTCACCCCGGTTGAAAATAACTCCGTCCATTATACCCCTCCGGTATCAGGTCTGTTTTCAGTTCCTGATGAGAAAAGGCAAATAGTGTGCCACTCTCTCACCACCGCTATTTGTAACCAGCATAAACCGTTGGACTTCTTCAAGAATTTCTCTTTTCTCCGACGGTATCAGCTTGTTGAGCTCAGCGGTGGCACCACCTGTCTGGACGATCAAGAGTTTGTCCGTGGCAATGTCCCACTCAACCCAACTGGGAACATCCTCCAACTCCTGGTCGACAACAAGAACCAGCTTGTCGTCTTCCTTCATCATCAGGGCATCGGCCTTTATTTCGCCTTGCGTGCCCCTGACGGGAGCCGCCTTGGAAGCCGTGACTTTTTCATCGTCATTGACCGGCTCCTCCTCGACGGAAGAACGTTTCCACCCTATGTTATACAGACACTGGGTTAAAAAATCGTTTATGGGTTGAACAAGGGCGGACAGACTCATAGTTAAAAGCTACCACAAGTTCCGGCCATCGCAAAGGACTACAAAATGCCGCACGCCATCGAGATTGCCGCCCTGAACAAGACCTACCGGGCCTCCGGCAAGAGCCCGGCAAAAAATGCCCTGAAGGATGTCGATCTTGCCATCCCGAAAGGCTCGATCTTCGGCCTGCTGGGCCCGAACGGCGCCGGAAAATCAACGATTATCAATATCATGGCGGGACTCGTTACAAAGACCTCCGGCAAAGTCAGTATCTGGGATATCGACATAGACCGCGACCCGCGCAACGCCCGCGCCGCCATCGGCGTTGTGCCGCAGGAAATCAATTACGACCCGTTCTTTTCGCCCAAAAAATTGCTGGATATCCAGGCCGGCATGTACGGCGTACCGAAAGCAGAGCGCAAAACAATGGAGATGCTGCGCCTGATGGGCCTCGAGGACAAGGCCGATGCCTATACCCGCGCCCTGTCCGGCGGCATGAGACGGCGCCTGATGGTCGCCAAGGCCATGGTCCATGAGCCGCCCATCCTCGTGCTGGACGAACCCACGGCCGGCGTGGATATCGAACTGCGCCAGCAACTCTGGGAAAACGTGCGGAAATTAAACAAACAGGGAGTCACGGTGCTCCTGACCACCCACTATCTGGAAGAGGCCGAACAGCTTTGCGATTACATCGCCATCATCCATCACGGACAGATCGTCGCCAACGATGAGAAGGAATCCCTGCTCTCCCGCATCGACAACAAGGAAATCCGCTTCCGGCTGGATAAGGAAATCGGCAAACTACCCGAAGCCCTGGCAAAATTCGCGCCTGAACAGGAAGGGCGCCGCACCCTGATGTTCCGCTATTCGCCGGGTGAGCAGTCCGTCGGGGAAATCGTGGAAGCCATCCAAAAATCAGGCTATGATATCAACGACATCTCGACGGATGAAAGCGACCTGGAGGATGTCTTCCTGCAACTGACGAAGGCGTAACTTTTACGCGAAGCCCCGAAGAAGCCAAGAAGTCCCCCCCTCCCGGTCCGATCCCGATCCCGTTCCCGACGTCCAGCGGCAGCGCC
>CAZKGT010000173.1:0-4815 GCA_964552285.1 uncultured Pseudobdellovibrionaceae bacterium | reverse complement strand
CCTTTCTTTCTTATGCAGTCTATAAAGAATGTCAGATCAAATATCAACTAATACAAATAAAGCATCCGAATGAAGGCCGGCCTGTCCGGCCTTTTTTATGTCCGCACCGCGCATTATATATAAAAAAACAGGCACAGGATTTCATGATTTTTATCCGAATTCGTGCTACGCTGAGGATATCGCAACACCTTGTAATGACTGGGAGTCGTAACTGAAATATGACCGGCCAGATAGAATTGCTGGATCAGATCAGAGTTTACCATCCTGATATTGATCAGGACTCGGTTGCCAAAGCCTATGACTACGCCAGGGAAATGCATGAAGGGCAGACCCGCGCCTCTGGCGAGCCTTACTATACCCATCCCGTCGAAGTTGCCGGTATTCTGGCCGATATGCGGATGGACCCGGCAACGATCAAAACGGCGATCCTGCACGATACGCTGGAGGACACGCCTGCGACCTATGAGGATCTCAAACGGGAGTTCGGACAGGAGGTTGCCGATCTTGTCAACGGCGTCAGCAAACTGACCAAGATTGAAAGCCAGACGGTCGAAGGCAAACAGGCGGAAAATTTCCGCAAGCTGGTGCTGGCCATGTCGGAGGATATCCGGGTGCTGCTGGTCAAACTGGCCGACCGCCTGCACAATATGCGCACGCTGCACCATATTTCCAAGCCGGAGAAGCGCCGCCGCATTGCGCGGGAAACCATTGAAATCTTTGCCCCGCTGGCCGAGCGCATCGGAATGCATACGCTAAAAGAAGAACTGGAGGATTTATCCTTCAGCTATCTGAACCCGGAAGCGAGGGAAAGCATTACGAACCGCTTGTCTTTTCTCAGGAAGGAAGGCACTGACGTTGTTGCTCTTATCATCACAACGCTCGAAAACCTGCTAAAGGACGCTGGTATCAAGGCCGAGATCACGGGCCGGGAGAAAACGCGCTATTCGATCTGGAAGAAAATGCAGCGAAAGAACGTAGCCTTTGAACAACTCTCGGACATCATGGCCTTCCGGATTGTCGTCGATAATATCGAGGAATGCTATCACGCACTTGGCCTCATTCATGGGCAATATCCCACCGTGCCGGGCCGCTTCAAGGATTATATTTCCACACCGAAACCGAACGGATACCGCTCAATCCATACCACGGTAATCGGCCCGGAAAATCACCGGATCGAAATTCAGATCCGCACGGAAAACATGCACCGGGAAGCCGAGCTTGGTGTCGCCGCGCACTGGGCCTACAAGCAGGGAGATGAGAAACCGAAGGACATCAAGAAATACCGCTGGATGCGTGAGCTACTGGATATTCTGGAGCAGGAGCAAAAACCGGAAGACTTTCTTGAAAACACCAAAATGGAGTTGTTCCAGGACCAGGTCTATGTCTTCTCGCCCAAAGGGGATTTGATTGAGCTCCCCAACGGCGCAACGCCGATCGATTTTGCCTACGGCATTCACTCGGATATCGGTAACAAGTGCGTCGGTGCCAAAATTAACGGCCGGATCGCGCCGCTGAATACCAAGCTCGCCAACGGGGACCAGGTCGATATCATCACCGCCAAGACCCAGAACCCCTCACCGACCTGGGAGCGGTTTGTGGTTACCGGCAAGGCGCGCACGCATATCCGCAAATTTATCCGTGCGCAGCAGCGCGGTGAGTACGTCACTCTGGGACGGGCGATGCTGCAAAAGATTTTCCGAATGGAAGGCTACGATTTCACCGAAAAAGCCGTACAAGGTGTGATCGACCAATTCCGTGCTGAAGACTCAGAGGATATCTATGCCAATATAGGCTCCGGTCACCTTGTCGCCCGCGAAGTATTCAAAGCGATTTTCCCAGGCCACCAGACGCAGATCCTGAAAAAACCAAGCGACAGCGAAATGCCGGTGATGCGCAAAGCGCCCGGCGTAGACCTGCCGATGCCCATCAAGGGGCTTATCCCCGGCATGGCCGTTCACTTTGCGCGCTGCTGCCACCCGCTGCCCGGCGACAGGATTGTCGGGATCGTCACCACCGGCAAGGGCGTGACCGTCCATACCATCGATTGCGAAACACTGGAAACCTTTGCCGATACGCCGGAGCGCTGGCTGGACATTTCCTGGGGTGAAGGCCCGGATGCGCCCGAAGCCCATGTCGGACGGATCAATGTCACGCTCACCAACGAGCCGGGTGCGCTCGGCACGCTGTCGACCGTGATCGGCAAGAACGGGGGCAATATCACCAACCTCAAGATCACCAGCCGCTCGCTCGATTTCTGGGACATGCTGCTGGATATCTACGTCAACGATACCAAACACCTCAACAACATCATTGCCGCCCTGCGGGCGACGCCGCAGATCGCCACCGTAGAGAGGGCGCGCGGACGGTAAACCGGTAGACGGTTTACGGCGGACAGTGTACGGTAGGCGCGAAAAAACCGTTCACTGTCAACCGTTCGCCGTCCACTGATGTTCAAGCGCCGCGATCCCAGAACCTTCTTTCAGCATCTGCGCGAAACGCTCTGGCCTTCGCAGGGCTGGATGCGGACGTTCCACTACTACCGGCACAGGGTCTTCCGGACGGGCGATTCCAATTACCGGATTACGGCGGGGCTTGCCTCGGGAGCGGCTGTTTCTTTTTCGCCGTTTCTCGGCACGCATTTTTTTCAAGCCATCTTTCTGGCCATGGCCCTGCGGGCGAGCTGGATTTCTGCACTGGTCGGCACGGCCTGGGGAAACCCGTGGACGTTTCCGTTCATGTACTGGGGTGCATATATTCTGGGCGTTTGGATCTGCGGACTGTTCGGCGGGGCCGATTTTGTCGCCCTGCCCGCCTATATGACGTCCGATTACTTTTCCGAAAAGCCGTGGGAATTTATCACGTTCCTGTTTGCGCACCCTTTAAAGCTGCTGCTTCCCATGACGGTCGGCGGTTATACATGCGCCATTCTTTTCTGGCCTCTGGCCTACGGGATACTATATTATCCGGTGCGTACGGCGCGGAAGGCCTACAAACGGGAGAGAATGCGCCGGGCCTATAAACGCGCGGCGAACAAGAAAGAAACAAGTGATGATTCTGGGTACAGGCAGCGACTTGATCGACATCCGGAGGGTGGAAAAGACTCTGGACCGTTTCGGTGAACGGTTCATTCGCCGCTGCTTTACCGAAACAGAGATTGCCAAGGCCGAGCGCAGGCGGGGGGCCGGGACCCATATCGCCACCTACGCCAAACGTTTTGCCGCCAAGGAAGCCTGCTCCAAGGCGCTTGGAACGGGCTTTAATCACGGTGTCTATATGAAGGATATCGGCGTGGTGAATGATACGAACGGGCGCCCGACGCTAAAGCTCACCGGCGGGGCGCTCAAAAAACTAAAGGCGGTCACGCCCACCGGCACGACCGCCCATATTCATTTAACCCTGACCGACGAACCGCCTCTGGGTCAGGCAAATGTGATTATTGAATGCCTATAATCAATTCTCCTCTGGTCAATCCGGATGCATTCGGGTAAAAAACCCTCACCATGACTGAAAAGCTTGAAAACGCCGAGAGCGCGGCCGGGCCGGAAAGTCAGGATGAACAGCCGCCGCTGACCGCGCGGGAAGAATGGAGCGAGTTTGCCAAGACCGCTTTTATCGCCGTTTTACTGGCGCTGTTGATCCGGACCTTCCTATACGAGCCGTTCAATATCCCTTCCGGGTCGATGAAGCCGACCCTTGAGGTGGGGGATTATCTGTTTGTCTCCAAACCGTCTTACGGCTACAGCCGCTATTCTTTTCCATTCGGGCTGGCGCCGATCGAGGGACGGATTTTTGACGAATTGCCGCAACGCGGGGATATCATCGTCTTCAAGCTGCCGAGCAATCCCGGCATCGACTATATCAAGCGTCTGGTGGCGCTGCCGGGCGAGACGGTCCAGGTTCTGAACGGACGGCTCTATATCAACCGCGAGCTTGTGCCCCGCGAGATGGTGGGGCTGCGGCGCATCGAGGAAAACGGCGTTTCCGTCAATATGAAGGAATATATTGAAACGCTGCCCGGCGGGATCGTTCACCGTATCTATGAAGAAACCGACGACCGGCCGCTCGACAACACCAGGGAATTTGTCGTGCCGGAGGGGCATTATTTCTTCATGGGCGATAACCGCGATAATTCACAGGACAGCCGGGTCCAGCAATTTGTCGGCTTCGTGCCGTACGAGAACATTGTCGGCAAAGCAGACTTCCTGTTCTTCTCTGTGAACGGCGAAGCCAGCCTGTTCGAAATCTGGAAGTGGCCATGGGCCATCCGCTATGATCGCATTTTCGACAAGCTTGATCCTATTCGCCTGCCACAGGAAACACCGCCCGTAGAAGAGGCCGGGGAAATAGAATGAGTGCCGGTCAACTGGATCTTCTTCAGGAAAAGATTGCATACAGGTTTAAGGATATGGGCCTGCTGACGGCGGCGCTGACCCATTCCAGCACAGGCGGTCCTGAGAACTATGAGCGGCTCGAGTTTCTGGGCGACAGGGTGCTGGGGCTGGTGATGGCGCACATTTTATATGAAACTTTCCCGGAAGAAGCCGAAGGCGACATGGCAAAACGCCACTCGGCCCTTGTGCAGGGACCGACCGTTGCTCAGGTCGCCAGTTTCCTGGATCTGGGCGATGTGCTTGTTCTGTCCGAGGCCGAACGCGCGGCCGGCGGTGCAGAGAATGAAAATATCCTGTGCGATGCCATGGAGGCCCTGATCGGCGCGCTTTACATCGACTCTTCTGACCTTAAAACCTGCGCGCGGATCCTGCGCATGCTCTGGGGCGAGCGTATCCACACAATGAAAGAGCCGCCGCAGGATCC
>CAZKGT010000172.1:0-4825 GCA_964552285.1 uncultured Pseudobdellovibrionaceae bacterium | reverse complement strand
TCGTTCTGCACACAAAGCGATGCCATTCCGTCGCAGGCACCGCAGACGGCGACTGTAAAATCTGCGTTACTGGCCGAATGTTCGGCTTCATCGATCAGGACGTGACGAATACCCGTCGTCAGTTTGGGAATGGCCGCGCTCCCTGTCAGGCGCTCGTTAATCCGGGCGCAGACATCCTGCTTGATCTGGTAGGCGACCAGGACAACGTCCTGGGTTGTGCTGTCCGTCCATTCCACATTGTTGAAGCGGCCGAGATACCAGCCGGGATTAGGATCATTAATAGCTGTCGTGACAATCTCGTCTGAAAGATCTTTTTCGATCAGCCCGCCTCCTTCAGGGTGATAGACCTTATGAATAACGGGGGCGGCGTTAAAGGTGCCGTCTGTGACCTTTGTAAAAAGCAGCTGGTCCGAGGCAGAGCCAGAAAACATCATCTGCTCGATCACGGAATAAACCTGTGAACTGTAATCCATGAGCTGCGTGGAGTAAATTTCCGCCTTTTCATGGCTGAGCGTTCCGACCTCGCCCGTATCTGTCTGTTTGCCCAGCACAAAACTGAGCGCTGCAAAAAGCGCAATGGCGATGAGGACGTAAATCAGGGCGTTGCCGCGTTGCCTGTTATTTTTTCTTTTTTGCTGCTCTGGCATAATACCTCTATTCTACATGAGACAGCCTGACAGAGAAGGATATTCATTTCCATGACCGTCGATATTTTGTCCATAGCAATTGGTCTTGCCGCCGGGCTTGTTCTCGGCATTCTGTTTTACCTCTGGCGCAGCGCCGGCCTGAAGGCGCGCCTTTCCCATATCGAACAGGATCGCGCCGGCCTCGAAAATGAATTCCGTGTTCTGGCGCAGCAGGCCCTGCAATCCAGCAATGAACAGTTTTTACAACTGGCGCAGGAAAAACTGAAGGCTGCGCAGGGCGAAGGCGTGCACGATCTTGAAAAACGCCAGAAGGCAATCTCCGAACTGGTCGACCCGATCTCCAAAACCCTGAAAGAGATGGAAACCAAAATGGAATCGCTCGGCAAGGCAGGCGCAGGCATTGAAAGCCAGCTCAAAAACTTTGCCGAGGACCAAAGGCTCCTCCGGCAGGAAACCCAGAACCTTGTAAGAACCTTACGCAACCCCGCCGCCCGCGGGCGCTGGGGTGAGTTGCAGCTTGAGCGTACCCTCGAAATGATCGGTCTTGTCGAGGGTACGCACTATGTTCAACAGGAAGCCGTTACCGACTCCGGCATCCGCCGCCAGCCGGATTTCGTGATCCGCATGCCGGGCGGCATGGAGATCGTGATTGATGTGAAGGCGCCGATCGAACCCTACTGGGATGCCATGGAAAATGCGCAAGGGGAGGCCGAGCGGGAGCAGGCGCTCAATACTTTCCGCCAGCACATTCGCGGTCACCTGAAGACGTTAAGTTCCAAGGAATACTGGCGCAGTTTTGATTCGCCAGAATTCGTCGTCATGTTCCTGCCGACCGAAGGACTTTATTCACTGGCTGTCAGCAACGATTCTAATTTGCTCGAAGATGCGGCAAAGCAGAACATCATTCTGGCTTCACCCACGACCGTAATGGGCCTTCTGCGCGTTGCCATGTATGGATGGCAGCAGCAAAGCCTGGCTGAAGAGGCCAAAACCATTTCCGAACTTGCGAGCGAGCTATATCGGCGTATCGGCACCTTTGGCGATCACATGCAAAAGCTCGGGCGTAATCTCAGCACGGCCATGGGGGCCTATAATCAGGCTGTCGGCTCCCTCGAATCTTCCGTCCTTCCCGGTGCCCGCAAGTTCAAGGAACTGCACATTCAGACGGGCGGCAAGGATATTCCCGAACTGAATGCGCTGGAAGATGGTGTGCGCACGGTTTCCTCACCGGAACTGGTTGCAAAGGACGTAGAGGCGGAAGCGGCAGAATAAGGATGTTCCCCCTCCCTGAGGGAGGGGGTTAGGGCGAGGGTGTTGGATGTATGAGCAATGCGCCGACACTGTAAACCCCCACCCCAACCCTCCCCCTTGTGGGGAAGGGAGCATGAAGAACCTTGACCTTTTTCCCCGGAAACACTAGGTAAATAGCGGTATACAGGCTTTTTCAGGTATAATAGGCATATGTCGAAATATCAGATCGTCACCATTCCGGACCCTGTCCTCAAGACCAGATCCGACCCGGTCGGAGAGGTCAATGAGGCTGTGCGCAGGCAAATGGATGACATGCTTGAAACCATGTATGACGGGCACGGTATCGGCCTTGCCGCCAATCAGGTCGGCATCACCAACCGCGTTATTGTCATGGATATCGCCCAGCGCGAGGGCGAGCACGATCCGGTCTTTCTCGCCAATCCTGAAATTATCTGGGCCTCCGAGGAGCGCAGCCAGATGGATGAGGGTTGCCTGTCCATTCCCGGCCAGCAGGCGCTTGTCGAACGTCCGGCGCTAGTCAAAGTGAAATATCTCGATTATGACGGCAAAGAGCAAACCCTTGATGCCGAAGGCTTAACCTCCCACTGCGTCCAGCACGAAATCGACCACCTCAACGGCATTTTATGCATCGACTATCTCTCCTCCCTCAAACGCAACATCATCGTACGCCGGGTGGAGAAGATGAAGAAAAACGGCGAGATTTTATAAAAAGGTTGAGTTTTCATAACAGACAAACTATTGTTGCTGCCTTAACGGTATCAGGGAGTATCTATGATCAGTGAATTATTTGATCGGCAGACAGGGTCAAAACGAGCAAACTTTCAGATTCTGAGAATACTAAAGGCGGCAGGTGAGATATGTGCTTCAGGCACAGGTTTCCTTGGCCGTTCCCCCGCGCAGCGGGCTCTTAAAAGGGCTTCAGGTATTGATAAAATGTGTAAGCCTGTTGCTGTTCCGGAAGAGCCGCTCACTTTTTCCGATAACGAAATTGCTAACTTAACGGGAATTCGGGCCAGTGAAGTCCGGCAGATGTCAGAATGTGATCAGGATAACTCAAGCTGGGATGTCCTGTCTTTTGGTGCGGCAAGGGAATCTTTCTCCGGTATTAATGAAGAAGCGATCTTGCAGGTAAGCAGGGATCAGAGCCCCTATGTACTGTTTCGTATCAAGGAAGAGACCGGCGAAAATACCGCCCTGATGTTTAAGCTGGAAACGCAAACGCCGGTTATTAATCTTGCTGACGTAAGGGACAGAAAAGACATACCTCCGGATGTACATGAATATGTTTTTGTCAAAGCGTCACATGTATGTCCTGACGGGCGTTATACGGATATGACGAAGAGCCTGATGGATTCTCCCGATCTGATAAAAAATGTTTTGTTCAGGTTCGGTATGGCCAGGATAAGGAGCATGACGGAAGAGCCGGAAGAAAGCAAACCGGTTCCTGAGCCGCGAACTGCGAAGCCCGCACATCTAAAACTTGTCCGATCCTGACTCTCCCGGCTAGATTACACTCCATGAAACCGCTTCGTATTGTCTTTATGGGCACGCCCGATTTTATATTGCCGGTTCTGGAGGTTCTTTCAGAGTCCGGCCATGAGCTTGTCTGTATCTATACCCAGCCGCCGCGGCCAAAGGGGCGTGGACACAAGCTCGAGCCATCCCCGGCCCATCGTTACGGCGAAGAACACGGGATCCCCGTGCGCACGCCAGCCAATTTCAAAGATGAACGGGATGTCCGGGAATTTGAGGCGCTGGAGGCCGATGTGGCTGTGGTAGCCGCGTTCGGCATGTTGTTACCGGACTCCGTCCTGAATGCGCCAAAGCACGGCTGCTTGAACGTGCATCCCTCGCTTCTGCCGCGCTGGCGCGGGCCCTCGCCCATCCAGTACGCCATCTGGAAGGGTGATGCCGAAACAGGTGTATCTGTGATACGGCTTATCAAGAAAATGGATGCCGGGCCCATAATCGCCCAAAAGAAAGTATCCGTCCGCCCGCAGAGCACGTTCGAGAGCCTCAATTCCGAGCTTTGGGCGCTGGGCGCGGCCATGATGCATGAGTGCCTGAACCGTCTCGCCAATGACGGTGAGTTACAGGAAGAACCGCAATCCGAAGAGGGCGTAACCTACTGCAAACTCCTGAGCCGTGAGGCAGGTCGCATCGACTGGAGCCAGAGCGCGCAAGACATCGACCGCCAGATCCGCGCCCTCAATCCATGGCCGGGCGTCTGGACGGAAATGGACGGCAGGCGGGTCAAGATTTTGGAAGCGGCTATTGCCGAACCTGCTTCTGGGCAGGCAGGAACACTGTTAGACCGTAAAGGACATGTATCCTGCGGTGATGGCACCGCCATCCGCCTCCTGAGAATCCAGCCGCACAGCGCCAAAGCCATGGACGCACCGTCCGCTGTCAATGGCGGCTACCTGGAACCGGGGCGGCATTTTTCATGACCCGCTGGAAGCTCACCATCGAATATGACGGCAGTCCGTTTTCCGGCTGGCAGCGCCAGGAAGAGGGTGTGCCGTCCATCCAGCTTGCCGTTGAGGATGCTATCTACGGTTTTTGCCAGCAGCGCCTGACCGTCCATGTCGCCGGCCGGACCGATGCCGGCGTTCATGCGTGCGGGCAGGTTGCGCACTTC
Source organism: uncultured Pseudobdellovibrionaceae bacterium (assembly GCA_964552285.1). Taxonomy (GTDB): domain Bacteria; phylum Pseudomonadota; class Alphaproteobacteria; order Micavibrionales; family Micavibrionaceae; genus CAZKGT01. Next base: position 265 of record CAZKGT010000172.1, on the reverse strand, counting down.
GATCTTGATTACGGCGGCCGCGATTTAAAGGGGTACGATCTTGCCAAGGCCCTGAACGCCCATTTGCGTCCGCAGCCGGTCAGCATTGTCGGCGCCGAAGAAGTGTCCCCGGAATTTCACGCTCGTTTTGATGCCGTGAACAAACTTTATACCTACCGGATCGTGAACCGTCCGTCCGTGCTGGCCCTTGATAAAGGCCGTGCCTGGCACTTCAAGAAGCCGCTGAGTGTCGAACCCATGCGAGAAGCTTCCAGGCATCTGCTCG
>CAZKGT010000171.1:0-4992 GCA_964552285.1 uncultured Pseudobdellovibrionaceae bacterium | reverse complement strand
GGCGTGTCTCGGCATCGATTTGCAGCAGTGCATCGAGATCGGCCGGTTGGGCGGGGCCTGATGGCGCGCATGGTGTCCTCGACGGATTTTTTCTCGAGACGGTCGCTGATCTTTGCCTTGCGGCGCAGGCCTGCCGTGTCGACAAGTTTGAAGTGCTTGTCTTCGAATTCCCAGTCGACAGCGATGGCGTCACGGGTGATGCCCGCTTCCGGGCCGGTCATGACGCGTTCATCTTCAAGGATCGCGTTCAGCAGGGTGGATTTTCCGACATTCGGGCGGCCTGCAATCGTGATCTTGAGGGGTTTTTCGCTGACGTTTTCCTCATCGACGAATTCATAATCCTCGATGCCCTCGAGAGCGTCGAGATCTTCCTTTTTTTTTCGTTCCCCGGCGTCTTCGTCTTCTTCATTCTGCTCTACCGGGAAGTGCGGTTCGAAGGCGTGGTAAAGATCCTCGATGCCGTGGCCGTGCGCGGCGGAGATCGGAATGGGATCGCCAAGGCCAAGACTGTAGGCCTCGGACAGGCCGACTTGCGCGGCGTTTTCATTTTCACATTTGTTGACGGCCAGGATGACAGGCTTTTTTTGTTTGCGCAGCCAGTCTGCGAAATGCTGGTCAATCGGGGTGAGGCCGGTGCGTCCGTCAATGACGAACAGGACGGCATCGGCCTGTTTAAGCGCTGACTCGGTCTGGCGGCGCATGCGGCCTTCGATCGAGTCATCGAAACTTTCCTCCAGCCCTGCCGTGTCGATAATCTTTATCTGCTTGTCGAGCAGCCAGCCGTCAGCTTCCCGCCAGTCGCGGGTTACGCCCGGCGTGTCGTCGACGATCGCCAGCTTCTTTCCGGCAAGGCGGTTGAAGAGCGTTGATTTTCCAACGTTCGGCCTTCCAACAATTACGAGTGTGAATGTCATATGGTTTTTATCTATAGGCGAGCAGTGAGCCTTTTTCCGTCAGCAGGTAAAGCGTTTCCCCTGCGACGATCGGCGGGATGCTGACGGTTGCACCGGCGTCCCATTCGCGGAGGATGGTGCCCTCTACCGGATCAACCTCGATCACGGCGCCGTCGGGGCCGGCGGCAAAGAGACGACCACTGGCCAGCAGCGGGCCCGTCCAGTAGGCGGGGTCGTTGGCATCGCCGGCTTCAAGCTGCGTGACCCAGCGGATAACGCCGGTATCCCGGCCAAGGGCGACCATTTTGTTGTCGCTGGAGATCAGGAAGACATGGTTTCCTGCAACCCACGGCGTTTCGGATCCGCTGATTTCGCGTTGCCAGACGCGCGTGCCGGTGCGCTCGTCGATGGCGATAATTTTACCGCCATAGCTGATGGCGATTACGACACCCTTGTCGATAACTGGCAGGCCCTTGATGTCAGAAAGTCCGATCAGTCCTCCGGTGCGGCGCAGGGAAGAAAGGTTTTCCGACCAGACGACCGAGCCGTTTTCAACGCGCAGGGCGTAAAGTTCGCCGGAAGAAAAAGCGGGCACGACAATTTCGCGGCTGGCGGCCGGGCTGGCGGCGCCGAGCAGACCGGCCGTTTCCTGGAGGCCGACATGATCCCACAGGCGCGTGCCGTCGGTGGCGTCAAGCGCCAGAAGCTGGTTGTCGAGCGTGGTGACGTAGATGCGATCGTCCATGATGGTCGGTGCGGCGCGGGCCGGTGCGGGCAGTTGGGTCCGCCAGATCAGGTCGCCGTTTACGGGATTTACGCACAGCAGCTCATCATAGCCGGTTGTGACGTAGAGCAGTCCGGACGAGTAGGCAATGCCGCCGCCAATGACCGGATCGTCTTCGTCTTCCGGGCGGACTTTGATGCGCCAGAGGCGGTCGCCGTCTTCAATGGAATGCGCGGAAAGGCGCGAATCCGTATCCAGTGTGAAAATTCTTCCGTCGACAACAACGGGCTGTGTTGTCAGCGGCAGGGCTTTGGTGGTGCCTTTACCGATACTGGCGCTCCAGATGCGTTCAAGCTCGCCTTCTCTGAGCGCGAGGTGCTGCATGGCGTGGTTCGGGTAGCCACCGGTTTGTGGCCAGAATTCGTTTTTCCATGGCTCGGGGGCTATAAACCCCTGCGCCTGCAGGGCCTCGTCATCGGGCTCGAGATCGCGTTGCAATTCGAGGATGGAAATACGCTCTCCCTCCAGCGGCGGATCGTCATCCTCGAAATAGGAGCAGCCCGCCAGCAGGCAGACACATACGACGGAAAGCAGTTTCAGCAGTTTGTTACCCGTTATCATCACTTTTCAGTTCCAGTGCTCTGATGGAATAGACATGTTTCATGGCCTCCGCCCGTTGCTTGATTGAGGGCGGCAGGCTTTCTTCGTTCAGGACCGTGTTAAGGGTTTCGATGGCGCCGGCGTAATCGGCTTTGTGGTGGGCTTCGATCATCGCCATGTCCATGGCGGCGTGCCAGTGCCAGGGATTGTTTTTGCCCTTGATCGTGCCAAGCGAAGCCAGCAGGGCATCCGCATCCGGCTTTTCGGCGATTTCCAGCTCAAGGCGAACATCCATCAGCCGGGCGTAATCGCGGAAGACATCCGGTATCCGGGCGTCTTCGACAATCCTGCGGTAGATCTTCTGCGCATCTTCGGGTTGTTTGTTGTTGACGAAACCGCCTGCGGCGTTCAGCAGGGCGATCGTCTTGTGGCCGGGGCGCGTGGTTTCGGCGAAGGTTTCGAGCGCGCCGGCAACGTCCTTGGCATCCAGCGTTTCGAGAAGCTGTTCGGTTTCGACCGCGTTTTTATGGGCGTTCCAGGTTCGTACGCCGGAGAAAATGGCCGTGAACAGGACGATCAGGACAGCCGTACCGATAATCGTCGGGCCCCATTCCTGCCAGATCTTTTCCGCCCGGTCCTGTTTGAGCGCTTCGTCAACTTCCTGAAAAATATCAGCCATATGGAATCGTCCGTTTCGTTTGATGCGGGCCTATCTTAGACAAAATTTCGCGGGATTCCAGAGCAAAGTCATGCCATCTCTTCTTCACTACAATCATGTCATCCCGGCGAAAGCCGAATCTATAGATTTTTTCACCACAGAGATCACAGAGTTTTAAGGAGAGCACAGAGGAAAAATATAAACTCTGTGTCCTCTTCCTTTTCTCTGTGTCCTCTGTGGTAAATACCGTGATCCTATGGGGCTTCGCGGGGATGACGCATTGGAGTGAGCGGTGGATTCCGGCGTTTCTTTTCCATCCATGGCCGGAAAGCTGCTACAATGGGCGTTATGGATTTTACCGTTTACACGAATCCGGGCGCGGACCAGCCTTCCGGGTTTACCCGATACCAGTTCAAAAAACTCGATGAGCTATATTGCCGGGCGGCGGCGGCCAAGACGCTGACTTACCGTACGGTGGAATGCGATTTCGACGAGGGGCTGGCGAGCTTTACCTACTATAAAAACCAAAGCCAGTCGCCTTACCTGCAATTCCTCATCCGCAAGGTCGGTCCGCGTACGGTCATGTTCGAGCTTTATAAGCAGGGCAAAGGCCGGATCGCCAAAAGCGGCGTGTTCGACCGGGTGGTCGAGCGACTCAGGGAAGAGATCGAAGCGTTTGCGGGCTGATCCCAAACAAAAGACTTGATTTTGTGATAGGGAAGAATATTGCCCGGATGCTGGCCGGTCTGGCCGACCGGCCGGAGGAGAAGGCGGCCCCGAAATGGGATGAAAATACAAGGGTGATTACAAAGCCTACGGGGGAGGCGGTGCGGCAGGCGATCGAAGATCCGGGAAGTAAAGTGATCGACCTTGATGCCTTTAGGCGGGACAAAAGGGAGCGCGCGCTAAGAAGATAGCGCGTGGATGAAAATCATTTTCCCTTGAAATCGTTGCCGCTCTCGGCCATGCTTTTGGGGCCCGGGATACGGGCAATCTTTTTGTGATTATTAAGAATAAGCGCAGATGAATGCGCGGGCAGGGAGTAAATATAGTGTCTGAATGTCAAGTGCTCGAATTTCGCAGGAATGTCGGAAAGGTCACCGTTCCTCCTGATGTTTGTAACGCGTCGATTCCGATTTCAACGGCTGTTTTTGTGATTCCCGATAATGATGATGAAGAGCTTCCACCCGGGTTGCGGTTTATTGACAATGCCGAAGGTGTTTGTTTCGGGCGTGAAGAGAAAGAGAAACTGACAGCGCTTATAAAGGAACTTGCGGAACAGGATAAGAGACTAGAGAAGTGTAGTGTTTCCGTTTCTGGCTCGAGTGCTTCTATTATGTCAGGGAACAGAACAATACTTGAAATTGAACTACGGCCTGAGCCGGGACCATACGGAAATGCAAAGTTTCATGTAAAGGATGGGGCCAAGGAGCATGCATATGCTGCTTTGGCTTTTTTTAACACCTTGCAAGCGGAGCTTAGGCGCAGTGTTCCGATGCGTGTCGAGGCATTGGCATTATCTTAAAAACTTTCAGGTTTGGACTGTCCCTGCCTTCCCCTCTTTTCTGAACTCCTCTACAATACACAGCGCTGTATAGGAGAGGAGTGCTTCCATGGTCAAAATCAAGGTGGATAATCCGGTTGTTGAGATCGACGGGGATGAGATGACCCGGGTGATCTGGGATGTGATCAAGACGCGGCTGATTTTGCCATACCTTGATATCGATCTGAAATATTTTGATTTGTCGGTGCAAAATCGCGATGCGACGGACGATCAGATCACCATCGATGCGGCCAATGCGATCAAGGAGCATGGCGTCGGCGTGAAATGCGCGACGATTACGCCGGACGAGGCGCGGGTCGAGGAATTCGGTCTGAAGAAAATGTGGCGCTCGCCCAACGGCACGATCCGGAATATTCTGAACGGCACGGTGTTCCGCGAGCCGATTATCTGTTCCAATGTTCCCCGTTACGTGCCGGGCTGGGTGGAGCCGATGGTGATCGGCCGCCACGCGTTCGGGGATCAGTACAAGGCCACCGATTTCAAAGTGCCGGGGCCGGGGCGACTTACCATGAAGTACGAGCCCGCCGACGGCGGCGCGCCGGTCGAATATGAA
>CAZKGT010000170.1:0-5089 GCA_964552285.1 uncultured Pseudobdellovibrionaceae bacterium | reverse complement strand
ATCCGGCACCGGCTCGTCGGGCGGCTCCGCTCAGGCGGTTCTGCTCGGCCTGTTCGATGAAACCGACGCCGAACGCGCCGAACGCGAACGCCTCGACACCCTCCGCAACACCGCTCTCGACCAGAACCTCACCCGGCAACAATCCCTCAACGTCCTGCAAAGAACGCAGCTACAGGAACGGCAGGATCTGGAACGGGCGAAGCTGTTCTAAGGCACAAACTTCTCTTGACATAACAAATTATCGGGTATATTTTGCACCGGATTTTAATATTCTTCCTGGAGGGCAATAATGCGCATTAAAGGTCAACCGTTTGCGATTGAAGTTATCGGTGAAGATGATCAGCCGGTTACTGAAACTAAAAAAGGCCATGCGAAAATGGCACATGGCGAACTATATAAAATTCGAATTAAGAACGAGACAGACACACGGGCTGCTATACAGTTTAGTGTTGACGGAACGCCGTTTGATAGAAAGCTGGTTATTCCTGCAAATTCTACGGCAGATTTGGAAACAATTCCGAATACAGGAAAGCGTTTGACCTTTTTTGCGGAAGGGACAGACGAAGCAAAACAAGCTCTGCTTGGTAGTGTCTCTGATGACAATCTGGGTGTTATCTCGGCTACATTCGAGCAAGAAAGAAAGTTTGAGCCTCCGCCTGTGGATTTATATGCAACTAGAAGTTTTGGTCCTACAACATTTGGTGGTGGTTTTAGAGGTGCATCGAGAGGTCTGGGTGCCGGAGGGACAGGCCTGTCGGGATATTCAAACCAGACATTTGGTAAAACCTATTTTGACACGGATACTTCCAAGCCACCCGTAACAATTAATGTGCGCCTTGTTCACGATCCGAAGAGAGAAAGGCCTCTTGATGCACATGCCATTCCCGGCCGTGTGCAACCTGTTGAGAATAAAGTGCCACCACCCGTTAGTGGTCGCCGTGCGCCTACCGAGCCTTAATAAGTCGGTGCTGGAATAATTCTAAAACCCGCCCTTCGGCGGGTTTTTTATTGCCTGAAATCAAAGGAAATCCAACCATGACCGAACACATTAAAATGCCGGCCATTGAGCCGGTCGTGCGCTATAACGCCTCCGGTTCGCAAACCGTTTTCGCCTATCCGTTCCCCATCTTCGCCAGCGAAGATCTCACCGTCTATCTCGATGGTGCGGAGCAGGTTTCCGGTTTTACCGTTGCCGGGGCAGGGGAAACGAGCGGCGGAACGGTGACATTCGACACCGCCCCCGCCTCTGGCACCATTGTCACGCTGGAACGGCTCCTTCCCCTCGAACGCCTCACCGACTTCCTTGAGGGCGGCGACTTTTCCGCCCGCGCCATCAACAATGAACTCGATTACCTGATCGCCGGGCTGCAGCAGGTTGACCGGCTGCAGGAACAAATGCTCCGCTACGGCGACCACGAAACGCCGGGAAATATCACCCTGCCGGATAAGGCGCTCAGGACGAACAAGGCGCTTGGCTTCGACGGCAACGGCGATCCGGTTGCTGTTTCGCTTGAAGGTTCCATGGCCTCTCCGGATTTTACCGCCACCGGCACGGGCGCCGCGACGCGGACCAGCCATGACAAATTTTCCGATCTTGTTTCGGTAAAGGATTTTGGTGCGGAGGGCGATGGCCTGACCGACGATACGCTGGCGATCCAGCAGGCTTTGGCCGCTCACGATGCAGTGTTCCTGCCGACGGGTACCTACCTGATTACGGCAACGATTTCGCTTGCCGCCCAAAAAGCCCTCATCGGTGCGGGCCAGAAATCCGTTATCAAATGCCAGTCGAACACATTTAACGCCATTGAAATCCCGGCTCAGAAATCCGAACTCCGCAACCTGCGGATCGAGGGCGGGGACGTGGCGCTCAAACTCTACGGCAAGGACGCCGAATGCACCCAGAACGCGGTAACCGATGTCATCATTACCGGCCCCAATACCGGCCTCCAGCTTGACGGCTATACGGACGGCGCAAAGCCCTGCTACTGGAACAATTTTGCCCGTGTCCTGATCGAGCAGCCTTTGACTCATGGCGTTCACCTGACCAAGAGCGGAGCAGGGGATACGCCGAACGCCAACAAATTTCATACGGTCCGCGTCTACTCCAAAGGCGCAGGCACAACCGGTTCCGGCTTCTATGTCGAATACGGCGCGAACGCCAACGCCTTTATCGACTGCGAGGCCAACGTTAACGGCCCGACCGCGGATTCCTGTTTCCGTGTGGGCGCGAATGCCAACAAGACGATGCTGGTGAACCTTTACACCGAATCCACCAATACCGTGCCGAATGTAAAGCTCGACAGTGGCTCGCTCGAAACTGCGATCATCAACCTGCACGCCCAGAGCGACGGCGCTGCGATCAATGACAGTTCGGGCGGCAGCTACGACGCCTATAACGCGGGCTATCCGGAAAAGAACACCCTGCGCAAGACGGTTGTCACCGACCTGAAGGCTACGCTCCAGCGTTACGATACCGAGTATATCGACACGACCGGAACGGTCACGCTCGACACCTCGCACTCGGTCCATCTGGTTTCAAGCTACGGCGGCGCGCTGACGGTTGAACTGCCCGCGGCGGCGGATGCGTCCGGCGCGATGATGACGGTGAAAAAGGTCGATAGCTCATCCAACATTATCACCGTTACCGAAGACGGCGGCGCCGGCCCGGACGGCTCTTCGCTCCAGCTTGGCGGTGAAAACGACTATGTCACCGTCATTTCCAACGGCGCGGAATGGCACATTGTCGCCTCCAACCGTATGGCCGGGAACACCCGTTACGCCGATACCACCGGCACCTACGACATCGATATGGCGGTGGATACCTACCTCCTGTCCAGCTATGGCGGCGCCTTAACCGCCCGCCTGCCGCCCGCCAACGCCGCCGAGGCCGTGGGCCGGACGGTCACGATCAAAAAGACGGACAGCTCCGCCAACGCCGTCACCGTCACCGAACAGGGCGGCTCCGGCCCCGACCAGTCCAGCCAGCCCTTAAGCAGCCAGTACGACGCCATCACCGTAACGTCCGACGGCGGGCAGTGGTACATGGTAAGCCGGTATCCGTAAGCAATGAATTGTCTTTGAAGCGTCCCGGCGAAAGCCGGGATCCAGTCTTTGTTTTTTCTGGATCCCGGATCAGGTCCGGGATGCCTTACGAAAAAAGCATGGCAAACCAAAGAAAGCCCTCATGAATCAAAAAAACAAAGACGAAACGCGCAAAAGCATTGCAGCGTTTCTTCCTGATGCGATTGCCGCGGCTCTGAAGTCCTATGAAGCGTTCTCGGGCAGCAAGGCGTCAGCCGATGTGTCAAAGGAATTCAAGGAACACCACAGCGCCTGCAAGGTCGCTATCGCCCATATCGAGCTTCTCATCAAGCTTGCGAACTGGGCTGAATTGCCGGATGCGGGGGCCGAAGACACAAACGGCCAGATCATCCTGGCGGCCATGATGCAGCAGGCGGAAGGGGAGCTGAGCAAATATCGGGAGAAAAACGGGGAATCCGAAGAATAAAGCCCTCAAAAAAATATGGACACGAAAGGTCTTTTTTTGTAGAAAAAAGAACCTACCTTCTGTATGAAGTCACTTCTTAAAAATCTGAGCTGAGTAGCGGGGAGAAAAAACTCTGCGTGTCCTTGGTTTTCCGGGCTTTTTCACCAATCAGAAAAAACCGGAGCCGGGCTATTTATGGATTCGTTTAAAGATATTGAATTTGGAGCTTTTGTCGCTTTATGGAACAGGTATCAGAATTTAAAAACGCCCGACTTGCACTTTTGCATCGCCGACTGGCTGGAGATTTCCTTTCGGCGCGCGGACTTGCGTCTGCTTCTGATGGCATTTCGGAGCAGCGGGAAGAGCACGCTTCTCGGTTTATTCGCCGCATGGATTATCGCGCGGAATCCGGATATGCGTATCCTGGTATTGTCCGCGGATACTACCTTGTCGAGGAAGATGACGCGGAACGTGAAGAGGATTATTGAACGCCATCCTCTGACCCGCCACCTCAAACCGAAATCAGCAGACCAATGGGCCACCGACCGTTTTACGGTGAACCGCAGCCGTGAGCTGCGCGATCCGACCATGCTGGCACGGGGCATATCCTCGAACATGACCGGCAGCCGCGCCGATATCGTTATTTGTGACGATGTCGAAGTGCCCAATACCTGCGACACGCCGGAAAAGCGCCGGGACCTGCGCGAGCGTCTGGCGGAGATCGACTACGTCCTGGTGCCGGGCGGCACGCAGCTTTATGTCGGCACGCCTCATACCTATGAAACGATTTACGATAGCGAAGGATTTCTGAAAGGCTTTAAAACCCTGAAAATCCCTGTCCTGAACGAGAAGGGTGAAAGCGCCTGGCCGGAACGGTTCACGCCGGAAGATATCAGAAGAATCCGTGAAGGCTCCGGCCCGAACAAGTTCGCCTCCCAGATGATGCTGGAACCGGTGAATGTCGCCGAAGGCCGTCTCGATCCGGATTTGCTCGTTCCATACGAAGGCGAAATGGTTTTAAGCCGGGAACTGGGCGGCCTGTTCCTGAACGGTCGTCGCATGATCTCGGCCAGCGCCTGGTGGGATCCGGCCTTTGGTAAAAGGGACGGGGACAACAGCGTTCTGGCGGCTGTGTTTTCCGATGAAGAGGGGAATTACTGGCTGCATCGGGTGGAATATCTGACGGCGGTGCCGACCCCCCTCCCAACCTCCCCTCTTCACAGGGGGGAGGAGCTCTCTCATCTGGCTTCCCCCCTGAAAGGGGGGAGGTTGGAGGGGGGTAAAAATCTGGAAGAGGGCAGTGTTGACGAGGCAACGCTCCAGTGCCGACAAATCGCCAAAATCGCCCGCGCCCTGCACCTGCCCTCCGTCGCGGTCGAAACCAACGGTATTGGCAATTTCCTGCCCGGCATCCTGCGGCAGGTTTTAGCGAAGGAAAAAGTCCCCTGCGCCGTCCGCGAAATGCACTCAAGCCGTAACAAAGACGTGCGGATCATCGAAGCCTTCGACGCCATCCTCGCAGCCCGCCGTCTGCATGTGCATGAGGCGGTTTATAAAACCCCGTTCCTGACCGAAATGCGCGAATGGCGGCCCGGCTCCAAT
>CAZKGT010000169.1:0-5106 GCA_964552285.1 uncultured Pseudobdellovibrionaceae bacterium | reverse complement strand
ATCAGCCCAGCCGCAGCCAGCCGGCCTGCCGCCGGCCTTGCCCAGCCGGGCCGGCCCTCTGTGGGAATCATCTATATATATTTGGCTCAGCCTTTGGCACCGGGCGGGCAGGGTACGCTGGAGTTGTGGCCGCGCGAGCGGTCCAAACAAGTGAATACAGCTCCTGGCCCGCGCGAGCGGGCTGCAGTCGAGCGCCCGAAAGGGGTAAAGGATGAAACGCACCTTACATCCTGTCAAGGACAGGACGCTGCAACGCGAGTTGACGTGGCCGGGCTACGGGGACTGGTACTTAGAAGAGTACGTGCGGCCGATTGACTTCGATCTGTCCGTCACGGGCGTCCATGCTAAGGCGTCCGCCGTGCAAAAGACGCGACGTGAATTGCGCATACAGCGCGCTACGGACGGGATTGATCAACGCGAGTTGGGCCGGATCCGTAGCGTGAAGGCGACGTGCTCCATGCTTCAGAAGCGCGCGCGAAACCGCCGTAGACGGGGCCGGCGCTTGTAGCGAACACGGACAAGACGGGTTTAATGGTAGCGCCCTTGGACGGTTGTCCAAGGGCGCGCGCTATTTTCTGTACAAGCCCCCCCACGGGAGAACTTTAGAACGAAACGATTGGAGGATTTTAACATGGCTGTGTTGATGAAAAGTCATATCGCGCCGGGAGACGGTGGAACCGCACCGTTGCGGGTGGTCCTGAGAGACAGCGAGGGGGTCGCACGCTTTACGACCCATCTGGAAAACAGAGAGGGCAAGTATTACTTCGAGGGCCATTATTTCAATTCCTTGGCACATGCGTTAGAAGACTTCGCCAAGCGGTGTCAGAAGTTGAAAGTTGAGCCCGAGTTACCCACTGAAAGGGGCTGACAATGGAGTTGACCTATGAGCAGAAGGTCCAGCTTCTCGTGCTGAAGAGTTGCTGGGACGAGGTGAGCGACCCTGTGCCGCTGATGGACGGATCGGGCTGCGCGATGGTCGAGGTCCGAAGTACGGAGACGGGCATCTCGATGGTTATCGGCATCGAGCGGGACGGTTACGCGCACAGTTAAAGGAGTTTTGATGTTCTATCAGATTTGGTGGAAGGGGCCGAACGGCCGAGAGCAGGTGGACGTAGTTGAAGACGACGGGCGTCATTCTTGGAGGGAGGCGGTTCATCTCCTCAATGAGTACCAGAAGGCGTATCACGACCCTTGGGGCGTTTACATCACTCTGTCGGAGGCGGAGTGGGGCAAGGCGGACCAGGCCGCTTAGGAGGTGAGAAGCGTGAAGGAAGGTGAGCTGAGAAAAGCGGTCAACGAGTACGTGTCCCTTGTGGGCAAGATGCGGGATTTGAAGGCTCGGAAAGAAGAGCTCTCCGAATCCCTCCAAAAGACGGGGAAGGAGGTCATGAAGGGGACAAACGCTCAAGTTGTGAGGGTTGAGTTCCCGCGAAGGGTGCCACCCTCGAAGGAAAAGATCGTGGCGAAGGTGGGCGAGGCTTGGTGGAATCGGAATTCCGGCAAGGCTTGGTCCATCAGACTCAACATTCAAGTAAAGGGGTAGTAGTGAAAAACCGCATCGTAGCAGTAGCAGTCGCGTTGTCGTTGGTCGCCGGCACAATCGCCATTGGCGCCGACGGCATCGAGAATGACGTGCGCGCTCTGCAGTCCGTGTTCTCCGGTGTCGTGCGCATGATCGACGGCATCAATGCGCGCCTCGACAGCTTGGGGGCTCGCGTGGTGACCAACGGGCGCAACATCGAGGACGTGCACGAGTACGCCACCTCGATCGAGGACGACTTGATGGGTGCGTCGCGCGTGTACGCCGATCGCTTCACCGACATCACCAAACGCTTCGAGGAGCTTGGGAACGTTGACGCCTTGCGCGATGGCGTGGCTGACTTGTGGCTTGAGATCGAAGCGCTCAAGGAGGCGGTCGCTGAACTGCAGGCGACCGAGGCCGGCGAGCCGGGAGGTGCGCCCCGTGTACCGGCTCTTGACTGAGGAACGCGAGAACCTGCCCGATATTGTCGGGCGTTACGTGGACGGGTTCACACTCAGCACTGGTCTGGGTATGTGGAAGGACAAGTTGGAGCGCTCGGCGAAAATTGACCTGGACGCACCGATCGCAACGGTCCGTCAGATCGCCGAGGCCATCAAGCGAGACAACGGCCAGGACGCCGTCATGATCCTGGAACTTGGAAGGAGTGTGTTGATCTAATGTGGGCACTGCCTGACATTCAATCAATGAATGTGCAGGCAGCGATGCGGGCCTCCAGTTTTTGGGAGGCCCGCATCGCTGCCGAGGAAAATGAAGATGGCTCGCCAGCGACCTGCCTATATGGCGAATGGAACGGCGATCAAGGCTGCGTCGGCGATCTCTTTCCCCATCTCTGGTACGACATCTTTTCGGATGACCCCAAGGGCCTTTTATGGCTCTGCGATTACCATGAAGGGTACAGCGGCCAGCCAGTCGAGGGTTACTTTACCTGCGATGACTGCGAACGGGTCATGATCGAAAACTACACCTGGGAACGCTACGAGCACGTCACTGAGGACGGCGAATCACTTTGCCTGAACTGCTACGCGAAACGTGTCATCGAGGACCCCAGCTCGTGGCTTGAGCTCGACGGCGACTGGGCCGACCGGCTGAACATGGGACTGCTGCGCTACGCACCGCACATCATGGCTCACAGCGGCCCAACGCACGGGCTGGATTTCCATGGCAACGCGGAATTTGACTCGATGGACGGGCACGCGATCAGCGGTGGCGGGCTCGACGGCCTGCGCGAGAAAATCGCCACGCTCGAAAGTACGGGGATCAGCCGCGTGTTGCTGGTACTGGACGCTGCCTACCAGTTCGCGGTGTCCATCGGAATCTACACGGACATGAACGCTGAATTGAGACCTGCGCCGGCGGACTTCCCGCACGAGGCTTTCGACGGCCAGGGATTGGGGGATGAGTCATGATCTACAAGGGCACCATCACCGATTTCCAGGGCAGTTGGCAAAGTGGGGTGGCCTCGCTCTGGGTCAACGGGCACCCCGTCCTGTGCGAGAACGCGCCCACCGTTCGGTCCCTGGGCGCAGCGTTCCCTGGCTTCATTAAGCCTGGGCACGTCGTCGACGTCGACCACATCAAGGGCGAGCGCATCGTGTTCGCCCTTGACGACATGATCGGCATGTTGGACGGCTTCGGAAGGGAGGACGATGCCGACTTCGAATCAAACCCCGACGTCGAAGTCGCAGAATACATGGAGGAAAACACTCCGTGGCCTGTCCGGGCTGCTTGACGCCTCAGCGGCCAAGCTTGCCGGCTCAGCGCCCGTGCTCCTGGCTAGGTTCTACATAGCTAGGCTCGGGCGCTGGTGCTTATACGGAAAGGAAAGGAGGGATGGCTACCGGCCATTATGGCAGTTTTGGTTTGACACGGGCAAGCGAGCGCGGCTGCTTGGCTTGATCTGCTTCGCGCAGGCAGTCGTGATCTACTCCGTGTTCGTTTGGATCAACGCCGCGCTCTGGTATCCGACCGAGACCACGGGAGAAGCACTCTCAAACGGCGCTTGGCGCGTGATGTTGGGCAAAGTGGTGACCGTCGAGACGCAGATCGTGGAAACCAACCGCTGGTGCTGTACGGCTATCGGCACAGAAATGCTCTTTATCAACACCGTGCCCTACAAGTTTGGCCAACGCCAATCGTACACCGCCTTCGGCATGGTCTCGTGGGTAGCTGATATCCAAATTCCGCTCCTCGATTACATCTACAAACCCATCCGCGTGACAGGCCAAATCGGGGTGTTCCAAAACAAGCCCCAAATCATCCTAGATACCCTCGACCAAATCGAGGTGATCAACGATGGATCAAGATAACTACATACGAAAACACCTCGCAGCCGAACGCGAGCGCGCCACAAGCTACATCGAGGGCGAACGCGCAAAACTCAAAAGCGTGGCGCCCTCCGTTCTGGGGAAAATCGACGATCGGCTGACCCTCATAGAGAAAACCATCGAGCGCAAACTGGAAGCGCCTAAGCCGAAATGGCGAAAACGAGTCACGTTCTGGCTTAAAAACTATTTGATACTGTGGAGTGCGGCCGGGTTCATGATGTTTATCGGAGAGGAAAGCCTCCAAACTACCGGCTTTTCCTGCTTCGGCTTCATCGAGGCTGAAGATTGGACCGGCCTGGATCAGGTTTGCCGGCGGAATTACGCCACCATCCTTCACTGGTACTGCGATCACCCCATCACCGGGGTTTATCGCCCCTGGATGATTGCGGCAAACCCAATCCTAACACCCGCTTACCGTATGTTCTGCGATGCTTCTAAAGCCTACTTGGCCCAGATAGAAACCAGAATCGAACTCGGCAAATAGAAAGGAGGGTTACCGGATACAAAACTGGACAGTTGTAACGGTCTGCCCATAGGGGGATCGTCCAAAACCGCGAAGGGTCATTGGACGATCCCCCATTTTTTTCAGTCGAGAGCGGAGGGGGGGGGTACCTGGGTCGAAAATCGACCGATTTGCCTGCCAGCCAGCCGGCCCAGCCAGCCGGCCGGCCGGGGGCGCCCCCTGTGGGACCTGGAGGAGAAAATCTGGCTCAGCCTTTGGCACCGGGGCCATGTGTCATACTGAGAGCATCTCACAAGAAAGGGGGGATGAAACGTGAATAAAACGTTTCGTCTCTTTCTGCTCGCTGCTGTCGCGGTTGCAACGCTCGCCGGCCTGGGGGTTGCTCAGGGTAACAATTGGGAAACTATCCCAGATCGCACGCTCGAAAGCAATGCAACGTACATTGAGCTTTTGCGCGTCTCTCGCATCGAGTGCGTTAAGCCGAACGCTCAAGGCCGCGAGATTAGCGTCGAGGCGGCTGGCTACATCACGGCAATCCCCGGTATCGGGGAACGAGGAACGGAACTCCTAAACCTTTACGGGGAAGCGGGCCGGATCAGCTTCCCGCTCGACGATGTGCGGGACCTTGAAGGGGTTTTCGGGAAGGCGACCGGGAGGGCGGTCGCGATTATGTTCTGCCTTGAGCTGTAAGGCGGAAAGGGGGAGCCCTACGGGGCTCCCCCCCCTTTTGGGTACCCTGCGGGGTAGCGGGACCGAGGGGGTAGCCCAACCTTCGG
>CAZKGT010000168.1:0-5141 GCA_964552285.1 uncultured Pseudobdellovibrionaceae bacterium | reverse complement strand
GAAAGTATGAATCAATTCACCGCCTTATCCCAGCTGTGTCCGGTAGTGTGGTGAATATCTACGAAAGGGAGAATGGGGCGGCTGATGGGGATCGAACCCACGACAACTCGGACCACAACCGAGTGCTCTACCACTGAGCTACAGCCGCCATATGACAGGAAGCGTCTTTGAATGCCCTATATGCATCATGCGGTCAAGCCTTGTCCATTAAAAATATATAGCGCATAAATGCATTCACTATCAGTTTTTACAGGAAAGCTGAATTTGTTTGTTGATTTGCGCATGGCAGATATGCTAATTCGTCATATCTTCTGACTATATTAATTCGCAACTTCTTACGGGGGTAAAATGTCCGAAGCACCACTTAAAGTGAAAAACGCAGGAGAACTGCTTAAATTCATTGAAGAAAACAATATCCAGTATATCGACTTCAACTTCACGGACCTGCGTGGAAAGTTGCAGCATACTGCACAGCATGTATCAACCTTCGACGAAGACATGATCAAGGGCGGCATCTTTTTCGATGGCTCGTCCATCGCGGGATGGAAAGCGATTAACGAATCCGACATGAACCTCGTTCCGGACCTGGCCAAAGTCTCCATCGACCCTTTTGCGGCACAAGGCACGATCAAGATCTTCTGTGACGTTATCGAGCCCTCCGACGGCAAGCCGTACGCCCGCTGCCCGCGCTCCATAGCAAAGGCAGCTGAAAGCCACCTCAAATCGGCAGGCGTCGGCGATGTTTGCTATTTCGGTCCGGAAGCGGAGTTCTTCGTCTTCGAAGACGTCAAGATTGATGTCTCGATGAACAAAGTCGGCTACGCCATTGATAGTGAGGAAGGCCCCTATAACACGGGCCGCCACTACGAAGAAGGCAACCTCGGCCACCGTCCGAAAATCAAGGGCGGTTATTTCCCTGAAGCGCCGGTCGACAGCCTGTCCGATATTCGCGCGGAAATGTTGTCCGTCATGGAGCACATGGGCGTGCCGGTTGAAAAGCACCACCACGAAGTTGCCCCCAGCCAGTGCGAGCTTGGCATTCTCTACTCGCCGCTGGTCGACAGCGCCGACAACGTCCAGCTCTACAAGCACGTCGTACATAACGTTGCGCAGGCCTACGGCAAAACGGCGACCTTCCTGCCAAAACCGATCTATGGCGACAACGGCTCCGGTATGCACACCCACCAATCAATCTGGAAAGGCGGCTCACCGCTCTTTGCCGGCGATGAATATGCCGGCCTGTCTGACACAGCGCTTTATTACATTGGCGGGATCATCAAGCACGCACGCGCACTCAACGCCTTCACCAACCCGACGACCAACAGCTACAAGCGTCTGGTTCCTGGGTTCGAAGCGCCGGTCCTGCTGGCTTATTCGGCCCGCAACCGCTCGGCATCGTGCCGGATCCCCCATGCTCCTGGCCCGAAAGGCAAACGCGTGGAAGTCCGATTCCCCGATCCGTGCGCCAACCCGTACCTGGCCTTTGCTTCCATGCTCATGGCCGGTCTCGACGGGATCGAACACAAGATCCACCCGGGCGAAGCCATGGACAAGAACCTATACGAACTGCCGGAAGAAGAACTCGCCAAAGTGCCGACCGTTTGCGGATCTCTGCGCGAAGCCGTTGAATGCCTGCGCGCAGACCACGACTTCCTGACCAAAGGCAATGTCTTCACCGAGGACTGCATTGCGGCCTATATCGATCTCAAGATGGAAGAAATCGAGATGTTCGAAACCATGCCGCACCCGGTCGAATACTTCCTGTACTACTCTTCCTAAGAGTTCAGGCACCAGAAACAACAAAAAGCCCGGTTTTATGACCGGGCTTTTTTGTCAGTAATACCAGTAAACTTAACGCTCCTGAGATTCCCGCATTCTTTTCTCGGCCTCTTTCACAATGTACTCTTCATATTCGCCCTCCTCAAACGGCCCCAGACTCTCGGCAACCATCTGGAATACTTCCGAGTTCAATGCCCATGCATAAAAATCCGCTTTTCGGCTTGGCGACACCATTGTCACGAAACAGTAATAATCAGCATCCTGCAGAATCGCCGACCAGAGTTCATAGGAAAGATATATCGAGTCCTTTGGTCGCAATTCATAAAGCTCCACCACGCCAAACTCCATAAATCTGTTAAATTCATAACCCTCGATCGTCTCGATGAAATCACCGAAAATAAAATCGTTCTTCTCATAATCTTCACGCAGGGTTTTAACTTCGTCTTGTATAGTCGTTCCGACTTCCCGGGAAACGAGCCTTACCTCGATCCACCCGTTGGAGGCCCCCAGGCTTGTCTTGTTAATAATCAGAGCCTTCATCCGGTCCAGGGATTTGATGTCCGGCGCCCTGAGAGACCATGTCAGCGGATATTTAAACTGAATGATATCAAGGAAAGTGAAGATATCCGCATGATCGAACACGTCAACTCTCTGCGACAACAGCCTGAAAGAGTCGACGACCATCGCCTGCATGACTTTTTGCTTTTCCCAGTGCTCGTAAGGAACATAATACATAGCCAACGCCACACGCTGTCCGTTTTTAATCGCTACCACACGAACCCGGTACGTCGTTCCGTCTCGGTCAACAACGACAAAAAGCGCCTCAACTCTGTTTTCGTCTATCTCCCGAAGCCCTTCCAGCGTGTAACCATTCGTCAGGAGATGGTGCAAAAACCAGTTTCTGGTCGTAATCATTTCCTTGAGCTGGAGCACCTTCAGCGAGAGAAAACTCCGTACGTCCAGCATTGGCGGGCTGTAAAAACGCGCGACCTCACCGATAATCTGCCTGCTGATACTAATCGACCCCAGACCGCCGTCATCGGACTTAGTCCACTCCTTGGGAATACGCACCTCGTAGGCAAACGTATCGTCCCCCACAGGATCCTCTGAAACAAGATCCGTTGCCGCTTCAAACTCTTCCTGCGCAAGAAGAGGAAATTCCGGAATATTCGGAATATGGCGAACATCGAAATTGTAGGCATGGGCCGCCTGAAAAACACCCGACACACACAATCCAAGAAACAGCAACAAACACATAAACGCTGATCTCATTGATTTCATTCCTCATTCCCGAAAAGACACGGCACCGACAGGAGCCAGCATACCACATGACGTGGCTTCACACCCTCTATTGTACGACAAAAAGACCCGTTTCATGCAAATTCGGCCCGGATAAAGGCGTCAAGCCACTTGCAAGCCGGCTTTTCAGCAAACATAATACGCCCCATGTCAGATCTCTTTAGTACCACCTCATCCGCGGACGGCGACACCTATGCCGCAGCCGACATTGAAGTTCTTGAAGGCCTGGAGCCCGTCCGGCGGCGCCCCGGCATGTATATCGGCGGCACGGATGAACGCGCCCTGCATCACCTTGTTGGCGAAATTCTCGACAATGCGATGGACGAAGCTGTCGCCGGACACGCAAACCGTATCGAACTGGAGTTGCACGCGAACAACTCCGTGACGATTCGCGATAACGGACGCGGCATCCCCGTCGATAACCATCCGAAATTCAAGGACAAATCGGCCCTTGAAGTGATCCTGACCACCCTGCACTCCGGCGGCAAATTCGGCGGCAAGGCCTACATGACAGCCGGCGGCCTGCATGGCGTGGGTATTTCCGTGGTTAACGCCCTGTCCGACTGGATGTGGGTCGAGGTCGCCCGCGACCGCCAGCTTTACAAGCAATCCTACGCACGCGGCCTGACCACCAGCGAAATAGAAAAGCTCGGCGCGGTCAGCAACCGCCGCGGCACCACCGTCTGTTTCCACCCGGACCCGGATATCTTCGGCACCGGCGCAAAGTTCAAGCCGTCATGGCTCTACCAGATGGCCCGCTCCAAAGGCTATCTGTTCCGCGGCGTTGAAATCCGCTGGAAATGCGATCCGTCACTTCTGAAAACCGACAGCAAAATACCCGAGGAAGAAACATTTCATTTTCCCAACGGATTGATGGACTTTCTTGAAGCATCTCTTCATGAAAAAAAGACCATCACGCCCAAGGCTTTTTACGGTCAGGCACAGCTCCCTGAAGACGCCGGAAAGGTGGAGTTCGCCATTGCATGGCCCATGGACGGCGAAGGGTTTGTCCATTCCTACTGTAATACGATCCCGACCCCGCAGGGCGGCACCCACGAAACCGGCCTGCGCACGGCCCTGTCCCGCGGCCTCAAAGGCTATGGCGAGATGATCGGCAGCCGCCGCGCATCCATCATCACCGCTGACGACATCATGGCAGGCGCCTCAATCCTGCTTTCCGTCTTTATTCGCGAGCCTCAGTTTCAGGGACAAACCAAAGAAAAGCTTGCCAATTCGGAAGTCGTACGCCTCGTTGAAACAGCCATCAAGGACCATTTCGACCACTGGCTCTCCAGCGACCCGGCCAGCGCACGCACCCTGTTGGACAGCATCATCGACCGCGCAGAAGAACGCCAGCGCCGCAAGGAAGACCGGGTCATGGCGCGCAAGACGGCCACCCGGAAACTGCGCCTTCCCGGCAAGCTCGCCGATTGCAGCCGCACCGAAGCGGACAACACCGAGCTTTTCATCGTTGAAGGCGACTCTGCCGGAGGTTCGGCCAAACAGGGCCGCAACCGTGAAACGCAAGCCATTCTCCCCTTGCGCGGCAAGATCCTCAACGTCGCCAGCGCCAGCGCCGACAAGATCCGCGCCAACCAGGAAATCCAGGACCTGATTCAGGCCATGGGCTGCGGCGCTGGCCGCGACTTTAACCTGGACGGCCTGCGATACGAGCGTATCATCATCATGACCGATGCAGACGTCGACGGCGCGCACATCGCATCGCTGCTTATCACCTTTTTCTACACCCAGATGCGCCCGCTGATCGAACACGGCCATCTTTATCTGGCACAACCACCGCTCTACCGCCTTGTCAGCGGAGGTTTAAGCGAATACGCCCGCGACGAGTCACACAAGGACGAACTCATGCAAACCGTCTTCAAGGACAAAAAGAAGGTGGAGATCAGCCGCTTCAAGGGCCTCGGCGAAATGCCCGCGACCCAACTCAAGGAAACCACCATGAAGCCGGAAACCCGCACCCTGATCCGTGTCTCCCTGCCCGACGCCATCGCCTCGCTTGGACTGGCAGAATTGGAAGACGAGGATGCGGCCCCGGCAACGCA
>CAZKGT010000167.1:0-5165 GCA_964552285.1 uncultured Pseudobdellovibrionaceae bacterium | reverse complement strand
ACCGGCAGGGCCGTTGCCTCAAGCGAAATCGCCAGCCCCTGGATCACATTGGTCGCATGACCCGTTTCCGAGGCCTTGGCAACAACGCGCACCGGACGGTGCTCGGTACTGGTGTAATACTCGGTAATCCACACGATCAAAGCCGTCACACCGAGCCCCGTCAGGGCGCACAGGAACAGGTCTGAGCCGTTTAGGCTCCCGCCATTGGCCAGAGAGATTGGATCAAACCCGATCATGTTGGCGATCAGAACCGCAATCAGCATGGCCGAAAAAATGGCACTGGCGATAAAACCGCGATACAGCGCGCCCATAATGTTCGGCGTATCGCCGGTAATGCGGACAAAAAACGACCCGCAGACCGAAGCGATAATGCAAAGCCCGCCGATCATCAGCGGCAGGAACATCATCATCGGCACCACGTCCGGCGCAAACACACTGAACGCGATCAGCATCGTCGCTACAACCGTCACGGCATAAGTTTCGAACAGGTCCGCTGCCATCCCGGCACAGTCCCCGACATTATCGCCGACATTATCGGCAATCACGCCCGGGTTGCGCGGATCGTCTTCGGGGATGCCGGCTTCGATCTTACCGACAAGGTCAGCGCCCACATCGGCGCCCTTGGTAAAGATCCCGCCGCCGAGCCGGGCGAAGATAGAAATCAGCGAAGCGCCAAAACCCAGCGCGACGAGCCCTTCAAGCATCAGGCGAATAACATGCATACGCTCTTCGGTTTCCCATGCGTCGTCAAGTCCTAGCGCCACTTGCAGAAATGCCGTATAGGCCGTTACGCCCAGAAGACCGAGCCCGACCACCAGCATGCCCGTAACGGCACCGGACCCGAAAGCCACATTCAGTGCCGGCTCAATACCTTTGGTCGCCGCCTGTGCCGTCCGCACGTTGGCCCGCACCGATACTTCCATACCGATATATCCGGCCGCACCGGAAAGCGCTGCACCAAAAACAAAACCCAGAGCCACATGCCAGCCCAGCAAAAGAAAGAGCAGGACGGCAACGCCTACGCCGACCATCGCAATAGTCTTGTACTGTCGGTTCAGATAGGCCTTGGCCCCTTCCTGAATGGCGCCGGCAATTTCCTGCATGCGCTCCGTACCGGCATCTGACGCCATAATCTTGCGTACCGTAAATTGCGCATAAAAAAGCGCCGCAAAAATGCAGCACGCAACAAGCACGTATATTTCAATGTAATCCATATTTTCCCCCGGTTTATTGTGTGTCCACGTCTTATATGAAGTGGGAAAGAGTTTAGCAAAAACTCAAACAAGAGGACTGAAAATGCACAATTTTTTTCACCAAGGCAAGAGCGTGATTTGCCGCAAGTTTTCACGCCGGATATCAGAAACCAAAAAAGCCCGGATTTCCGGGCCCTTTCAGGAATACATCCTGTATACTTTATATTTTACGTTGTTGTACAACCTGCAACAGGACACCGTTGACGGTATCCTCACCCAGAACACGCACACTGGCCTTGTTCAAACGGGCTCTTACATTGCTGACAGGAAGCAGCTCTTCTCCCTTGGAAGCCGATCTGTGGAGCGTTCCGTACAGGTCCTGGATAAAGGCATCCTTTAATCTGGGCTTGAATTTCTCGACCTTAAGAGCGGCTTCATGATCCGGAACCTCCAGAACCACGACGAGCGAGACAACCTGCGTTACGCCGCTCCCGTCGACAATCGGCAAAATCAGGGGATCAAGCTCGATAAACTCGACATGGCTGTCATCGGCATGCTTTTTGTTGGATTCATGGGCTTTTTCGTGTTCACCCTGCGTTGCAGCAGCTTCGGCGCTCGTGCCGTTGAAATAGAAATAGGCCCCGGTGGCTCCCCCACCAAGAACCAGCAAAGCCAATATCGCCAGTAACACAACTCTCATAAGATTTAGGACTGCCCTAATACCGCGGTTATAACATTATTATTTTAAGGGAATTTCCTTAAATCTATGTTAGAAATTGCTAAAATTCGAAATACAAAATTCCCTAAAATTTTAAATAGTCAGGATAACCGGGGCTTGCCGGGAGTTTTAGTCTCTCACGCCCTTTGAAACAGCGTCCAAAACCGCATTGACCAGCGCGGTTTCGCCCTTCTCATAAAAAGCGCGCGTCACATTAAGGTAATCGGCAATGATGATGGGTGGATCGATATCGTGATGTGCAAGAAGCTCAAATGAACCGCAAAGCATAATAGACCACAGAAGAGAATCTATGTTTTTCTTTTTATTATCAATTGAATATTCATTTTTAGTGATGTTGTTATTCAGCAGATCATCCAGGTCCTCGCGACGATCAGCCACCCCCCGGACAACGGCACTGAACAGCTTTTCGTCAGGAAACAGGAGCTGTTCGCCCTCAATCTCCATCCCGGCATAGCACCCCATATAATCGCGCGCCGCCTGCTCCGCCTCATGCCCTCCGGCATCCATCTGGTAAACGGCCTGCACCGCCGCCAGCCGCGCCGCAGTTTTTCGCGCTATCTGCGATCCTTTTTTCTGTTGTTTTGCCATGATCTGTTATGTCCGTGGAAAAATACCAAAGCGTGTCTTGAGCATCAAAAGGTCAAGCGCCGCGCCGGCTGCCATACCGCCGCAATTCTTGCCGTCAGGCCTTGCCCGGGCCATCGCCTGATCCCGGTTTTCACAGGTCAGGATTCCGTTACCGATGGCCAGTGTGTGTTTCATACCCAGTTCCATCAGCCCCCGCGCGCTTTCCCCGCTGACAATCTCATAATGCGTCGTTTCGCCGCGAATTACGCAGCCCAGCGCCACGTAGGCATCAAAGCGCCGCCGCGCCGTATAAAAGTCCAGCCCGCGCACAGCCGCCTGTATCGCCATCGGGATTTCCAGCGCGCCAGGAACCGTAAAGCGCTCATATGTGGCCCCGGCCTCTTCCAGCTTTGCAATCGCCCCTTCGGCCAGATTGTCGGATATCTCCTCATAAAACCGCGCCTCGATAATCATCACGTGCGGCGCTTCTTCAAACGCGTATGTCCCGGTCATAGCAAATTCCTTTTATTCCTGATCGAGAGATTGCCGGCCGACAATCTCAAGGCCGTATCCATCCAGTCCTACAACAGTTTTATCCGTATTGGACAACAAAACCATCTTTTTCACGCCAAGATCGGTCAGGATCTGTGCACCGACCCCGTAATCGCGCAATTCTTTCGTGATTTTCCTGTCCCGGTTCAAACGCGCCGAGAGCGAACGCGCATTCGGTTCACGGATCAGAACAAGAATCCCCCGCCCGGCCTCGTCGATTTTTTTCATGGATTTTTCAAGCACGGCATCCCCCTCGCCAAGAACGTCCTGCACAAGATTGAGGGCATGCATACGGACAAGAACAGGCTCGTCACTATCGGAAATATCCCCTTTGACGAGAGCAATATGCTCCATGTACTGAACCGTATTTGCGTAAAGACAGAGCTTGAAAGTTCCCCCGTAACGGCTTGTTATTTCACCTTCATGTATCTTATCCACAAGGCGCTCATTGGTGCGCCGGTGTGCGATCAAATCGGCGATTGTACCGATCTTGAGGTTATGGCGCCGCGCAAACCCCACAAGGTCGGGAAGACGGGCCATCGTCCCGTCGTCATTCATGATCTCGCAGATGACACCGGCTGGCTCCATCCCGGCCATTTTCGAGATATCCACAGCCGCTTCGGTATGCCCGGCCCGTACCAGAACCCCCCCTTCGCGCGCCCGCAAGGGGAAAACGTGACCCGGTGTCGCGATGTCGGACGGACCCGATTGCGGGTCAATCGCCACCTTGATCGTGTGCGCCCTGTCCGCCGCGGAAATCCCGGTCGTCACGCCTTCTTTTGCCTCAATGGAAACCGTAAAGGCCGTACCGTGCCTGGCCTCGTTGCGCTTTTCCATCAAATCGAGCCCCAGCCGGTCGATGATCGTTCCATCCATCGCAAGACAAATCAGGCCCCGGCCCTCACGCGCCATGAAATTGACTGCCTCGGCCGTGGCCGTCTGCGCCGGGATTATCAGGTCGCCTTCATTCTCCCGGTCTTCATCGTCGACAAGGATAAACATGCTCCCGGCCCGCGCCTCGGCGATAATCTCTTCAGCGGACGACAAAACCGCCTGATCCTCAGAGGCCAGGCGCGTATCGGAAATTTCCTTCTTCGATATCGTCTTCATATAATAGCCCGTCAGGCCGCGTTATCCATGATGCGCTTGATGTACCGCGCAATCAGGTCTACTTCAAGGTTGAATGTATCGCCGACCTTTTTCCCGCCGAGCGTGGTGTTCTCAAATGTATGCGGGATAATATTGACCCCGAAGACCGGTCCGCGCACCTCATTAACCGTAAGCGATATCCCGTCCACCGCAACACATCCCTTGGAAGCGATCAGCGACTCCAGCGCATCGGGCACCCGAAAGCGCATCCGGTGAGAATCCCCGTCCAGCGCAATTTCCTCAAGGACCGCAAGCCCGTCGACATGACCGGAGACAAAATGCCCGCCAAACTCGTCGCCCATCTGCATGGCGCCTTCCAGATTGACGCCATCGCCCTCTTTCCAGCAACCGATCGTCGTTTTCGAAAGCGTTTCTCCCGAAACATCGGCGGAAAACCAGTCGCTTCCCTTTTCAACAACCGTCAGACAACACCCCGAACAGGAGATAGAATCGCCGATATTCTTCTTCGAAAGGTCTAAATTCGTGCCGATCATGATCCGCCGGCCCGTCCCGTTATCCTCAACGCGGCGCAGCGTGCCGATATCCTTAATTATTCCTGTAAACAAAGTCTTGTCCTATATTTCCCGTTCGTATATCTCGCAAACATCAGAGCCAGCCAATATAGTTTCACGGCGCTGCAAAGACAACTTTTCCACCAGATCCTCGATACCAAGAGCGCCAAAAGCAGCCAGCCCGTCCCCGCCGATCAGCGAATTTGCTCGGAACCAGACCAGCCGGTCAAACAGCCCTGCGCGAAGGAAAGCCGTATGAACCTGCGACCCGCCCTCGACCATGACGCGCGTCAGTCCCCGCTCCGCCAGCGCGCCAAGCGCCTGCATCAGGCTGCACCCTCCCGTGTCATCCCGCCCTACATGGATGATCTCAACGCCCTTTTCCTGCAATGCGACAAATCGCGGGTCATTTTTTCCTCTGCGGTTACAATCCAGACCGGCGCATCGGCCAGG
>CAZKGT010000166.1:0-5173 GCA_964552285.1 uncultured Pseudobdellovibrionaceae bacterium | reverse complement strand
CGGCCATAGTGGGTCGGGTGCACGTCGCGGACTTCAAAGCCCGCGCGCTCACGCGTCAGGCCGCCCGGACCAAGGGCCGAAAGGCGGCGCTTGTGAGTGATCTCGGACAGCGGGTTGGTCTGGTCCATGAACTGTGAGAGCTGCGAGGAACCGAAGAACTCGCGCACGCTGGCCTGTGCCGGCTTGGAGTTGATCAGGTCGTGCGGCATGTAGGTATCAACGTCAACCGAAGACATACGCTCACGGATCGCGCGCTCCATGCGCAGCAGGCCGATGCGGATCTGGTTTTCCATCAGTTCACCGACCGAACGGACACGGCGGTTACCGAGGTTGTCGATATCGTCGACCTCGCCCTTGCCGTCTTTCAGTTCGTGCAGATATTGCAGGATCTTCAGGATGTCCTCTTTCCGAAGGACGCGCATCTGGTCCTCGGCCTCAATGCCAAGACGCAGGTTCATCTTTACCCGGCCGACCGGTGAAAGGTCGTAACGCTCGGGATCGAAGAACAGAGAGGCAAACAGCGCCTCGGCGGATTCAACCGTCGGCGGCTCGCCCGGGCGCATGACGCGATAAATATCGATGAGGGCTTCCTCGCGCGTATCGCACTTGTCGATCATCATCGTGTTGCGGACATAAGCGCCGACATTCAGGTGATCGATCGCCAGAACCGGAAGGTTGCTGACGCTGGCGCTTTCGAGCGCCGCCAGATCCTCGGCTGTAATTTCGTGACCGGCTTCGAACAGAACCTGGCCGGTTTTCTCATCGAAGATATCTTCGGCAAGATACTGGCCGAGAAGCTCCTCATCCTGCACCAGAATGTCTTTCAGGCCGCCTTCCGTCAGTTTCCTGGCCTGACGCGGCGTGATCTTGGTGCCTGTCTCAGCGGCAACCTTGCCGGTCTTTGCATCGACCAGATCGTGTACAAGCTTGACACCGCGCAGACGCTCGGCATCGAACGGCGTTTTCCAGCCCTTCTTGTCCTTGCTGTAGATCGTGGTGCCGTAGAAGGTGGAGAGGATTTCCTCATTGGACATACCCTGCACCATCAGAGAATCGACCGGCGTGTCGTTTTCCTCGCATTCGGCGCGGTAGCTTTCCGTCTCCGCGCTGTCGAGTGCGCGCAGCATCGTTGTCACCGGCAGTTTCCGGCGGCGATCGATACGGACATAAAGGTGATCCTTGGCGTCGAACTCGAAATCCAGCCAGGAACCGCGGTACGGGATGACCCGTGCGGCAAAGAGGTACTTGCCGGAAGCATGCGTCTTGCCGCCGTCGTGATCGAAGAAGACGCCCGGCGAGCGGTGCATCTGGGAGACAATCACCCGCTCCGTGCCATTGACGATGAACGTGCCGTTTTTCGTCATCAGCGGCATGTCAACCATATAGACGTCCTGCTCTTTAATGTCACGAATGGATTTCAGCCCGGAATCCTCATCAACGTCAAAGACGGACAGGCGCAATGTCACGCGCAGCGGCGCAGCGTATGTCATACCGCGCTGGATACATTCCTCAACATCGTATTTTGGATTTTCCAGTTCGTAGCGGACAAAATCGATTTCGGCGCGATCGGAAAAATCCTTGATCGGGAAAACCGAGGACAGAACCTCCTGAAGCCCCTGAAGATTGCGGTCTCCTTCGGCAATTCCGGATTGCAGGAACTGCTCGTAGGAATTGCGCTGAACCTCGATCAGGTTCGGCATCGCAGCCACTTCGCGGATCTTGCCGAAAGAGCGGCGAACACGCTTGCGGCCGGTATAGCTGTCGACGTTTTCTACTGAATTGTCGGATTTTTTTGTGGATGATGCCTTTGCTGCACTCATGTTCCTACCCTTCTCGCTCTCTTTTCTCGCTCCGGCCGGGACTGCCGGCGGCCTGTAATTGTGTCAAAAACGCGTAAGGGCCGCCCCTATCCCCTTGCCCGGGGCTAGAGCAGCCATGCTGTAATATCGAATTTATCCGCTGTGCGGAATGTATGCGCTCACGTTTGTCCTGGAATCGTTTGCCGGTTATATGGCGCAGTGCGCCACGGATGTCAAGCATGTTTTGGATGATTAGTCATTGGATGATTTGATGATTGGAAAAAATCCAATCACCAATCATCCAATAATCCAGTCACCAATTACTTCAGCTCAACGCTTGCGCCGGCTTCTTCCAGTTTCTTCTTGATCTCTTCGGCTTCGTCCTTCTTGGCACCTTCCTTGACGGTACCACCGGCTTCAACCAGATCCTTGGCTTCTTTGAGGCCAAGACCGGTCACGCCACGGACTTCCTTGATCACGGCGATTTTGTTGCCGCCTGCGCTGGTCAGAACGACGTCAAACGCGTCTTTTTCTTCCGCAGCGGCTTCGCCACCGGCAGCGCCGGGGGCAGCAGCAACAGCAACCGGAGCAGCGGCGGCGCTCACGCCCCACTTGTCTTCCAGCAGCTTGGACAGTTCTGCAGCTTCGAGAACCGTCAGCGCGGACAGTTCCTCAGCAATTTTTTCAAGATCAGCAGCCATTTTCGTTTCCTTTCTTCTACTAAAATCAAAAAACCTGTTATTCGCTCTTTTCCCCGTAAGCCTTCGTCACGCCGACCATTTGCTGGGCCGGGGCCTGAAGGACGCGGGCAACCTTGGTCGCCGGGGCGGCCAGAAGGCCAGCCAGTTTGGCGCGCAGTTCGTCGAGAGACGGCAGGGAAGCCAGTTGCTTTACACCCGCTTCGTCGAGAAGCTGTTCGCCGAGCGCACCGCCAACGATGATGAGCTTGTCATGATCCTTGGCGAATTTCTGTGTGACCTTGGCCGCGGCCACCGGGTCCTGCGAGGTGGCAACGCCGGTCGGGCCGGTAAACATGTCGGCCATGCCTTCGAACTTCGTGCCCTGCACGGCGCGCTTTGCCAGCGTGTTCTTGGTGACCTTGAAGGACGCCCCTTCGGCGCGCAGCGCGTTGCGCAGTTCGGTGATCTCTGCAACAGTGAGGCCCGAATAGTGGGTCAGCACGACAATTTCGTCATTCGCAAAACGCTCGTTCAGCGCGGCGACGTCATCCTTCTTCTGTGCAGGGCTCATCCCCATGGTCTTTTCTCCGTATCTTGCCAATAAAAAAGGATGCGGCCCTTCTTAAAGGCGCATCCCCTATCCGAAACAAAGGTGACAAGACTTCATCTCTTTTGAAGTCTTTATAATCACCCCATCTATGCAGGCTGTTTAAACCCTCGTTCGGGTCCCCGCAGTCTCGGACAGGAAACAATTGTGCGCACTAGTTATAGAATTACGTTCAGTGCGTCAAGTGTTTTATTTCACCGCGAAGACGCGAAGGGGCGAAGTCAATAAAAACCTGTCATCCCGAGCGAAGCCGGGGGATCTTACCAAGCTGATACCGGGAAAGATCCCTCCACATCGGTCGGGATGACAGTAATAATGTCTTCTTCACTTCTTCGCGTCTTCGCGGTGAAGAACCTTGTTAAGCGGCCTTTACTTCCTCGCCGCTGGCATTTGCCAGATCCAGCTTGATGCCGGGACCCATCGTTGAAGACAGCGTTGCTTTCTTCATGTAAGTGCCCTTGGCGCCGGACGGCTTGGCTTTCTGGATCGCGGTGATGAAAGCGCGGATGTTTTCAGCCAGCGCCTTTTCCGTGAAGCTTGCCTTGCCGACACCGGCATGAACGATCCCGGCTTTTTCAGCGCGGAATTCAATCGCGCCGCCCTTGGCGGATTCAACGGCCTTGGCCACGTCAGGCGTGACGGTGCCCAGTTTCGGGTTCGGCATCAGGCCGCGGGGCCCAAGGATCTTACCGACCCGGCCGACAAGCGGCATCATGTCCGGCGTGGCGATGCAGCGATCGAACTCGATCTCGCCGTTCTGGATCTTTTCAACGAGATCCTCGGCACCGACAACATCGGCACCGGCCTTTGTGGCTTCCTCGGCTTTTGCATCACGGGCGAAGACACCGACACGGACGGATGCGCCCGTACCGTTCGGCAGTTCTACCATCCCGCGGACGTTCTGGTCGGCGTGCCGTGGGTCGACACCAAGGTTCAGCGCGATCTCGATGGTTTCATCGAATTTGCGCTCCCTGGCCGCGTCTTTCAGCAGCTTCACGGCGTCCTCGATACCGTACAGACGATCACGATCGACGGTCTCACGGATTGCTTTCGTTTTCTTTGCTATTTTCACCATGACCTAGCCCTCCAGCACTTCGATACCCATAGAGCGGGCCGAGCCTTCAATGATTTTCATCGCAGCTTCGATGTCGGCCGCATTCAGGTCCAGCATCTTCAGTTCCGCGATTTCCCTGACCTGTCTGGTCGTGATATGACCGACAGTTTCCCGCCCCGGCATTTTCGCGCCGCTCTTGAGCTTGGCAGCCTTCTTGATGAAATAGCTTGCCGGCGGGGTTTTGGTGATAAAGGTGAAGGAGCGATCCTCATACACCGTGATCACAACAGGAATAGGAATACCCTTGGATTCTTCGGTGGCCGCGTTAAAGGCCTTGCAGAATTCCATGATATTGACGCCGTGCTGACCCAGAGCCGGGCCGACAGGCGGAGACGGGTTGGCCGCGCCACCCGTGATCGTCAGGTTGATGTAACCTGATACTTTCTTTGCCATTTTATCCTCCGTTACGGTTATGGCGTGAACGAGGTTCGTGGTACGGTTCCGGCTGGTCTTTTGCCGGATAGCCTCCCACGGGTAGTTACAATTGGCGGGCACCCTAACGAAAGAGCGCCCGCCATGCAAGAATTATCTTTGTTGCGCCTTTTCAGGAACCGTAAGGTCCGGGAACTCTCGGCTTTGAATTACAGGGAGGCACCCGTATTTCCGAGCAGGGCCGAACCATGCTTTTGAGGCCGCTCCTTGTCATGCCCGTATCCAGCTCAGATTCCGCTCTGCCATCAGGATTGCTAATGACCGCTAATTCTCTCTCCGACAGTCCGCCAGCTGCTTCGTTCATGGATGCCGATGTAATACCGTTTCCCATTTCTTTCCTTCCTTGATTATGTTCCATACTCACGGCACGCCACAGGCTGCCGTAACACCCTGACCATTTCGTGAAACGTGGGAAGCTGTGTTTTGGAAAGGAAACCGCCCATTCCGGACACGCTACGCGTTCAGCGCATGCGTCATTAATATTTATTTAGGGGCTATTCCATCTAAGCACTGATGCTAGGATGGAATTATGTACGAGAGA
>CAZKGT010000165.1:0-5226 GCA_964552285.1 uncultured Pseudobdellovibrionaceae bacterium | reverse complement strand
TTGTGACGTTCTATGGCGGCGGCGGCGGCGGGGGCGGCGCAAACGCCGATGCGAGAGGCGCAGGCGGTACAGGCGGCGGCGGCACAGGCGCCAATGACCCCACTGCGTCAACCCCGGGCGTAGACGGTACAGGCGGCGGCGGCGGCGGTGGAAACAACAACCGTGTCGGCTCCAGGGGCGGCGACGGCATTGTGGTGATCCGCTACACCTTTAACGACATTATCGACGATCCGGGCATTGACGCCGTCGACCCGCTCGAACGGCAATACAGAGCCATTCTGGAACAACTCGATTTGCTGGTCGCCGACGCTTCATACCGCGGAACGAACCTGTTGCAGGAAGATGTTCTGACGACCTTTTTTAACGAACTCCGCACAAGTTCGCTGGACAGCGAGGGCATTGCAGCGGATTCAGCCGGGCTGGGCCTGACAAAGGCGGACTTCACCACCCTTGAACAGATCCAGCTTAAAATCGAGGAAGTCAGGGAAGCACGGGAAACCCTTCGCAGTTACGCCACCACGCTTGCCAACGACCTGAATATTATCCAGACGCGCAGCACATCGATCAGCCAGATGATAAACGTTCTGGAATCCGGCAGTGACAAACTGACCCTGATCGACCAGAATGAAGAAGGTGCCAAAATGCTGGCTCTTCAGACACGGCAGCAAATCCAGTATGCCTCCTTTACCGCCAGAACAGTCAATATCGCAGACTTCCTTTTATAGGCATCCCCATCCTTCTTCGAAGAATTAACCTTTGATTAATTCCCTATTAATCGAACTCCGGTATACTGTGAGACGGGGCAGAATGCCCTGAAAAAACATAGGAAATGTTATGGTAGACGGAGTTTTGCTAGGTCCGGCGATAAACCGGACATTGCTGGCTGTGAAGGATGCGCAATCCGTTGTGGATCGCGTGACTCTTCGTTTGTCTACAAACAAAGACGTCAACAGCGCCCTCGACGACCCCGATAATTACTTCACATCCGATTCGCTTTCGAACCGTTCACTCGATCTTTTGCGACTGCTCGACGGCATCGACCGCAACATTTCGACAATCAAGGAAGCCCTGTACGGTATTGAGTCGCTGCAAACCCTTCTGGAGCAAGCCGAGACCATTGCGCTTGAATCCCAAAGGCTTCTTGATCTGGGCATTACGGACCCCGATATTTATGAGCATGAAGTTGATACAACGCTTTCCCCCCTATACAGGCAAATACTCAATGACAACCCGGACGGTTACTGGCGCCTGAACGATGCCGGCGGCCCGGCCGTTAATCTGGGTGCCAGCGGCGCTGCGATTAACGGAAATTATACCGGCGGCGTTACACTGGGCGCGGCAGGACTTTATGAAAATGTCTCAGACGTCAGCGCCGACTTTGACGGTAATAATGACCGGGTCAGGATTCCGAACAGCGGCCTCATCAATGTCGGTAACCAGCCCCGGCGTACCGTTGAGCTTGTCTTCAATGCCGATGACGTCAGCGCCGGCGCCGGCCGTCAGGTTCTCTGGGAGGAAGGCGGCAATGTCAATTCTCTCAACATCTATATCGATAACGGCCAGATTTATTTCAATGCGCGCGACCAAAATGACTTTGGGCCGTTTGCAATTACCGCGCCCATCGTTGCCGGAGAAACATATCACGCCGCCATTGTTTTCGATTTCACCGGCAGTGGTACGGTTACGGGTTACCTGAACGGTGAGGCCGTCGGTTCGGGTGTCGTTACACGGGCACTTTCCTCACACACCGGCGCCGTAGCCATTGGCTCACTGGACGGCAGCAGTTACATGCATGACGGTGCTTCGCCAAATAACACTTACCGCTTTGACGGACGAATCTCCGATGTTGCGCTCTATAACGAGGCCCTTGGCGATACGGATATCCAGCGTCACTACGACTCGATGTTCTTCACCAATATCATCGAGTACAGGCACCGCCAGTATGAAGAAGTCCTGACCCAGATCGATAACCTTATTAACGATGCCTCGTTCCGGGGACAGAACCTGCTGGACGGCAGCAGTATAGAAACCTTCTTCAATGAAATCCGGTCCAGCTCTCTGGTAACCAACGGCATAGACCTCACGCATGAGGGGCTTAGCCTCGTCCGCAATGACTTCAACGATGCGGAAAACCTTGAAGACGTTATCCAGAGCGTCCGGGACGCCCTGATTACGGTCAGGAACTACGGCTCCAACCTTGTGAACGATCTTCTTATCATCGAAACGCGCTCCGAATTCGTGAACAACCTTACGAACACGCTGCAGGAAGGATCGGACAAGCTGATCCTTGCCGACATGAACAAGGAAGGGGCTGCCATGCTGGCCGCGCAAACGCGCCTGAACCTTGCCTTCACGTCCCTTAATCTTGCCAATATCTTCAATACCAGCATCCTGAGGCTGTTCGGCTGATCGTGGCCGTTGAATTCTTCGGCAAATCCTGTAATCGTATCCTCAGCCAAAAGAAGGAAAAACATGACCGATAACAGCAAAAAAGACCTGGATACGCATCCGCTCCTGCGCCCTCACAATGATGAAGACGGGCTGGGCCTTAGCGTGTTCTCCCGCCTGCGGGGCTATTTTCTGGCGGGTATTCTGGTCACCGCACCGATCGGCATTACGGTTTACCTGACCTACATTTTCATCAGGTTTATCGATAAAAAAGTCACGCATATCATACCGGAGGTCTATAACCCTAACACGTATCTGCCCTTCTCCGTGCCCGGCCTCGGGCTGATCGTCGTCATCGTCTTTTTTATTCTGGTGGGCTGGTTTGCCAAGAATTTCCTGGGACGCCTGCTGATCCGCATTTCCGAGTATATCGTCCACAGGATGCCTGTTATCCGGAACATCTACGGGGCGATCAAGCAGATTTTTGAGACCATCATGGCTACCCAGTCGCAGGCCTTCCGCGAGGTCGTCATGCTGGAATATCCGCGCAAAGGTGTCTGGTCGATCGGCTTTGTGACGGGACGCTCGGAAGGGCAGGTCCAGCGCGTCACGGAAAACGAAACCATCAACGTCTTCGTGCCGACAACGCCGAACCCGACGTCGGGCTACCTGCTGTTCGTGCCGAAGAAAGAGCTGAAATATCTCAACATGACCGTGGAAGAAGGGGTTAAGCTCGTCGTATCCGCCGGAATCATCTCACCGCCCGACCGCCTCGCGCCGGAAGAAATGCCAAAAGAGGCTCCTAAAAAGGCCGCAACGAAAAAAGCGCCCGCAAAGAAAACCACCGCAAAGAAAGCCGCGCCCAAAAAGCGTTCAGACAAAAAATAGTTTGGTAACAGACACAATTCCTTTATCGAATAGATACATAGATAACAAAGGGGACAACCATGACAACAGAAAACGCAGCAGAACCGACACAGCCGCAACCGGAAACCGAACAAGCCGTGCCGGCTGAGGCAACAGAGACAGACACAGCAGAGCAAACGCCTGCCCCTGCCGCACCACCGCCGTCTTCTGATACCGGTGAGTTCCGTGGCCGCGTCTATGACGGTATTCTCCAGACCATCGGCGCAACCCCGCTTGTACGCCTGACCCGCTTTGCCGAAAAACACGGGATCGAAGCCGATGTGCTCGCCAAGCTCGAGTTCTTCAATCCGCTCTCTTCGGTGAAGGACCGGATCGGCGCCGCCATGATCGAGGCCGCCGAACAGGCCGGTAAAATCACACCCGGCAAAACCACACTGGTCGAGCCAACCTCCGGCAACACGGGCATCGCGCTGGCCATGGTTGCCGCGGCCAGAGGATACCGCCTGATCCTGACCATGCCGGAAAGCATGTCGATGGAACGGCGCAAGATGCTGAAGCTGCTCGGGGCCGAGCTTGAACTGACGCCGCGGGAAAAAGGCATGAAAGGCGCGATTGCACGCGCCGAAGAATTGCTGGCCCAGAACGAGGACTCTTTCTCCCCCGGCCAGTTCGACAACCCGGCCAACCCGCAAATCCATAGCCAGACCACAGCAGAGGAAATCTGGAAGGACACGGACGGCAAGGTCGACATCCTGATTTCTGGTATTGGCACAGGCGGCACGCTGACCGGCGTGGCAAAGGTTTTGAAAGAGCGCAAATCCGGTTTCAGCGCTGTTGCTGTTGAGCCGGAAGAAAGCCCCGTCCTGTCCGGCGGCGAACCCGGTGTTCACAAAATCCAGGGAATCGGTGCCGGTTTCGTGCCGGGCGTGCTGGAAACGGACCTGATTGACGAGATCGTCAAGGTAGACAGCGAAACCGCCCTTGCCACCTCCCGCGAATTTGCCAAAACCGAGGGCATTCCGGTGGGTATATCCTCGGGCGCGGCACTGGCCGCCGCCATAGAGATTGGTAAAAAACCGGAAAACAAGGGCAAACAGATCGTTGTCATCATTCCGTCCTTTGCAGAGCGGTATTTGTCGACAGCGCTGTTTGAGGAGTAAACAAGTGAACGAGTATACGAGTGCGTGGGTGAAACGTCAGATGCTGTTACCCTGCCCATTCTTTTACTCGCTCACTCATTATTCACTCGCATATTGAAAAGCCAGAAAATGCTTAACCTCATCCGCCATATCCAGGACCGCGACCCGGCCAATCCGACCTTCATGGAAGTCGTCGTCGGTTATGCCGGGTTTCATATCCAGCTGTTTCACTGGCTGGCTTCGCGGCTGTGGAAACTGAAGCTGCGGGCGCTGGCAAGGTTTATCGCCCAGATTGGCCGCTGGTTTACCGGCATTGAAATTCACCCCGGTGCGCAGATCGGCCAGAACTTCTTCATTGATCACGGCATGGGCGTTGTGATTGGCGAAACGGCTGTGATTGGCGATAACGTGACCATCTATCACGGCGTCACGCTCGGCGGGATGGGATCGCCCGACGGCAAAGGCAAGAAGCGCCACCCGACGCTTGAGGATAATGTTATCGTCGGCGCGGGATCCCAGATCCTGGGCGACATCACCCTGCATAAATGTTCGTGCGTCGGCGCGAATTCCGTTGTGACATCAGACGTGCCCGAAGGCGTCACCGTTATCGGCGTCCCGGCCAAAAAACTCGGCACCCACAAGCCGGGCGAAGAAGCCGTGCACGCTTACGGCCTGCCGGGCGAGGAAATTATCGATCCCTTCACCCATGTCATCAACGGGCTGGTGAAGGATGTAAAGAAGCTGAAAGAAGAGCTGGAAAAGAAGAAATAACGCCTTCCGCCTGTCAGGCAGCATCCGCGACCGGACGGCCAATATGGTACCACCAGCCCTG
>CAZKGT010000164.1:0-5268 GCA_964552285.1 uncultured Pseudobdellovibrionaceae bacterium | reverse complement strand
CCCCAGTAAACCTTTGCCTGTCAATGTGTTCTGATGCAGAGTCCGGTAGTGTGGAGGATTGCGGGTAAAATCTCCGGTCTGAAAATCAAAAGGCTTGAATATTACTTCCGCAATCGCTCCGGCTGCTTCCCATGAACTGAACTCGCACTCACCCAGCTTTCTTTTGATTTCCTGAACGGCTGCCAAAACCTGCGGATCATGATCGGTGACATCAAGAACTTCCGGCTTTAGTTCATCCTTATAGCCCTGTACCCTGTCTGCAAATTCCTTCTCGAAATTCCGCCGTTCCCGCGCAACAGCCTCCCCGACATTTGCCGCATCATATTCCGCGTCCTGTTTTTCAATTCGAACCCGGAGAATGGCAGACTCTGCAATGGCCTGCGTACATTCATCCCGTTCTGTGATCGCCTGATCCCTGACATCGATGAGCCTCTCCAGCGCATCGACATATCCGCGGGAACCAATAATCTCCTGCCCCTTCTGTAGTGGCGGAAATCTGCCAGTGTGTTTGTCCTGGTATTCACGCTGCTCCGCAATAATCCTAGGCTTATCTGCTGTTTCGCTTGGTTTTAAACGCTCAATCCAGTCAATAGCTGAATCAGCCTGATGTTCACACCAACGAGAAAGGTTCCCCGGTCTTTCAATAATATGACGGTGAGCACCATTGACTCTTTCTTCAAAATGATTTGTTCCCGGTCCGTATTGAAGGTCGATATAGTAGGAACTGGCTATATTACATTGGGCGCCGACAATGACCGCCATTTGTCGCAATACTTCCAGCGCTTCGACTTCATTCTGTTCCCAACGGTCCAACAGACAGGCAAGCTCTATGGCCTGGCGTTCATCGATCTCATCTGCCGAGCAAAATTTGTTTTTATTCTCGTGCTCGTCAAAATCGTCAAAGTCATACATAGACATCGCGGCAACCCTCAATTCATCCCGGAATGAAGGGCTATATAGATCATTTTTATTCTTATGTCAATTAAACCGTCAACGCCTTATCGACCAGCTTCGCCTGTTCTTCCTGGTGGCGTTTTAGACGGCCTGTGGCCGGGGCGGCGGCTTCGGGGCGGCCGGCGTAGCCGGGCTCTTTGCACTTGTGCCTGATATCCGCGAGCATATCCTTGATGCGCTGGCCGACAAAGAACCAGTAGCCCTGGTTGCGGGGCTCTTCCTGGCACCAGACGATCTCGGCGTTGGGATAGTTTTTGATTTCCCTGCCGAGGGCGTTTTTCGGGAACGGGAAAAGCTGTTCGACACGGATAATCATGACATCTTTCAGCTTGCGTTGCCGGCGCTCCTGCAGGAGGTCGTAATAGACCTTGCCCGTGCACATCACGATGCGTTTGATTTTCTCCGGTTTTTCCAGTTCCTCGGAATCGGTGTCCCAAAGAAAACGGTGGAAGGTGCTGTCCCCGGTCATCATGGACAAAGGCGAGACCGCCAGCTTGTGCCGCAGCAGGGATTTGGGCGTAAACAGGACCAGCGGCTTGCGGAAATCGCGGTGCATCTGGCGGCGCAGGACGTGGAAATAGTTGGCCGGGGTCGTGCAGTTGCAGACCTGCCAGTTATCCTCGGCACTCATTTGCAGGAAACGCTCGGGCCGGGCGGAGGAGTGCTCCGGCCCCTGCCCTTCATAACCGTGCGGCAGCAGCAGGGTCAGGCCGGACATGCGCAGCCATTTGGCCTCGCCCGAGGCGATGAACTGGTCGATGATG
This sequence comes from uncultured Pseudobdellovibrionaceae bacterium, assembly GCA_964552285.1. GTDB lineage: Bacteria > Pseudomonadota > Alphaproteobacteria > Micavibrionales > Micavibrionaceae > CAZKGT01. Next base: position 3,550 of record CAZKGT010000164.1, on the reverse strand, counting down.
ACCTGCGCGCCGTTGGCGAAGTCACCGAACTGGCCTTCCCACATGACAAGCGTATGCGGATCGGCCAGTGAATAGCCGTATTCAAAACCCATCACCGCGGCCTCGGAAAGCGGGCTGTTGTGGACCTCGAATTTGGGCTGGTCGTCAGAAACGTGCTGGAGCGGGACGTAATGGCCCGTGCCGCTCTGGTCGTAGAAAACCGCATGGCGCTGGGAGAAGGTTCCGCGCCCGCAATCCTGTCCGGACAGGCGCACGGCATAGCCGTCCTGAAGCAACGTCCCAAAGGCCAGCGCCTCGGCAGTCGCCCAGTCGAACCCCTCGCCGGTTTCAAACATTTTGCGGCGGGCATCCTGGAAACGGTTCAGTTTGGGATGCAGGTTGAAGTCATCCGGAACGGTTGTCAGCACCCTGCCGATCGCCTGTGCCTGTTCGTCCGAGATTGCCGTTTCACCGCGGCGGTCCTCGCCATAGGCGACTGACATGCCTTCCCAGGCACCGCCAAGGAAATCAGCCGCGTTCGGCTTGTAGCTCTTGGTCGCCTCGAAAGCGTCTTCGAGATAGGAGGTGAACTCATCGACCATCGCCTGCGCTTCGTTCTCACCGATCACGCGCTCGGCGACAAGCTGGCGGGCATATTGCTGACGCGTCGTTTCCTGCGAGGCGATCTTTTTGTACATCCGCGGCTGGGTAAAGGACGGCTCGTCGCCCTCATTATGGCCGAAACGGCGGTAACAGAAGATATTAATAACGACGTCTTTCTTGAACTTCTGGCGAAACTCGGTGGCAATCCGCGCCACATGAACCACGGCCTCGGGCTCATCGCCATTGACGTGGAAGATCGGCGCGGCCAGCATTTTGGCAACATCCGTCGGGTACGGGCCGGAACGGCCGTATTGCGGCATGGTGGTAAAGCCGATCTGGTTGTTGATGACGATATGCACCGTTCCGCCGACGCGGTAGCCGGGAAGCTCGGAGATCATCAGCGTTTCGGCGACAAGCCCCTGCCCGGCGAAAGCGGCATCGCCGTGAAGGAGAAGCGGCATGACCTCGAGGGAGTCTTTATCCTTACGCTGGACCTGCTTGGCACGGACCTTACCGATCACCACAGGATTAACCGCCTCCAGATGCGACGGATTCGCCGTTAGCGACAAATGAATGACGTTGCCGTCAAAATCGCGGTCGCTGGAGGTGCCAAGGTGGTACTTCACATCGCCGGAGCCCTGCACGTCCTCGGGATCGTGCGCACTCCCCTGGAACTCGGCAAAGATCGCCGTGAAGGGCTTGCCCATGACATTGGCCAGAACGTTCAGGCGGCCGCGGTGAGCCATGCCGATGACGATTTCCTTCAGCCCCAGCTGGCCGCCGCGCTTCATGATCTGCTCCATCGCCGGGATCAGAACCTCCCCGCCATCCACGCCAAAACGCTTGGTGCCGACATATTTCCGGTGAAGAAACTGCTCAAAAACCTCTCCGGCCGTGATCCGCTGCAGGATGGCGCGCTTGCCGTTGACGGTAAAATCGGTCTGGTTGCGCGGGGTCTCGATCCGCTGCTGGATCCAGCCTTTTTCTTCCGGATCGGTCAGGTGCAAAAACTCGACGCCGATCTCGCCGCAATAGGTCTGCTTCAGAACATCCAGTATTTCCCGCAGCGACGCGTATTCCATACCGAGGACACCGTTGATGAAAATCGGACGGTCATAGTCGGCGGAGGCGAAGCCGTAATGTTTCGGGTCCAGTTCCGGGTGATATTCCTTCGGCTTTAACTCCAGCGGGTCAAGATCGGCAATCATATGGCCGCGCGCCCGGTAGGCCCGGATCAGCATCAGCGCCCGTACGGAATCCAGCGTTGCGCGCTCAATATCCTTTTCACTTGCCGAACGCACATCCAGCCGGGAGCGGGCAACCTGGGAGTCCAGCTCCCGCGTTGTCTCGTGGCTCATATGCGCACCGGCGGCCATATGGTCGAACGCGTTGCGGGATTTTTTGTTTTCCTGCGGCGTCCAGCTTGCGCCGTTCAGCTCCTCCAGCAAGGCAATTTCGTCATCCTGCAGGTCACCAAAGAAATTGCGCCAACTGCCGTCGACGTGATTGGGGTTGACCAGATATTGTGCGTAAAGGTGAGCGATATATTCAGCGTTCGTTCCAGTGAGAACCGAAAGATTATCTGTGGCTTGTTTCATCGTACCGTGCAGCCGCAGGCTGCGTGCCTCCTGTTTTGTTTATGATATGTAAGACGCCGTTCCACTAATAATAGCACCGGAACAGAACAAAAAAAGCACCCTTTTTTGTGTGATTAACAGAAGTGTGATTAACAGAAGAAAGCCGGTTCCAGCACCTAATGCAGGTTTGTCTGACCGGCCAGGCTGTTGATGTTGGGATGGAGTACCCTTGCGAGTTCTCCAAGCGCCTGCTCCTCGTGAAAACTGATATGCAGGTCTTCCAGTTCCGTGGTCTTTTTCTCGGGCAGGCCCTGCATGCGGGCGACGAACTTGTCCAGCCATATGCCTGCCAGCGCCTGAATTTTCGTCGAAACGCCCTCTTCCTCGAAAAACTCGCTATAGGCCTTTGCAACCGTTACGGCGACCTCCATCAGGTCGTTCTTGAACGCTTCCTCGTCTTCGATGGATATCTCGCCGGACAGAAGATCGAGGGCACGCTGGCATTCGCCGGGGACATTATCGATGTTCTTCGACCATTCTGCCCATCTGTGCCTGTGAGCCAGCGTTTCCTCGGTCAGCTCCTGCACAAAAACGGAGCCGCAGAAATTCCCGGAGATGCTGGAAATAACGCGCTCAAGCGATTCAAGCTCAGTCCGCTTTGCCGCGCCGCCGCCAGCATTGTCCACCTGACTGATCCAAAGGCCGACGCGATACGGCAAAGCGGCCAGAAACAGCCGTTCCTGCCCGGAATAATCCCGGAACGTTTTGAAAGATTGATTGATCACACCCTTATTCCTCTATCCTTCTTTTCAGGATAACCCGGAAATCCTTGAAGAAATGGTAAAAAAAACGGCAGACATTGCTGCCTGCCGTTAAAGGGGTGGGGGAAGGTGGGGTTAAAACCGTTCGTCTTCCTAGATAAAAGGAAGATATAAATCGATGTAGTACCACAGCGAATTCGGGATGTTCTGATCCACTATTGCAATCGCCGCAGAGAAAAACAGCATCGTGACTGCTCCGTAAATGTACTGTGTCATGTGCCTGTCCTCCTAAACCTTGGGGTTGACGTCCTGTCTATGTTTTACATATTGCAAGCGGCGTGCCAGATTAAGAGCGGCAAATATCGTACCCCGATCGTGCACAAATCAAAGCGTTTTATTCTATATAAATGCTTTAGTGTGATTTGGCCTTATTGTTTATATGGGAAAAATACGCCTACCCGGCAATATTTTCCGTATCGCGCATTATCCGGCCAAGAAAAACGAAAAAACAAGCGTGACCAGATCTTAAAACAGATTTAAGCTGTTCCCGGTGATAATGAAATATTATCGGGGAGATTTAGATAGTGTAGTCACAAGATTTCGAATATGAGAGAATCGTATCAGCACGCA
>CAZKGT010000163.1:0-5389 GCA_964552285.1 uncultured Pseudobdellovibrionaceae bacterium | reverse complement strand
CTTGCAACTCATTTACACGGAAAGCCTGGAAGGTCGTGTTTATACCGCGCGGCAATTCTCTGACAGCTTTCAAAATAAATCCGGCTTTGGCAGCGCGCGCTCCTTGCGGGATCGGCTTAATGTTTTATGCGCCAAGGGTCATGTAAAGTTTTTCAAAAATGCGGAAGAGTATGGCTTCCCTGCCGCGCAACGCAGCCGTCAAGGTTACCTTTGTGTTGAGGATATGGCGCTGGGCGATGGTACAGGCATTTACCCCACTCATTTCAAGCATCCAAAAACAGATGAAATTATTCCTGTCGATGATCCGCAAAAATGGATCACCGCACATCATAATACTGCCGATGGGGAGGATTTATAATGCTGCCCACTGCCATTTCTTTTATTGCCTACTGCCCACTGCATACCCCCAGTTTGCCCACTGGACGGGGACAAAAACAGCAGATCACAAGGCTTCAAGGTAATAATTCCAGTGGGCAATCTCCCACTGCTCTTGCCCACTGCCCACTGTTCAAACTCAAAGCCTACAGGCGGTTCCAGCCAGTGGGCAGTGGGCAGAACATCCCCTTACTCCTACGGAGTAATGCTGAGCTTCACCCATCAAGGGGGAAGCATCAGCATCGCAAACGTCACCAAAAAAAACATCTCGGAAAAAGAAAGGAAACCACAATGAATAATTACCGTTGCCCTTTAGGCACTGCAGCCGGGCAAACTCCCAAAAATGAAGATGAAATGGAGCTGATGCGCAGAGCCGCCTGGCGTAAGCAAGGCGTGCTGAACGTAGACCCATGTGACAACCGTCTCGCCTGGCCAGAAAAAGAACTCCTTAAACAAATCGCAGTGAGGTTCTACGGACCGCGGAGGGAGTGCCAATGAAAATGATCGGCCCACCCCCAGAGCCATACTGGACAGAAAAGATTGTTATGGCCTTCATGGAAGAAGCCGCCGAGATCCATAAATGCATTCCGGAGGTGAGAATCCCCGGCTACCATTCCATGTGGCCGGACACGCTCAAGGATGATTGGGAACGATACTACGACATGCTGCATGCAAGGCAGCGGCGCAACTACGCTCTGCCCAAGCAGGTGGATTTCATGGAGGAAGTCATGCGCTGGTTGCGCTGGCTCAACGTCATCGAGCAGCGTGTGATCTGGGCGCGCGCGAATAACATTCCATGGAAAGTGTTGGAGTATGATTTCAACAGCAGCAAGACAACGCTCTGGCGGCACCTCAACGTGGGGACAAACCGTCTGGCAGCCATCCTGAACAACAATGATCCCGATGGTGACTACCAGAACACACTCAAGCGTTTTTGAGGGGCAGTCATGCTTACGAGCCGTTTGAAACAGTGTTGCAACACCGTTAATACACATTCCCTGAAACACTTTTTCGATTTTTAGGGTATATTTTTTCTATGCTGGACAGAAATGCACGTTAAATATCGTGGAGCGCCATTTCAAAAAGATGTGTGAGCGGTGTGTAATCCTGATTCTGATACGCTGTAATCAGAGCATTCAGCAAAACGTTAACATCCATAACATGCCATGCAATCGCCTTTTTATGTCTGCGTACGATTTCATCGAACAGCAATTTTTGTGTACGCCCGTTACCCTCGCGGAAAGGATGCAAAACATTAAGCTCACCAAAATAATAAGCCAGGCGCGAGGGATCAGAAAGATCATCGCCAGCAAGAGCGGCGAATATGTTTTCGGCTTGAGAGGTTATATGCTCTGGCATGGCAAATACCGTTCTGCCTTTAGCCAGGTGAACAGTACGGATTTCGCCTGCCCATGCATAAACGTCCTGAAAAAGAATTCGGTGAATGCTCTGCCAGCTTCTCAGCGTAACAGGGCTGTGCGCAACAGCGTCCAGAACTTCATCAAGCCGCAGGGCGGTAACACGCTTTTCAAACTGCTCCAGCGCCGCTGCATCACGGATGTCCGGTATGTTCTTTAAAACTGTTGAATCGGGATACTGATAAGGATCGGAATGCTGGTTCCAGTAACTGCCGCTCATGAAATAGTGCCGCGTGCCTCATCTATGCAGAGCGCGAGATATTCTGGCTTGCTGATCTTGCCGCTGGCCAGAAGCGCAAAGAGTTTTTCGTCAATGCGGTCGGTCTCCAGCCCTTCAAATACGTTGATAGCGGCCAGATGCTGGAACATTTGAGTACGGCGTGCTTGTTCGCTTTTATCATAAAGCGCAGGGCGTGCTTCAAATTCACTGAGTTTTTGTTCAATCTGATTCATGCTCCCATTATAGCAAAAACCGTCACAAAAATACAGATGCAAAAGTGCAAAAGGTACTGTGGGGCCGAAACCTATAGGGGCGGGGAACGCGCGGGACTTTTTTAGCGTCAGGGCTTTCAACTTCCTTGACACGCCTACTTGACATTTTCCTTCTAACCTTTTGATTAAGCGTTGTTATTCGGCGTGCCGCCAGAATAACAAAATGCAACTTACTTGACATTATGACCGAACTGATGAGCCAGAAGGCCTACGCTGAATATAAAGGATTCAGCAGGCAGTATGTGCATGAGCTTGTCAGGGATAAAGTTTTACGTCTGAAGCGCGGCAAGATTGACCGTGATGAGGCTGATGTAATCCTCGAAGCCCGGCGTGAGCCTGCTCGGCCATTACGGCGGAACACGCAAACGCTCGCACAAGATACAGCGCCGCCCGCAACGCCTACGCAAATGTCCGGCAGATTGCCTGTCTCGGAATTACCCACGCTGCTGCTAAAAACACGGATCAAAAGCGAAACAGAAAAAGCCAGATTGTTGGAGATCAAGGCCAAGGTTGAGGGCGGAAAATATATCGACCGCGACGAAGCCGAAACACAGATATTCAAACACTTTCGCCCTTTGCGCGATAATCTGCTGACAATCCCTGATCGGCTTGATGCAGAACTCGCGGCAACAAATGACCGTCACATTGTTCATAAGATTTTATACAACGAGATCGTCCGCGTCCTGGACGATGCCAATAAACCAGCTTTGAAACCGAAACATTAAGTGTGGATCATCATACCTCAACAGTGCTGTCCCTGTGTTCTGGGGCGGGCGGACTTGAACTCGGCCTTAAACTCGCAATGCCTGGAACAAGAACCGTTTGTTATGTCGAGGGGGAAGCCTATGCCGCCGCGCAGCTTGCAGCGCGCATGGCGGATGAAACGATGGATGCGGCGCCTGTCTGGTCTGACGTTAAATCCTTCGATCCAGAGCCGTGGCGTGGATGCGTGGATATCATCACTGCAGGATATCCGTGCCAGCCATTCTCCATCGCCGGAGCCAAGCGCGCGGAAAAAGACCCGCGCCACCTCTGGCCTTACATACGGGAAATCGTCCGAACCATCGAACCCAGGCTCTGCTTTTTCGAAAACGTCTCCCACCATCTACGATTGGGGTTTGAGCAAGTCCACGATGACTTACGATCAATGGGTTACAGCGTTGCGGCGGGTTTGTTTACAGCGGAAGAAGTCGGTGCGCCGCATCGCCGCGAACGCCTCTTCATCCTGGCCTACCGTAACGGCGACCGATGCGTCGGTGAGCAGTGCCCGTCCCCCGGAGAAAATGATCCGCAAAGACGGTCGCAATGTTCTGCGGACACCGTCACTGGCGGAAACAGTGATGCAGCCGGATGGCTTCCCCTACACAAAACAAGATCTTCAAGCTCGAAAAGAGGGCAAGGATTACCGCGCTGCCAAGGTACAGTGGCCGACACCGCGCGCGCAGGAGCCGGGATCAACCAGCGCGACACACGGATCGGGGTTAGCGGAGACTGCACGTTATTGGCTCACTCCTCGTGCAACAGAAAGCGGCGAAAAGCAGGAAAGCTTCCTGAGAAGGATGAACGACCGGACGAACAATGCTCACAGCTCGCTCACCGCACAAACCAAAGCATGGCCAACACCGATGGCGAGGGATTGGAAAGACAGCCCCGGCATGAACGAGCGCCCGAATGGGCAAGTATCTTTACCGAAAATGGCCTTCCAGTCTGGCCACCAGCACCAGGAAGCCATGAGCAATGGGGACATGTCCCAGATGCGCTTAAACCCGCTGTTCACAGAATGGCTGATGGGATGGCCAATCGGGTGGACAGACTTCGCGCCTGTGGAAATGGCGTGGTGCCACTGGTGGCAGCGTATGCATTCCGAACTCTTTACCCTTTTAGCGATGAATGATCATGGAAAATCTGAATATTGAATACCGCTCGCTGGACGAGTTGATCCCCTATGCCAATAATGCGCGGACGCATTCTGACACACAGGTGGCACAAATCGCCGCCAGCATTGCCGAGTTTGGTTTTGTAAATCCGGTTCTGGTGGATGAGAACGGCGTGCTCATTGCCGGACATGGCCGGTTGCTGGCTGCGCGGCAGCTCGGCATGGAAAGTGTTCCCTCCATCCAGATATCGCATTTGAGTGAGGCTCAGCGCAAAGCGCTGGTAATTGCCGATAACCGTATTGCCATGAATGCCGGGTGGGATGAAGAGCTATTGAAATTGGAGCTGGAGACATTGGACGATCTGGATTTTGATTTGGATCTGCTGGGCTTTGATCCGTCAGAGATTGACGATCTTCTTTTTGCCGAGGACGAAAATGAAGAGCCGGAAGAAGAAGCTATCCCCGAAGTGCCGGAGGAGGCAATCAGCAAACCCGGTGACGTTTGGATCTGCGGAAACCACCGTGTGCTATGCGGTGATGCGACGGTTGTAACAGATATTGAAAAACTCATGAATGGGCATCTGGCCGATATGGTGTTCACCGATCCCCCGTATAACGTCGATTACGGCAATACCGCCAAAGACAAACAGCGCAAAGCCAAGGGCAAAAGTGGTGGTCGTACGATTATGAATGATAATCTCGGCGAAGCCTTTGAGCAGTTTTTATACGATGCCATTACCAATATGTTGATGGTCACCAAGGGCAGCCTTTACATTTGCATGTCCTCATCCGAGCTGCACACGCTGCAGAAATCGTTCATCGCAGCGGGTGGTAAATGGTCAACTTTTATTGTCTGGGCAAAAAACACCTTCACGCTGGGGCGTTCTGATTACCAGCGCCAGTACGAGCCAATCCTTTATGGCTGGAAAGAAGGCAATGACCGGTACTGGTGCGGCGCGCGTGATCAGGGCGATGTCTGGTTTGTGAACAAACCGCGCGTTAATGATCTGCACCCCACCATGAAGCCTGTGGAACTGGTTGAGCGGGCTATCAAGAATTCGAGCAAGACCAAGGATATTGTGCTGGATCCCTTCGGCGGCTCTGGCTCCACGCTCATTGCCTGTGAGCGGCTGGGACGGCAATGCCGGACAAGTGAGCTGGATCCAAAATATGTTGATGTGATTGTAAAACGCTGGCAGGACGCCACGAAGAAGAAAGCCCGTCATGC
>CAZKGT010000162.1:0-5399 GCA_964552285.1 uncultured Pseudobdellovibrionaceae bacterium | reverse complement strand
ACGTCGCCGATGGCGTAGATGCCGGGAACGTTCGTTTTGAAATGCGCGTCGGTTTTGATGCGCCCGCGTTCGTCGGTTTCAACGCCCGCTTTATCGAGGCCGAGTTTGTCGGTGTAGGCTTTCCTGCCAACGCAGACCAGGAGAATATCCGTTTTTACGGTTTCGGCCTTGCCGCCTGCTGCCGGTTCGACTGTCAGTTCCACGCCGGATTTGGTGGATTTGGCACCGGTAACCTTGCTGCCGGTTTTGAATGTCAGTCCCTGCTTTTTGAAAAGCTTTTCGGCTTCCTTGACGATCTCGGCGTCAGTGCCGGGCAGGATATTGTCAAGGAATTCGATGACGGTTACTTCCGCGCCGAGCCTGCGCCAGACCGAGCCAAGCTCCAGCCCGATCACGCCGCCGCCGATGACGACCATGGATCTGGGCACTTCGGACAGTTCCAGCGCGCCGGTGGAGGAGACGATTTTCTTCTCGTCGATCTCGATGCCGGGAAGAGAAACGACGTCCGAGCCGGTGGCGATGACGATGTGCTTGGCGGCGTAAATATCCTTGCCGACGGCGACTTTCCCGTCTTCTGGGATGGATGCCTCGCCTTTGATCCAGTCGACCTTGTTCTTTTTGAACAGGAATTCAATGCCCTTGGTGTTGGCCTCGACGACCGAGTCCTTGTGCGCCATCATGGCTTTGAGATCGAGGGAAACCTTGCCGGTTTTCACACCGATATCCTTCAGGTGCTTATCGGCCTCCTCGTACTTTTCCGAGGCGCTCAGCAGGGCCTTGGAGGGGATGCAGCCGACATTCAGGCAGGTGCCGCCCAGCGTATCCCGCTTTTCCACGCAGGCCACTTTCATCCCAAGCTGCGCACAGCGGATCGCGCAGACGTACCCGCCAGGACCGGAACCGATGATGATGACGTCGTAGGATGATGAAGGCATTTACTGTGTCTCCCTCCAATTAATTTTGTCTCAGGCGTCACCGTTTTACATGAGGAAAACGTGAAAAGCGAGATTGCTTTTTTAGGTTTGCTTTTTTAAACAGGAACTAAAGGATAATAATTTTTTACCGCATCGCCCAACATAATATGACAAAAGTGTTGCCTTGTTGGTCAAACATGTCTATATGCTACGCGGGCACCAGAAATTAGGGGTGGTTTAATGCGTATGAGGGAGTCGGGAGGTAAAGACCACCCATCCCGTTTGTTAACTTCAGACGTAAGTCTGTTTATGCCTAGCCAGGGACCGTTGGCTGGAAACGCAGAGTTCTCCCTTACACAACGCCACAACCGCCACGTGGCGGACATAGAAGAGGTCGAAGCCAAACTTCTTACAATTGATGGAAAAAATGATTTTCCCGCCATTCTGGCGAAAGCTGCACAGACAGGAGCTCTGGTGGGCAGCATCAGAGAAAAGAAACTATACAGCAGCTACCAGGACACGCCGGATCTTGATATTCACAATAACCGTCTATGTCTCAGGTTGAGATATGAACATAATGAAGGGGGCATAGGCTACAAAGATATTGATATTTCGACAAAAACGATAATATCGCCGCTGGACACTGATCCCAGAAAAGAGCTTGAAACAGGTCTTGGGGATGATCTCATTATTGATTTAAACCGGCTGTTTGATGCATACACGCACGACCCAGTTGCTACGCGGCAGTTACTTGATCTCATCAATATTTTTGGAAATGACCCGGAAAACCTGCGGGAAATCTTCTTTTCAGAGTGCAAACGGAAACTATTCAAGGCCGCTGTATATATCATCAGGCAGGATAATGGTTCCAGTATCGTGAAATTCGGCAACCAGCTTAACGGCGACAGCAGAAGAGCCAAACGGGCCGTTTTTGAATTTGCCCTGGATTTCACAAGATATTATGCAACAGACAGCAAAACAGGACTCATCGTCCCCTTAGGCAAGGATGACGAAATCGAGTGGGAATTCAGGAAAAATCCCTGCCACCTTGATCCGGAAGCTGCCAACTTCAGATCGGATCTCGATATACGGCTTGATGAAGTCTACCTGGCCCAGCAATTTATCCAGAAACATATTGTAGAAGCCGCCGTTGCTAATCCAGCGTCCCTAATCTGTAGCGGGCGCAGCAAACAGGAACGCGGCTACCAGCTTCGTCAGACATTTACAGGCATTGAATTTCCTGACCATCCGACCATCAGTGGAAATCCGGTGGAGACTCTCCCCATAAAACGGGAAAAAAGAGGAGCGTATGACCTTTACAGTGCCCCAGGAAACACCAGGGGAAGGTCATGACGCACTCTGTAATCTACGACATCGCCGCGGTCGGGCGCGTGGCATCGGACTTTCTGGTCGATATCGACGATGGCTCTCTTCGCTTACATGGCTTCGTTAAAAGCCGGAGCAATGTTATCGACAAGGAAAAAGCCGACCGCTTTCATGCATCACTGGATGGGTACAGGCACGAGCCGGGCGGCGCTTCGGCCAATATGGCCGCCTGCATCAGCGCCCTTGGAGGCAGGGCCGTTTTCGTCAGTAAAATCGCCGGCGATAGTTTCGGACAGTTCCTGGCAAAAAGCTTTGATGATTGCGGCGTTCAATATACCGGCCCGCTTTTTGACGCAGAGGAAGGCACCGACCGGGTTTACGTTCTGGTGACCCCGGACGGCGAACGCAGCTTTGCCTCCTATTACGGGATCAGCCATGCCATTACACCCGGCTGCCTTGACAAGGAAACGATCGGAAAGGCCGCCATCACGCACCTTGAAGGCTACATGCTCAATACAAGGCATGGATACGACGTCCTGCAAGCAGCGGCGGAAACGGCCAAAGCAAACAACCGCAGAGTTTCCTTCTGCCCAAACGATACCAGCATTATCGAGAAGTACGGAAATCATGTGCAGGCGCTTGTGGAGATCTCCGACGTGCTCGTCATGAATGAAGCGGAGGCGCAGGCATTATCTAAAGAAAACTCGACTGATCGCGCTATCGCATGGGTTCGGGAGCGCTGCGAAACGGGCGCCGTGACACTGGGACATCGCGGAGCCATGGCATTCGACAATGCAGGCACCTACAATCAACCGGCGGTCCCCCTTTCACGGGGCTTTATCAATACAAACGGGGCAGGCGATCATTTTTCCGGCGGCTTCCTGTACGGTCTTGCAAAAGAGCTTTCGCTCCCAATTTCCGCCAGGCTTGGAGCACAGTGCAGTTCGGAATGCCTGACCAACCACAGCGCCCGTCCGCAAAGAAGTTTTGAACATCTTCTTGAAGAAATCGAAAAACGCGCCGTTGCCTGAATACGGCAAGCACGCTTATATTCACGCTCCGCCCCAGTCCTCCGCCCACAGATCCGGCTTTTCCTCGCGGAACTTTTTGACCAGCGCGATGCAGTCCGGGTCGTTCAGGACCGTGCATTTCACGCCCCGGCTTTCGAGGAATTCCACGTTTCCTTCCGAGTTCACGCAATCGCCGATTACAACATGGGGGATTTTGAACTGGACGATCGTGCCCGCGCACATCATGCAGGGGCTGAGCGTCGTATACATGACGGTGTTCCGGCGGGAGGGCATGCGCCCGGCATCGCGCATGGCGGACATTTCGCCGTGCAGGACCGGGTTGCCTTCCTGTACCAGATTATTGTGACCTTTGCCGAGAATATCGCCGTCTTCGTCGATGATGACCGCGCCGATCGGGCAGCCTCCCTCGTTATAGCCTTTCAGGGCCTGCTCGTAGGCCAGCTTCATATAGTAACTATGCTCACGCAGTGCCATCCCGTCCTCCCGGGTTCCGGTTTATCCGTCGCTTTTGCTTTTAAAATCGCTTATATAGGGAAGGATTGTTTTTGACAACGCCCTCCTCGCAGCTATGCCTCATACCCCTTACGAACTCATGCAGATGGCTGTGGACATCGTTCATTCCAGCGACCATCCAAAAAACAAAGTGGCCGCCGTCCTGGCCGGGACGGATCATGATGGGGGCTGTTTTGACGTGGCCTATACAAACTACTGGCCTGATATCATTCGGGAAAAATTCGGGAAAGATATCCGAATCGGTGATGCCAGCGGGACGGTGCATGCGGAAACGGCCTGTATCCTTCATGCGCCGCGCACGGATGGCGCGTCCATCTACGTTACCGATCCATTCTGCCCGAACTGCGCCAAGAATATCGCCGAGGCCGGGATTAAAACCGTTTATATCGACCATAAAGGATTCGACAAGGATTTCGCCGAGCGCCGGCGGGCGCACTTTGAAAACATGTCGATGCGGATCTGCGAGAAGGCCGGGATCAGCGTTTATGAGCTCTGGCGTAAGGAAGAAAAGATCGTGCCGATCCTTGAAGTGCCGGACGATTACGTTCCGCCGGAGGACAACCCGGTCATCATTACCCCCCTCCCGGCCTCTCCCCCTGGCAGGGGGGATGTTGGAGTGGGGTTGGAAGCGCTTCCATACGCTACCGCTTACGCTGAAAACGCGGAAGGCGATATCGTCCAGATTATTGCCACGCAACACGCCTCAATCGGTTATACGGAAGAGCAGGATTCCGGTGAAATCGCCCATCCACCGGACGACAAATACAGCTTCCTGCTGGAGCCGGTAAACCGCCTGCTGATGGCCGCGGCCCGGCACGGGCTCGTTCTCGACAAATCGCAAATCTTCAGCAGCCGGATGCCGACGTCACGGGAACAGGTGAATATGGTGGGGGCGGGGATAGAACGGGTTTTTATTGGCAATCCTGAGGAGGCCCGGGACGAGGGTGCGCGGGTAGCGATGGCTCAGCTTTCAACAGCCGGGGTTCTGGAATTCGAGGATTGAGCAGGCGAGTGAGCGAGTATACGAGTAGCGAGTGCCTGTCTGTATCCTGTCCCCGGATACTCGTATACTCGCTTACTCGTTCACTTAAACGTCCAGCAACAACCTTTGCGGATCCTCGATCGCTTCCTTGATACGCACCAGGAACGTCACGGCTTCGCGGCCGTCGATGATGCGGTGGTCGTAGGAGAGGGCCAGATACATCATCGGGCGGACCTCGATGGAGCCGCTGGGCATGGCCATCGGGCGCTGCTGGATTTTGTGCATGCCGAGGATGCCGACCTGCGGCGGGTTCAGGATCGGCGTGGACATGAGCGAACCGAAGACGCCGCCATTGGTCACCGTAAACGTGCCGCCGGTCATTTCCTCCAGCGATATCTGCCCCTCGCGGGCGCGGGAGCCCATATCGTTGATCTCGCTTTCGATCTCGGCCATCGACTTGGTGTCCGCATCGCGGATCACCGGAACGACAAGGCCCTGCGGCGTGCTGACGGCGACGCCGATATCGTAGTAATTCTTGTAGATGATTTCATCGCCGTCGATCTCGGCATTGACGGCAGGCAGTTCCTTCAGCGCGTTGATGAATCGATTTGCCTGCGAATAGCTGGCGATGGC
>CAZKGT010000161.1:0-5478 GCA_964552285.1 uncultured Pseudobdellovibrionaceae bacterium | reverse complement strand
GCATGGACGCGCCGCCGCCACCTGCCGTCCCACCGCCACCACCGACAGCCATCGCTGCGCCCGCCGCGCCGCCGACAGCGACAGGAAAAATCAGATGGATTGAAAGCTGTATCGGGGCTGGAGGCCACCCGGCAGAAGCCGGGGCAGACCTTATCTGCCGCTTCAACGCCTCGTCCTGCCCGGGCGACTGGACCCAGTTCGGCAGCTGGCAGACAAGCTCCAGCCATACGTGTGCGCCAAGCTATTCCTATTTTTGGGATGATAGCCGGTGCCGCACCAGTTCGTACTATGTCGGCGGGTATAACTATGGCAGAAGAGGCGGTAATATCGGCGGCTCGTGCGGTACACCCAGAAGCGCTTTCCCGACTGTCACCGTCTCGGGACAGGCATGGTCGCCTCACTCGCCTTCAATACAAGCATGGAACGTCTGGCAAAATGTTTGCGGCTGCGCATGCGGCTCAGAACACTGCACAAATACGACCATGGGCTGCCGAGCCGTAACAACACAGATCGGATGTATCCCGGACCCGAGTACTGGAATTGCATGGCCTTTCTAAAAAGGTCTGTTTTTTCGCGGGCGCTCATCCAGGCGGGACAGGAAACAAGGGCCGAAGTAGCGGAGCTGTTCGGGGTGGATGAAAGAACGCTCCGGCGCGCGTTTGCGTAGCTTCCGCCACACATTCCCGCACGTTCGTGATTGAAAATATATTGCGCCCTGATATATATGTCGTTGTCACTCTTTCATTGCCTTGATAGATCGAACGTATTGCTCATGAAATGGAACGAAGCCAAACTCCATGCTCGCATGGTGCAATTATTCAACAACGAATTGCAGCGCGATTTCGAGAGGCGCGTACCGGTGTTTCGCGCTGTGCCCGTCAAGTTTGGTGACGGGGATGATACGTACGGGCTGATTTTTTCCCCGGAAAGAGAATTTGGCGAAAACGATTGCGATCCCGGGGCTGTTACCGATTATCTAACCAAACTGATTACCGGCCTAAATATACCGTCCTACATTCATACGGAGGTTCGTTCGGCGCCCTATCACCCCGGCCACGAGCCTGAAACGCCTTCCGGCGCCTCAATGGCTCCCATTCCCGGCCCAAAGCCTTCATGAGCAGGTAAACAAGAGGTGTCGGGCCAATACTTGCCACCGGCGATCATGCCCCGGAAGACCCGGCTTCATGACTGGAACACCCAACAGGAATCTGACACGCCCAATTCCGCATAGCCTCCGGCGAAATTTGGCAAATATCCTGAGAACGTTCTTTCTGCCGGCTCCCTTTCGCCAGATGGATGGTGCGGGCGGCGCGACAACGAACAATCGGAACAACCCTACGGCTGCACCATACAAATGAGAAAGTTCGGCACGGCGCAGTCTGAAATGAAAACATGGCTCCAGCGATCATTCCCTATATTATTGGCGCTGCCGTGTGCGTAGTAATTTCCACAGCCCGAGCTGGCTGTCGTATAGCCACTACAGGAATTACCGCAGCCGCCTCCACTGGGAACGGAGTTATCCCAGTTTGTGCTTCCTTTGGACGCCCTTGCCATGAAATAGATTTTATTCCCGGCAAAACGGGTGGCGTTCGACCAGTTGGCGCTGTCGTTCGGGCCGTATCCGTTCCCGTCCGTGGTAAAGCTCGCCCCGCCCTTTGTATCGTCCCCCGATACGGCGAAGAAATACGTCGTGTCGGGCAGGGCATGGTTGCCGGCATAGGTAAGGAAGGCCTTGACGTTCGTGGTTGTAAGCAATCCACGCGCCTGGGCATCGGCCTTGCCCATCCAGTCGTTGTTCGTGAGGTCGTTGAGACAGAGCTTGTTTGCGGCGTCATAGCCGTCGCTCGGACCAAGGGCGCGGTTTGTCGCTTCGGTGACAAGGTTGCCCGTGTAAGCCTCGCTCGTGATCACGAAATACCCGCTCCCGTGCCCGCCGCTCACAAGGCCACCGGTGCCTGCGCCGATCGGAACCCACACACCCGCGCAGTATTGCAGGACGTGGGCGTCGGCGTTGTAAAAGATCGCGCCTTCCTCGGCGTCAGGGCCTGTGCAGGCCGCTTGTGATTTCGATGCCAGAAAGCCGTTAGCAGTTAACAGAAACAAAAGCGCAAACACCCATCTGATAGCCCCTGGCCGGGCACTGATAAAGTTTTTTTGTTTGTTCATATTACGTCCAAATGCCTTCCCAAATAATTAGTGCAATTAGGCTGTAGCGAAATCATGGATGTACAATGCAAACCAGATAGTTCGGCACGGAGCAGTTGGATATTGCGTTATCTCTCCAGCGATTTCCGTCCGTAGTGTTCGCGTTGCCGTATGCGTTATAATCCCCTAGGCTGGAGCTGGCCGATCTATAGCCGTCACATGTATTTGTAAGACCGCTTCCCGATGGGGTGGAATTGTTCCAGCTTGTGCTTCCATTGGACGCCCTTCCCATGAAATAGATTTTATTCCCGGCAAAACGGGTGGCGTTCGACCAGTTGGCGCTGTCGTTCGGGCCGTATCCGTTCCCGTCCGTGGTAAAGCTCGCCCCGCCCTTTGTATCGTCCCCCGATACGGCGAAGAAATACGTCGTGTCGGGCAGGGCATGGTTGCCGGCATAGGTAAGGAAGGCCTTGACGTTCGTGGTTGTAAGCAATCCACGCGCCTGGGCATCGGCCTTGCCCATCCAGTCGTTGTTCGTGAGGTCGTTGAGACAGAGCTTGTTTGCGGCGTCATAGCCGTCGCTCGGACCAAGGGCGCGGTTTGTCGCCTCGGTCACAAGGTCGCCCGGGTAAGCCTCGCTTGTGATCGCGAAATACCCGCTCCCAAGCCCGCCGGTGACAAGGCCGCCGGTACCGGCGCCGATGGGGATCCACACGCCCGCGCAGTATTGCAGGACCTGGGCGCCGGCATTGTAGAAGATCGCGCCTTCCTCGCCGTCAGGGCCGGTACAGGGGCCGCCGGGGCCTGCCGTCGGGCTGACATTGACGAACGGCACCCAGTCGCGATTATTGCAAAAACGCGGCACTTTGTTGTCTTCATCATAAAACACCCCGCCCGCCACACTCACCGGATCGACGCACCGGGCGGTGTAGAGTTCGGAGATTTCCTCCGCCGACAGGACGCGGTTGTAAAGGCGCACGTCGTCCATTTTGCCCATAAGCTTAAATGGGATAACAAGATCATTCGTGTTGTTCAGATCATCGCCGCTGTTGGCCGATATGTCCGTTGCGCCAAGAGACGCGCCATCCATGTAGAAAGCTACGTCCCCGTCGCGGTCGGCGGAAAAGCAGAAATGGTGCCACAACCCGTCGGCATCCACATTCGTCCCCGAAGGACTGAGGTATATGTCTGAAGAGTTAAAGACCAAGCCAAGCTGGTTGGAACCGGAATAAGTCTTCCAGAACTCCCACCCCGGTACGCCGCCTGCCCTGTCCTGAATGTATATCTGAAACTCTGATACTGTGCTGTTATCCACGGCCCAGACACAGGCGGAAAAGTCTTCGCCCGGCCCGAATTCGATTGCGTCGTTATCCGGCACATCAATGCGATCCGAATAATCCGTATCCGAGCCGAAATCGATGCCGTTTCCGTGAACCCCCGAGGGAGACATCAGCGTAACCGGCCCTTGTGGAACGCCGTGGTTCGTCCCGGCGGAGTCGAGAACAACCTGCTCGAAATTCGTCAGCGTACCGTCATTGCCGGTACCGTCATTGGCGGCAGTGGTGCCGCTGCTCTCGTCGAATTTCCAATGGTCCGTCAGGCCGGTGCTGGTTGGCGCGTTGTTATTGTATATATCCGCCACTTCCGCCGGTGTCAGAACGCGGTTGTAAAAGCGCATATCGTCGAGACGACCTGCGAATGTGTATGCCGGCACTCCGCCGGGAGCGAAAACCAACATCGGCGCAGAATCGAGACTTGTCTGCACTGCCGTAATATCTCTTGAAATATCCGCCGCGCCGTCTATGTAGAACCAGGCGACATCGTCCCGGTCGGCCGTAACGCATATATGGTGCCACCCGTCGCTTCCCCAGATCGCGAGGACGCTGCTGTTGAAGTCGGTATTCGATAGATTCAGTGCCAGCACATCGTAAGTTCTCTTCCAAATCGAGAACCCGGGCGATGACCCTTTCTGCATAATAGCAAAGTAAGATTTATCCGTGGTGATGCTCATCCAGAAGCAGACGGAAAAATCGCCGGTGCCGAAATTGCCTGTTGGAGTCGCAATAGTAACGCCGTCATCTTCGCCGTCAAATTCCAGCGCCCCGCCGATTTTGCCGTCTGTCCAGAAAGTCTTGATCTCATCCAGCTTCCAGTAACCGACGAGGCCGTCCTCGACATTGGCGAGTGCCTGGGGTACAGAAGACAGAAAGCAGAGGATGGAAGCAAGAAGGCAGAAAACCATAGCGTGACAGAAGCGTCTTGCGCCTCTCGCCTCTTGCCTCTCAGTTCCAGCTTCTGAAACCTCCATCTGACACCCCCGCCTTATTCGTTGTAGCCGTGCGGCTCCGTCTCCCTGGGAATTCGCGCTTCGAGCGTTTCGAGGCGCGACAGCAAGTCAGCATTAACCGCGCGCAGGCCATCGTTTTCGGCCTTCAGTTCCCGGATCGCGTTAATCACAGCGACATTAACCGGGTGCATATCGAAATTGAGGTAGCCATCAGCCCCTTCGCTGACCGCCTCCGGGAAAACCGGGCGCACGTCCTGGGCGACGAAGCCGACATATTCCCGCTCGCCCGACAGGCCCTTCTCGTTGTCTTTGGTGTAGACAAAGCGAATGGGCCGTAGCCGGACAATCTCCTCCAGCCCCTTGCCGTACTGGCCGGTAATGTCCTTAAGGCGCGCATCCGAAGCGACAAACCAGGACCCTCCTCCAGTCTTGGCCGCCGTGCCGTTGACTTCGAGGGTAAAGCCGGGATTGTTGGTGCCAATGCCGACCTGTTCGGTCCCGGCGTTGCCGAAATGGGCGCGGGTAGCGGATAGGGAGGTCCAGAGGCCGCACGAGCCAGCCTCCCAATTGCCGGAGGTGTCGTTGTATTTGAGGCATTCATCGGCTCCAGGCGAAGCTGCGTCCACGTCGCCCACATCATCCAGCACCATGAGGGTGTCCGGCGTGCCCTGACCGGCGATCGACGGCAGGACAATGACTTTTTCGTCCTGGATTTTCAAAACGTCGTTGCCACCGGGATTAAAAACTATATCGCCGGTTTCGAACTTGCGGAAAGCCAGCCAGTTGGAGCCGTTACAGTAAAGGTGCGTGGAGCCGTTCGGGGAATCGAGTTGCCGCCATTCGCCTTCCTGCGCAGCGGTACAGGGATCATTCTCAGCAACCGCAAGAGCAGATTGTGGGCTCAAACTAAATAAAGCAAATGCAGAAATCCCTATCGCGAGAGCAATATTCTTTTTCTTCATACGATCTTCCCGGGCTGTTTATATTTCCCCACACACTACCGGACACAGCTGGGATAAGGCGGTGAATTGATTCATACTTTCAGA
>CAZKGT010000160.1:0-5551 GCA_964552285.1 uncultured Pseudobdellovibrionaceae bacterium | reverse complement strand
CCACGGGCGCGGCGGAAATGGTTGTCCCGCGCCGCCTCGACCTGCTGGCGCAGGTCAATGACGATGGTCAGCGCCTGACAAAGGCTATGGACCGCCTTGCACGTGAATATACCTCCCGTCTTGAAGCGCTGTCGGCAAGGCTTGGCGACCCGTCCCGCCTGCTGGAAATTAAAATGCAGGCCCTCGACCATCAGGGCCACCGCCTTTCCGCCGGTTTTGAAAGCGGGTTGAATCGCAGAAAATCAAACGTTCTGGAATTTGGCGCCAAACTGCGCCACCCGAAACAGCGTGTGGAAGAAGCCGCCCGTACACTGAAAATCCATGCCACGCAGCTTGACAAGCTGGCCCCACGCCTATTTCAAGAACAGGAAACAGGCTTGAATCATTTAGGAAAAATGTTAGAAACGCTTTCCTTCCGCAACACGCTGGAGCGCGGGTTCGTCGTTGTACGCGACGCACAGAACAAACCCGTCACATCGGCGGACAAGCTCCGCGCCGCACAGGAAGTAACACTGGAATTTAAAGAAGATCAAAAGGTCAACGCCGTCGTTAAAGGCTGTCATAGCGGGAATAAACCTGTCAGCAAAAAACAGGAGCAGGACGATCAGGAACGTCTTCTCTGAAAATTCGGCCCCGGACGTCCGACATTGGCATATCCCCGGTCTTTCTTGTCACGCACGATGATATTCAGGCTGGAGACAACACGGTTCATCGGCTCGACAAGACCGCGCGTATCGGCAATGACTTTTTCAACGTGATAGATGGCTTCCTCGACCGGCGTGGTCGGCTCAAGCGTGATATATTCCGGGTTCGGGTTGATCTTCGAATAAAGATCGGCAAGGTCTGCCGCCAGTTGCGGCTCCAGCAGATCCATCTTGTCCATCTTGGAATCGTAGACATTCCGGTTCAAAAGCGGCTGCTCGTGAACAATTTCGCCCGTCTGCTTGTATTTATGAGACTTGTTCGGATCGCGCAGCGCCTTCAGCATTTCCTCATAGACCACCAGAAATGCATCAACCTTGACCTTGTTGGAGTTCAACTCGGATTCCAGCATGGCCGCCAGCACATATTTCTCCCGGTCACGCATTTTTTCATCGCGCTCGATAAACATATGCATCTGTTTTTCCTGCATCGAACCGAGACTTCTAAAGCCCTTTGCATTGACAGATGCCACGAAAACGAGACCGATAATCGGCGCCAGAAGAAAACTGATAAAAATTACAGCAATAAGAAACGTATCCTGTCCGGAGATAAGCGAACCACCTCCGCCTCCCTTACCGGCGCTCCACGCCCCTTTGTTTGCGCGATATGCGACATGTTCTGCCTTGAAATAGGGGTCCTGAAAAACAGAACCGAGCACCGCCGGACGATCAACAACCGCATATCCCTCCCGGATCATCGACAAACCAAGATCGACATCCGTTGAGCTGACACAGTGGGCAACGGGCTGATTCCCGCTCTTCCATTCCACAACCTGACAACGAACGGGTTCGCCTTTTATCAGATTATCCATTTCGGTGCGGGCAAAAAGCCTTAACGGAACCCCGGCAACCTCAACTGCTTCAATACCCCAAAGCCTTACGACATAATGCTCTGTCAGTAAGGTCTGGCCATCCTGGGCCGTAGCGGGTGTTGCAAATTTCTCAGGCCTCTCCTGCTGTGATGACGGCCGCGCATTCTGCGCTTCGGCTGTTCCAAAAAGCAGAAAAACCGATAGAATCGCCACAAAAACTGTAAATTTTCTAAGCAAGAAAAACATTGATCCGAACGAAGCTGTCCTTTGCAGGATGAATTATCCTGCTATGATTGTACATATCTTCCTTCATATTAGGAAGTATATATGATTATTTACTTAACATATTTAAAATTAAATATATAATGCTTCCCCTTTAACCCCCGGAATTGCAAGGATTATGCGCGCAACACTGAAACAAATGCTGGAAATGCTCGGCGTGGGCGTGACGTTGTCATCCTACGAAACCTGGCCATGGTCGCATTATGATTCAGGCAAATCTCTCACATGCAGCGCGGAAGTCCGTATGGGGCCGGACGGTGACGAACTGGAAGCCGAAGTTCAATTGCTTTATGACACGCCACCGCCCGGAAAATCAGCGCTCGAACAGGTTATGTACATGACCTGTAAACCCTTTTCGGCTGACAAATGGAGTCCGAACCAGATCCGTATAAAAAGCATTGGCGACGTAAAGGCTATCTATGACTGGGAAACCAAGGCCTGCAACTTTTTCTCAGCCGTCGTAAGCCAACTGGAAATGGGACAACTGCCTGATATCGAAACGCTTATCGACGATCACTTCCACCGCAAAGAGCGCTTTGGTGACAAACGCGGTGGTGGCGGAAAATCCCCGAGAATCAAGCCCGCGCAGTTGACGCAGACAAAAAAGGCCGGGTTTTAAGGCGCTACGAAATGGCATCCGGAAAATCGCGCAAAAAAGGAAAAAAGAAAAAGAACACCCGGAAACGCAAATCCGGCCCGTCCTTTTTCGGCAAAATCTTCCGTTTCGGCTTTCTTCTGTGTTTTTGGGGCCTGATGGGCCTTGGCCTGCTGACGGCCTGGTATGCCGCTGAATTGCCAAAGATCACGGCAAAACCCGTTTTCGAGCGCCGTTCCTCTGTCACAATCAAGGCCGCGGACGGCTCCATCCTGACCCGTTACGGGGAAATCAAGGACCTGCCCGTCGCTATTGAGGACCTGCCGCCGCATCTGATCTATGCCTTGCTGGCCACCGAAGACAGGCTGTTTTACGAGCATCACGGCATCGACCCGCTCGGCATCGCCCGCGCCATGACCGCCAATCTGCAAAAAGGCGCTTTGGTTCAGGGCGGCTCGACCATCACCCAGCAACTGGCCAAAAACCTTTTCCTGAGCCATGAGCGCACCATCAGGCGCAAGATACAGGAGGCCCTGCTGGCCGTCTGGCTGGAAAAGCAGCTCACCAAAGATGAAATCCTTGCCGCCTATTTAAACCGGGCCTATTTCGGCTCCGGCGCCTACGGTGTCGAAGCCGCCGCCCGTACCTATTTCAGCAAATCCGCGCGGGACGTAAATTTGCAGGAGGCCGCCCTGCTGGCCGGTCTTTTAAAGGCGCCGTCCCGCTACTCGCCCCTCAACAACCCGGATCTGGCCTCCAAAAGGGCCAGCGTCGTCCTGAAGGCCATGCGCCATGCCGGCTACATTGCAGGCAATGAAACAACGAAAAGCACACCGACAGCCATACACCCGCCGCGCAAACCCGGCGGGGTCCGCGCCACGCGTTATTTCACCGACTGGGTAATCGACGGCATGGGCGCACTCACCGGCAGTCCGGAAACGGACCTGATCATTGAAACCACCCTGGTCCCCTCCATCCAGAAAGGTTCCGAAAACGCGCTTGGGGAAGTGCTTCGCAAACACGGCGAAGCTCTCAATATCGGGCAGGGCGCTATCACGGTTATGCGCCCGGACGGCGCCATAGTCGCCATGGTCGGCGGCCGTGATTACGCAAGCAGTCAGTTTAACCGTGCCGTACAGGCCCGCCGCGCGCCCGGCTCCGCCTTCAAACCGTTTCTTTATCTCACAGCCCTCGAAAAAGGCTGGCATCCGGATGATACGATAGAAGACGCCCCGATCAAAACCGGTGAGTACAGGCCCGAGAATTTCAACGGCGAATATTACGGCACTGTTTCAATTGAGGCTGCTCTTACCCTTTCCATGAACACGGCCTCCGTACGTCTCATGCAGGAAACCGGGGCCGGCCCGGTCATCGCAACGGCCAAAAGACTTGGCGTTACATCCAAACTGAACCGGGACCTCAGCCTTGCCCTTGGCAGCAGCGGCGTGCCGCTGATTGAAATGACCGGTGCGTACGCTTCCTTTGTCGACGGATACAGGGCCGAGCCGTACACCATAATCCGTATCACCGATACGGAAGGAAAAATCTATTATGAGCGCCCGAATAAACAGCGCCGGGAAAGAGTCATCGGGACCCGCGCCCGAAAGGACATGAACGCCATGCTGGAAAACGTTATTCTCGAAGGCACGGGCCGCAAGGCACGCCTGCCTTTCCGCGCCGCCGGAAAAACCGGCACAAGCCAGAATTACCGCGATGCCTGGTTCATTGGCTATACGGATGATTACGTTGCGGGTATCTGGCTTGGCAATGATGACAATGCGCCGATGAAGGGCGTAACGGGTGGTGCGCTGCCTGCAATCATCTGGAATGACGTCATGCAGACAGCGCACCGAAGTAAGGCACTTCTTACGGACACACCCTCCGATAACCGACGCAGTAAGACAGAAAATTTCAGTGACCTTTTATCCCGGCTTCTTGGTACGCCCCATGAAAGCGCCGACCGGGCTTTGAACGAGTAGCCGCCCTCTCTAGACGCACCCCCCCACTTCAACAATCGCATAAGAGCGTTTGAACCCGGCGAACCTGTCCTCCCCGGTCTGATCCCAGTGATTACGCAGGGCCAGGATCGGCATGGTGGGTCCGCCGACTTCCCAGCCGCTGCGCATCAGACAATCATCAACGTGATTGAGGAAAGAAACGGGAAACGCCCGGCGCGGAGCCCGCAGCCCCATATCCACCAGGCATTTGGCAACCAGCGCATCGCTGGCATCCAGCATGTCTGCCGTAAACTGGATGGCGGAAAGGATCTTGATCTCGGTCGCGCTGTGCGGCACATGACGCAGGTGACGCATAAAGCGTGCATATATTTCCATGTCAGTCCGTGCCTCCATCCCTTCAGGCGGAAGCGGCCACGCGATATTCTTTTCTTCAATTCCCGGATTATATTCTGACTTGTGTCCCATGATGCGGCTCCCGTGTGATGACTGTATGTGCTGGACTATGCCTTCACTCTGGACGCCAATATTTAATGTAATCTTAACAAGGAAATTTGCGCGGAAAAGCGCTGTGGATAAGTCTTTTAAGCTTTTGGAATTGCTTCAACCGCCAGCTTGTCGGCCCGTTCGTTCTCCGGATGGCCGGCATGTCCCTTGACCCAGTGAAAGCGCACATTATGGGTCTGGATCAGCGAATCGATTCGCTCCCACAAATCCTGATTTTTAACCGGTTTCTTCCCGGCCGTCTTCCAGCCCTTGGCCTTCCAGCCCGCCAGCCACTGCTGCACGCCGTCACGCAAATAGGTGCTGTCCGTATACAGATCGACCGTGCAGGATTTTGACAACGCCTCCAGCGCGGCGATCGCCGCCATCAGCTCCATTCGGTTGTTGGTGGTCTCGGACTCGCCGCCCGATAATTCCTTCTCATGCCCGTTCCAGCGCAAAATCGCGCCCCATCCGCCGGGCCCGGGATTGCCGCTGCACGCACCGTCCGTGAAAATCTCAACTGTCTTCGCCATGCCCGCTCTTCAAAAGCTGCACCGCCTTGTTCATTTCGTCATCCGGTACATCGGCAAACGGAATGCAGTACGTATTGGAATCAATTTGCGCCCCGGCCCAGCGACGGGTACAGACCTCGCGTCTGGCAAAATTATACTCGACATGCTTGCGCACCTTGCCGGACGCTTCCGTGAGGACGTGTCTGTA
>CAZKGT010000159.1:0-5578 GCA_964552285.1 uncultured Pseudobdellovibrionaceae bacterium | reverse complement strand
GAAAAAGGTTACACCAAAGACACCGGGGAGACCGTGATTCCCTATGAATACATCACCACGTATACTGAGCAGCATCTCGATAATTGATAGAAAGCCACGGTTTTTCAGTCAAGATAAATGATGGGCTGGGGTTATCGTCCATAGTTTTTTATGATAAAAGTGGGGTCCAACCTCACGGAGCCTTTTTGGGAGGTTCTGTGAGGTTTTTTTGTTCTCCATCCCATAGCAAAGGAGAAGGACCCCATGGACCAGGTACTACGAGACAAAAGGTTATACGAATTTTTGGAAAAAGTCGATAAGGATTTTGCATCCCAGGTCAAATCCAGGGGCTGTGAACAATGCGGGGCGATGTTGCATCGAGCCGACTACGAACGAAAGCCCCGAGGAGCTCAATTTGATCCGTCATGGAACAAACGCTGCAGTTTTTGCTGTTCGCGCGATGGATGCCGCAAGCGGCATACCCCGGCCTCGGTGCGTTTTTTGGGCCGCAAGGTCTATGCGGGCGTCATAGTGGTGTTGGTTTCGGCCATGATGCATGGGTCAAACGGGCACAGATTGAGACGGCTTCAGCAGCAGCTGGCCATCGACAGGCGGACGCTCAAACGCTGGCGCCAGTGGTGGACACAGATATTTGTGCAATGCGCTTTCTGGACAGCCCAACGGGGCCGTTTCAGAGAGCCAATGGCCCGGGCGCAAATGCCGCTTTGTTTGGTCAAAGCCTTTGGTGCACAGCAGATGAACGGTTTGATCAGACTGATGAGCTTTCTTTCGCCCATCACGACGCAATCGTGCATACCGGTGCAAGTTATGTGAGGGTTGTTTTTTTCCCGCAGAAGATGCTCATGGATTTGCCCTGCAGGCTATAGTAAAGCGTTGACATCGTCCAACCAAGGGCTTGATCAAGCCTTAAAGAAAGGAGAAGCAACGATGTCAAAGCCAAAGAAGCATAGCGAGGCGTCCGGAGCAAAGGAGAAGTGGGCTCATTTTCGTTTCAGTGTAATCGGACCGCTGCTGGCCGCGCCGCCCGTCCATGGTGAGTTGAGCGCTGAGCTGCAGCATCTTGCCGACAAGATGTGGCAGCACCCGATCAGCGGTGAATGGAGAAAGTTCGGCCTCTCTACCATTGAGCGCTGGTACTACCGGGCGCTTGCCGAGCCGTGGGATCCGGTGGGAGTACTTGCAAGAAAGGTGCGTGAAGACTACGGCACCCATCCGTCGGTGAGCATGGAGCTTGGCGAGAAAATCCGGCTTCAGTACCGGCAGCATCCAAGCTGGAGCTACCAGCTGCATACCGACAACCTGGCTGCGCTGGACCCGCAGCTTGGCAAGACGCCTTCATACCCGTCGGTCTTACGATTCATGCAGGCCCATGGACTGATCAAGCGTCCTCGCAGGGGGCGCGGACATACCGCCGGGGTTCTGGCAGCAGAGAAGCGCTTCGAAGACTTCGAGATCCGTTCCTATGAAAGTGAATATGTCAACGCGCTTTGGCATTGCGACTTTCACCACGGCTCGCTGAAGGTGCTGCTGCCTGACGGGCAATGGAGTGCAGTTGAACTGTTGGGCGTGCTGGACGATTGCTCGCGGCTGTGTGCCCACGCACAGTGGTATCTTGCCGAGACGGCGCAAAACCTCATTCATGGGCTCAAGCAGGGCTTTGCGAAGTACGACCTTCCTCGCGCCCTAATGAGCGACAACGGCTCGGCCATGATTGCCGCGGAGACCGTCCAGGGACTTGCTCGCCTGGGCATCGTTCATGAGAGAACCCTTCCTTATTCAGCTTACCAAAACGGGAAGCAGGAGTGCTTTTGGGGGCAAGTCGAAGGCCGCCTTCTGGCGATGCTCGAAGGGTGCAAGGACCTGAGCTTGGCCCAACTCAACCAGGCAACGGTGGCATGGGTGGCGATGGAGTATAATCGCAAAATCCATTCCGAGCTTGGTCAGGCGCCGCTTTCCCGATTCGTGGACACAAAGAACGTGGGCCGTGCTTGCCCCGAAGGTCAAAAGCTTGATCAGGCCTTTACGGCCCAGATCTTACGCACCCAACGCCAAAGCGACCAGACGATCAGTTTAGATGGCATCCGCTTTGAGCTTCCTTCGCGCTATCGGCATTTAAAGCGCGTAACACTGCGATACGCATCCTGGGATCTTTCCCATGTCTATCTCGCCGACCCGCAAAGCGGTAAAATCATCTGCCGACTCTACCCACAAGACAAGCACAGCAACGCAGACGCGCGGCGCAGGAGAAAACAGCCCCTGATCGAGGCCGCAAATCCGCATGCCGAAGGCGGCGGCATGGCGCCGCTGCTCACAAAGCTCATCGCCGAGTATGCCGCTACGGGTCTTCCACCAGCCTACCTGCCCAAAGACGAATGCCCGCAAAAAAAGGAGGACCATCAATGAATAAGAAACTGCTGGCCCTATATTCGCTGAAATTCAACCCCTTTTTACCCGATATCCCCGTCTCGGCCTTATTTGTGACTCCCGCCATCGAAAGCTTTTGCTGGCGGATGCAAAACCATGTGGGCGAAGGCGGCTTCGCCATGGCCAGTGGCCAGCCGGGAACCGGAAAAAGCGCAGCCCTGCGCATCCTGGCCGAGCGGCTCGCAGATCTCAGAGATGCCTCGGTTGGTGTCCTGACGCGCCCCCAGGCCTCGGTGGCAGACTTTTACCGGGAGCTGGGACATCTGTTTCAAGTGGCCCTGACCCCTCACAACCGCTGGAACGGCGCCAAAGCGCTGCGGGACAAATGGCAGGCCCAGATCGCGGCATCCCTTTACCGGCCCGTGTTGATCGTGGATGAAGCCCAGGAGATTAAAACCGCCGTGCTCTGCGAACTGCGCATGCTTTCCAGCACCGATCTGGACTCCCGCAGCATCCTCTCGGTGGTGCTTGCCGGCGACAGCCGCCTGACCGACCGACTCCATCACTCGGACCTGCTGCCCATCGCAAGCCGTATCCGTACGCGGCTTCGCACCGAATCGGCCACCGCCGCACAGCTAAACGACTGTCTGAGCCACCTGCTTGAAAAAGCCGGTAATTTAAGGCTGATGACGGCACAAGTTCAAACCGCCCTGTGTGAACATGCCGCCGGCAACTTGCGCCTTTTGATGCACATGGCAAACGAGTTGCTTGCCGAGGCCGTTCACCGCCAAGCCGATCAGATCGACGAAAAGCTGTTCTTCGACACCTTCGACATCAAGGCGGCGGTCAAAGCGACAAAAAGGACAAAATCATGAACCCCTTACCGTTTAAACGCGCATGCGATCTGGGCGATTCGGCCGATCAGCCAAACTGGCTCATCGAAGGGCTGTGGGCCGATCAGGCCGTAGGCATTTTGGGCGGAGAGCCCAAGTGTTGCAAGAGCTTTCTGGCCCTGGACATGGCGGTCAGCGTCGCATCGGGCGCTGCCTGCCTGCGACGCTTCCCGGTGGTTCGCACCGCTCCGGTGCTGGTGTTTCCCGCCGAAGACGCACTTTCCGTGGTCAGAAAAAGGCTCGAGGGCATCTGTGCTGCCGCCCGCACTCGTCTCGATGCGCTGCCCATCTACGTCATTACCGCAGCGAGGCTTTTGCTCGACCTGCCTTGCGATCAAAAGCAACTGCGCGACACTGTGGCGGCGATCAAGCCCGCTTTGCTGATCCTCGACCCTTTCATCCGCCTGCACCAAAGCGACGAAAACGCCAGTAAAGAAGTAGCCCCTCTACTGGGCTACTTGAGACAGCTGCAGCGTGAACTTCACGTCGCGGTGCTGCTGGTCCATCACGTGCGCAAAGGCTCCGGCACGAAACGCCCCGGACAGGCGCTGCGCGGCTCAAGCGACCTGCACGGCTGGGGCGACTCAAATCTGTACCTGCGCCGGCGTGACACACACCTGTTGCTGTCGATCGAACACCGCGCCGCCCCTGGCCAAGATAATATCCCCATCGCGCTTTGCGAAAACGCTTCGGCTTTGGCCCTGGCGGTACAAACCGGCGAATCTGAGCTATCCACGGGTTCACACCCGACGGCGACGCCACGCCAAGACCCCTGCCGGCGAGTCATCCAGGCCATGGAAAAACTCAGTGGGCCGGTTTCCATACAACGGTTGCGAAAGATCTGCCGCATCCGAACCGCCACCCTCTGTCAAACCCTGAGCATCCTCAAAGATCAGGGCCGGGTCATACACGGCCCCGATGGGCTAAGCCTCACCAAGGTCCAAGAAAAAATGACCGTTTCCTTTCCCGATACCCCTATACAATCTTCGGGAAACGGAAACGGGAAACGCTCGCTCCAACCGCCCCTTGACCTTTTTGACCGCAGCAGACATCATGAATAGAAACCTTCTTAAAGACCTCAAAAAACAGGTCCCTATCGGCCGGGTGCTCCAAGCCTATGGCCTTTGCACCCGCCTGACACACCATCGCGACCAATTGGTCGGACCCTGCCCACTTCACGCAGGCGACAACCCCACCGCCTTCAGGGTTCATCTTACCCGTGGCATATGGAACTGCTTTACCGCCTGTGGCGGCGGTGATACCGTAGATCTGATCTGCAGAATCGAAAAATGCACGAAAGCGGCGGCAGCCCGCATCCTCCGGCACATGATCGCAACCAAACCCGTGTCCATGACGCCTGGACCAAACCCTCACCAACATGGCCGGATCCCCACAAACTCCTTTCGCCCCTTCCGCAGGCAAATCCCGCTCAATCCCAGGACGCCTTTCCTGCAGAAAAACAAGGGCATCACCGTAGATACGGCCATACGATTCGAAGCAGGACTTGCCGATCCGAAAAGCCTCTTTCTTCAGGGGACTGTCGCCGTGCGTCTGCACGACATGATGGGTTATCCTATCGGATACTGCGGCAGGCGACTGGACTCAGACGCCATCTCCCGCTGGGGCAAGTGGCGCTTCCCTACCCACTTCCCAAAGGGCCAATTGCTTTACAACGCTCACCGTGCTCTGGCTGCCAGAAAAAGGGCAATCGTCCTCGTCGAGTGCCCCTGGGCTGCAATGCGAATTGCCCAGGCTGGAATCGCGGGTGTCGTCGCGCTGCTCGGTACCACGATCAGCCAAACACAACTCGCCTGGCTGGCAACAGCCCCCGCCGTGCTGCTGCTCATGGATGCCGACGCGCCAGGACGCAAAGCAGCAAAATCAATCGCCCAAGCGCTAAATCGAAAAACCACAGCACTTATCCACGAGCTTCCTTCTGAAAAAGAGCCGGAGGATCTCTCAGATACCGACTTGTTATCATTGATCGGCAAGGCCATTCCTTTTTCTTTGAACCCGCCTGCTCTTGTTTGAGAAAAAACCGATTTGCTATGAAAAAAACTTTTCCTTTCTCATAAATTATCTGCTGAGGGCGTCAGTGCCTGGAAACGTGAAACATCAAACATAACCTCCAGCATAGGGTGGCTCACATCACTGAGCACACCGTGCCCAATTTGTCAACTTTGCCAATCCCTCAAAAATATAGAAAATTATTCCATCATTTACAAAGAGCGCTCTCAAAGGATTCGATGGCCGCACGAGAGAAAACCGGCGGTTCCTCCGGAAGCGGGCAGGACTCCACGTCTGCATGTTTGTTTTCGCTT
>CAZKGT010000158.1:3910-5585 GCA_964552285.1 uncultured Pseudobdellovibrionaceae bacterium | reverse complement strand
GGCGGGGAACGTTTGTATGTATCAGTCCGTGGAATTTTCCGCTGGCGATTTTTACCGGGCAGGTGGCGGCAGCCTTGATGGCCGGGAATGCGGTGATCGCCAAGCCCGCGGAACAGACGCCGCTTGTTGCAATGAAGGCGGTGGAGTTGATGCATAAGGCAGGCGTGTCGCATGAAGCACTGGCGTTGATGCCGGGGGACGGGGCCATTGGCGCGTTGCTTGTAGCGCACAAGGATGTCGCGGGTGTGGCCTTTACCGGGTCGACGCAGACAGCGCGGGAAATCAACCGGACGTTGGCCGGAAAGGACGGACCGATTGTGCCCCTTATTGCAGAGACCGGCGGGATGAACGCGATGATCGTCGATTCCTCGGCGCTGACGGAGCAGGTTGTTGACGATGTGATGTTGAGCGCTTTCGGCTCTGCGGGCCAGCGTTGTTCGGCCTTGCGGATATTGTGTCTTCAGGAGGAGATTGCAGACCGGACGCTTGCGATGCTGAAAGGCGCGATGGCGGAACTGCGGGTTGGCGATCCCTATGAACTGTTCACCGATGTCGGGCCGGTGATTGATGAGGAATCCTATGCCCGCCTGACAGGCCATTTCCGGGAACTGGAAGGCTATGCACGGCTAGTGGCGCGGGCAAAAGTCGATGAGGATCCGGCAACACGGGGGCATTTTTTCGCGCCGTGCATCTGGGAGCTTAACGCGCTGGAACCGCTCAAAGAGGAAGTGTTCGGGCCGGTGCTGCATGTCATCCGGTTTACGGCAGGAAAAACGGATGCCCTGATCGCCAAGGGCTACGGCCTGACGTTCGGGATGCACAGCCGGATTGGCAGCGCTTCGGATCATGCGGCGCGTATGATCAGGGCCGGGAACTGCTATGTGAACCGGGGCATGACCGGTGCCGTGGTCGGGGTGCAGCCGTTCGGCGGGACAAGCCTGTCCGGCACCGGCCCCAAAGCGGGCGGCCCGCATTACCTTCACCGCTTTGCAACAGAGAAAGTCGTATCGATTGATACGACGGCTGGCGGCGGCAATGCGTCGCTGGTGAATTTGGAGGATGGTTAAACAAAGAGTGTCATCCCGGCGGAGGCCGGGATCTGGTAAAGCAGAGCACTGAACAACCCGGTCCCGGCCTCCGCCGGGATGACAGTTTGTTTTTTTATGACAGTTTGTTTTTAGGTTTCCTGAAGGTCTCTCAGGTCCAGCCCCGCCGCGCCAAGATGATCCAGGAAATGGTTGTCCGTTCCCTTGGCCATTTTGGTTTCATTCGCGCCGTTGTGAATATCATCGTATTTTTCCTGTTCGAATTGCCAGAGAAGGCGCAGGACTTCTTCGAGGCTGTAAAAGCCGGCCTCGGCTTCGCCGGTATTCAGATGATGCATTTCGATGAGATTGTCGGCTGTGATCGTTTCGATCTGGTAGAGGCCGGGGCCGAGCCGGCGGGCGATTTTGCGGGCATAGATCGGGATATTGCAGAAGAGATAGTGGAATATATTTGTTTCGGCAGTATCCGGTTCGCCTTCTGCGGGCGGAACCGCGCCTGCGGGTTCAGACATCACGCACCCTCCGTGTCTGTTTGCATGTGTCCACTCTAATATGTGTGAATTACGGATTGCAAGATGCTTGTCCGGCTTTTAAGTTACGGGGCAGAGAAAAGGAAAGAAATGTCATGA
>CAZKGT010000158.1:0-3900 GCA_964552285.1 uncultured Pseudobdellovibrionaceae bacterium | reverse complement strand
GGGTGGACGCGAACATGCGCTGGCATGGAAGCTGGCGGCGGCGGATGCATGCGAGGCGCTGTATTGTGCGCCGGGCAATGCCGGGATCGCCGAGTGCGCCGAGTGCGTTGCGATTGCGGCGGAAGATGTTGAGGCCCTGACGGTTTTTGCGAAGGAGAAGGCAATTGATCTGGTGATTGTCGGACCGGAGGCGCCGCTGGTGACGGGGCTGGCCGACCGTCTGGAGGAAGAGGGGATCAGGGTTTTCGGGCCGAAGGCGGATGCGGCGCGGCTGGAAGGCTCCAAAGGTTTTACCAAGGATCTGTGCGCCAAATACGGTATTCCGACGGCGGCTTACGGGCGTTTCAGCGATGAGGCGAAGGCGCGGGAGTTTATCAAAACGATGACCCCGCCGGTTGTGGTGAAGGCCGACGGTCTGGCCGCTGGCAAGGGCGTTCTTATCTGCCTGACGCACGAGGAGGCTTTCAGTGCGGCGGAAGGGATGCTTTCCGGCGGCGCGTTCGGGGAAGCGGGCGCGGAGATTATCGTCGAGGAATTTCTGGAGGGCGAGGAGGTCAGCTATTTTGCGCTGGCGGACGGTAAAACGGTTCTGCCCCTCACATCAGCGCAGGATCACAAGCGCGTGGGTGATGGCGATACCGGCCCCAATACCGGCGGGATGGGAGCGTATTCCCCGGCGCGGGCAGGGATTATGGCCGGCGGGCTTGAGCAGAAAATCCTGGAGCGGATCATTCACCCGACTGTTGAGGCGATGGCAAAAGAAGGCTGCCCGTTTACAGGGGTTCTTTATGCCGGGCTGATGATCGTGGAGGGCGAGCCGTTCCTGATCGAATATAACGCCCGGTTTGGCGATCCGGAGTGCCAGCCGCTGATGATGCGTTTGCAGGGCGATTTGCTGGAAATTCTGCTGGCCGGAGCCGAGGGTCGTCTTTCCGAGGTCAAGGGAGAGGCGATCTGGTCGGACCAGGCGGCTTTGTGCGTGGTGATGGCGGCCAAAGGATATCCGGGGCCGTATGCCAAGGGAACGCCGATCCGCGATATTGACGCAGCCGACCGGGGCGACCAGACCAAGGTGTTCCACGCCGGAACGGCGCTGGATGAGCAGGGCGTGCTGGTGAGCGCAGGCGGACGTGTTCTGGGAGTGACGTCGATGGGCGATACGATTGTTGAGGCTCAGGCACGTGCTTATGAGGCTGTGGATGCGATTGACTGGCCGGACGGGTTTTGCCGCCGCGATATCGGCTGGCGGGCTTTGCAGGCAGAAGACGAAGAAGGAAGCCCTGCGTCCATTTCTCTTTAGGTCTTGACCTCGGATATCACACTATCATCCAGTCGAAAGCCGGGATGACGTTATAGGAGAGGGTATTCGCAGAGAATTCTTTAACCATTGCGGCGCATAATGGTAAACTGAAAAACAGACGTCTTTTCAGGCAGTTTTCTTATGAACGCTCTTTCGAACACGCAAAATCCGGATTCACCGGAAACAGCCATGACCCGCCGCGCCACCTTTGAGGCGGGTACGGCGATATTCATGTGCGGTGATGAGCGCAATTATGCCTATATCGTTGAGAGCGGCGAAGTTCATATCAAGGATCTTGATGAGGATGGCAACGAACAGCTGGTCTGTACGCTGGGGCCGGGAGAGATTTTTGGTGAGATGGCTCTGATCGACCGAGGACCGCGAACGGCCAGCGCCTACGCGGCCGGGGAAACTAACGTCTTTGTAATATCGCGCCGGATCATGCAGGACAGGGTGAACTTCATCGATCCTTTATTGGGGCTTCTGGTGAACCTGCTGGTCGAGCGTTACCGTTCCGCGCGGCAGGTGTTGCCGGAGTCTGTCGGTGCGGACCATGCCGGGGCATTGACGCGTCATATGGTGGGCGGCTCGTCTTCCGGGTCAAGTCCGGCCTATCAGAATATCCAGGAGCAGCGGACGCAGGCGCTTGAAGACTTACGGATGGAGCAGGAGTTGCGGCGCGGGCTGGAACAGCGGGAATTCGTGCCGTTCCTGCAGCCGATACTGCATTTGCCCGACAAAAGAATTGCCGGGTTTGAGGCGTTGATCCGCTGGAATCACCCGGAAAAAGGTATCGTCGCGCCCTTTCATTTCATTCCGGTTGCAGAACGGACCAATGTTGTGCAGTTGCTGGATCATATGATGCTGGAAAAAGTGTGCGGGATTTTGCCTTCGCTGATGGAAGATGCGGGGCGCAAAAAGGGTGACTTTTTTATCAGCGTCAACCTTTCGGGGATAAATTTCGATGATGCGGCAATCGTTGCGAGTATCGGAGAGACATTGAAAAAAACCGGCGTAAACCCGGCCAACGTCAAGCTGGAGGTGACCGAAAGCGCGCTGGTTGGAGATCCCGACCATGCGGAGAAGATCCTGCACGGGCTGAAAGGGCTGGGCGTTTCAATTGCACTGGACGATTTCGGGACGGGTTATTCCTCGCTCGGTTATCTGCACCGGTTCCCGATTGATATCATCAAGATCGATCGCTCCTTTGTCAGCAAATTGAAAACAAACACCAAAAGCATTGATATCGTCCGGGCAATTGTCGGGCTGGCGAAAAATTTCCGGCAGGAGGTTGTGGCCGAAGGGATCGAGAACGAGGAAGAGGCCCTTGTGCTGGCCGGTCTTGGCTGTGATATGGGGCAGGGTTATCTCTACGGAAAACCGATGGAGGTCGAAAGCGCGCGCGCCTTCATTCATGAAGGAGGTGCGGCGTGAGAATTCTTGTGTTGTTTACGGCATTATTCCTGACGGGCGCGGCGCAGGCGCAGGAAGCGGTGGAGGTAGAGCAGCCTTCTGCGGATATGTCGGTGCAGGAAGAATTACAGACAAATCCGCTTTATATTTACGAGGAACAGGAGGCGATCGTCAGGTTACAGAATCTTGAAAGAAACTGGGATGTGGACGGCGTCGTTGAAACGATCCGGGCAATCGATTCCGGTGACGAAATGAAAGAAAGCCTGCTGTGGCTGCGCGAGCGCGTTATGGCAGACGACACGCCGGATCCCCGTTATGCCTTGTTATATGCAGAGTCGTTACTGCGGGTGATTGGCGATGACCGGGAGGCGAATACGGCGCTGATGGAATCGGCGGCCATGATTTATCTGTATGGACGCCTGACATTGATGGTCGACGCGCAGCGGTGTCTTGAGCGGTCTGTCGCGTACCAGAAGATTGACCATTTGCTCACGGGGTTTGATGAAATCAAGGCTTTTTATGACGGTTTATCCGAAGAGCGGCGGAGGGATATTCTGCGGGTTGCCATGCGGCTGGAAGACAGGATTTCATCGCGGATGCCAAACGATGCACTTTGTATTTCAGATCCGCAGCTTGCGCTTTCTTCACGCATTGAGCGGGCAAAACGGCTGGCCCGGGCGGCAAAGGATAAGGAGCCGACAGTTGAAGAGGAGCTTTTCACCCTGATGGATGAAATCGAATCCGAGACCTATTTCGTAACGATGAAAACCTGGCTGGAACGGCGCCAGGAAGAACGCCGCAATTTTGCCGAGCAGTACGAATAGGTTTTAGCGTTTCTCCCGGAAAAAATCTTTCAGCAGCGTGGCGCAGGCGTCTTCTTCGATACCGCCGAAAACCTCCGGTTTATGATGACAGGTTGGCTGGTCGAAGATGCGAGGGCCGTGATCGACGCCGCCGCCCTTGGGATCCCATGCACCGAAAAAGACCCGGCGGATTCGGGCAAAGCCGATGAGGGCGGCGCAAAGCGGGCAGGGTTCGAGCGTGACGAACAGGTCGTATTCCGGCAGGCGCGGATCGCCCAGTTTTTGGCAGGTTTCACGGATGACAAGCGTTTCCGCATGGGCGGAAGGGTCGGATAGTTCGATCGTGCGGTTACCGCCGCGCGCGGCGATTTCGCCGGTTTTGCC
>CAZKGT010000157.1:0-5621 GCA_964552285.1 uncultured Pseudobdellovibrionaceae bacterium | reverse complement strand
GCCGTAATCGAGCCGGTAATGGTAAAGGGCATCATCGTCATGGCCGCTACCATCGCGTTGGGCAGGGCGTGGCGGACGATGACAACGGGGCCGGACACGCCGAGTGCCGTTGCCGCGCGGATATAGTCGAAATTGCGCACCCGCAGCACTTCCGCGCGCACCAGATCGACCAGCGCCGGCCATGAAAACAGGATGATAATGGAGACCAGCATCCCGAAGGACGGCGCAAAAATCGAGGCGAAGATCAGCAGGATGTAAAGGCTTGGCAGGCTGGTCCAGAACTCGATAAAGCGCTGCATTACAAGATCCGTCCACCCGGCGTAATACCCCTGAATAGCGCCAGCAGTAATCCCGACAAAAGAGCTGACAAGCGTCACAATCAGCCCGAACAGAACCGAAATCCGGAAGCCGTAGACAACACGGGCAAATACATCCCGTCCCTGATCGTCCGTGCCGAAAATATTCTCTTTTGTCGGCGGCGAGGGCGCAGGCTGGGGCAGGTTGTAATTGATCGTATCGTACGAATACCGCACCGGCGGCCATACCATCCACCCATCGGCCTCGATCAGTTCTTTCACATACGGATCTCGGTATTCGGCCTCCGTCTCAAAATCCCCGCCGAATGCAGTTTCCGGGTAGTTCACGAACACAGGGAAATACATTCCCCCCTGGAAGCCGACGATAAGAGGTTTGTCATTGGCAACAAACTCCGCTCCCATGCAAAGGATGAACAGCACAAGAAAAATCCAGAAACTCCAGAACCCGCGCCTGTTGGCACGGAATTGGGTAAGACGTCGCCGGGTGAGGGGAGAGATGGTCATGGACCGAAGTTTAATGAATTTCTGCAAGGACTGACAAGGTGCGCAGGACTTACATTTCAATTTTATCTTGACAATTTGTATTTTCATAACGGTAAGGCCGTCTTTTGAAAGACGGCAAAAGAGGCTCGCTATGTCCACAATTCGTAAGGGCTATCTGGGCCCATTTTGTCCTGACTGAAGCGCTTTGGCTATGCGTTTAAAGCTGGAGAGGGTCTGCCGTCTTTGCCTGTCTATGAAGCGCATGCCTTCTCTGCTTTGCCGTGCCATCGGGTCGTCTTGCTTCAGAATTTCGTTAAGGCGGGCCCTGCTTTCCTCGGCGGCGTGCATAATGGAAAGCTGGCCTTCCATCGTCAGTATCTGACAGGTGAGTTCTATCCGCCGACGCTCCAGTGCCGCGACTTCACGTATCTCGCAGATATGCGGATCGATAATGCCATCAATCATAGTGCGAACATCAAGCGCGAAGCCGGGGTCTTTGTATTCTCCGGTTCTCATGCTCTGCAAAAAAATCTCGGCAAGCGAGGCAAGCTGAAGCGCTGTTTTCGTATCCCTGTTCATATCTTTTTCTTGTGTTGTTTTTTATCAATAGACAGGTGAGGCGGAAGATTGTCAACGCCTCATCCTGCTTCATATTTATCGCGCTTCAAAATCAATGCGCGGATCCACCAGCACATAGACGAGGTCGCGCACGAGGTTCATTATTAGGTAAATAATCGTGAAGATATAGAGCGTGCCGAGCACCACCGGATAATCGCGGTTGATGATCGACTCGTAGCCGAGCAGGCCAAGCCCGTCGAGGGAGAAGATAATCTCGATCAGCAGGGCACCGGTGAAAAAGATCGACACGAACGCCGCCGGAAAACCCGCGATCACGATCAGCATGGCGTTGCGGAATATGTGACCGTAGAGCACGCGCTTTTCGCTGAGCCCCTTGGCGCGGGCGGTCAGGACGTATTGCTTGTTGATCTCGTCCAGAAACAGGTTCTTGGTCAGCATGGTCAGTGTCGCAAAGCTGCCAATAACAAGGGCGGTCAGCGGCAGGGTGAGATGCCAGAAATAATCGAGCGTGCAGGGCAGGGACAGCGCGCAGGCTGTAAAGCTCAAATCAATGAATTCATCAGACTGCAGGCCGCGCAGAGGGAACAAATCAAGGAACCGCCCGCCCGCAAACAGCACAATCAGCAGCACCGCGAACATGAAAGAAGGAATGGCATAGCCAACCATGATCGCCCCGCTGGTCCAGATATCAAAGGGCTGGCCGTCCTTTACGGCCTTACGGATTCCAAGCGGAATGGAAATCAGGTAGACAAGGATCGTTGACCACAACCCCAGCGAAATCGATACATCGATCTTCTCCAGCACCAGATCGATTACGGACGTATCGCGGTAATAGCTTTCGCCCATGTCAAAGTGCAGATAGTTCCAGACCATATGGGCAAAGCGCTCATGCGCGGGCTTGTCGAACCCGTACAGCGCTTCAAGCTCTGCGATGAATTCCGGATCCAGCCCCTGCGCGCCGCGGTATTTGCTGGCATCGCCCGTGCTCTGGACGGGGGACATGCTCATATTCTCCGACCCGCCGCCGGAAAAGCGCGCCGTGGCCTCCACGCCGTGACCCTGCAACTGGGCGATCATCCGCTCGACCGGCCCGCCCGGCACGAACTGAATAATCACGAAACTGATCAGCAAAATGCCGAACAGGGTCGGGATCATCAGCAGCAGGCGGCGAAGGATATAGTTGAGCATTGTGTATTTTCGTTGTCCCGTATTCTTGTTGTCCCGTATTCTCGTTGTCCTCGTTTTTTGTGCTCTTATCAACGAGCTAACGAATTTACGAGCTACGAACTAACGACACCTACCCGAACGTTCCGCCGTTATGGCCCCAGTCGGATGCCGGAACATCCGTGAAATTTATGTACAGACGGTCTTTCGGAATAGCGAGATAGGTTTCGACAAGGAAGCCAATCTCGCTGGAAAGCTTTTTGTTTACATCCGGCGTCAGTCCGCCAATGCTGCGCACATCGGCAAAGGCGCAGGCTTTAATGGCTCCGGACAGCATTGTTTCGGCTTTGACGAAATTTACCATGACATAGGACTCGGGCTTGCCAAGCTTGTTGCTGACGATACGGGACAGCCCGGCCAGCAATTCCTGTTTCTTGCTTTCTTCGGGGTCCTTGCTGGCGTACAGGGTAATCAGCGGCATTGTTTTCTCCTTATGGCTTCAGGTTCCATTCTTCACAAATCCATTGTTCGTCCCTGTATACAAAAATACAGAGCGCGCCGGTAGATATCTTGATCTTATGCTTCTTCCGGAATGCG
The DNA here is from genome assembly GCA_964552285.1 of uncultured Pseudobdellovibrionaceae bacterium. GTDB lineage: Bacteria > Pseudomonadota > Alphaproteobacteria > Micavibrionales > Micavibrionaceae > CAZKGT01. The sequence continues at coordinate 2,481 of CAZKGT010000157.1, read as the reverse complement.
TCAAAGTCGCCCAGCAGGTGCGGGGCAAAGCGCGCAATCCCGTTTGAGGTCACGGCCAGTACGGTTTCATCATCGTCGTGAGCACGGATCTGTTCGGCAAAACCTCTCCAGTTGCGGGTAATGGCATCGGCATCGGCATTCCATCCATCGGGCGCAATCCCCATTTCATCCCAGTCTTTAAGAGCCTGCTCACCAACGCGGGCGATAACCTCTTCCTCGGTCTTGTTTTCGTCCGGCCCGTAATCGATTTCATTCAGGATATCAAGGGAATAGACGGGGTTTGTAACGCCGGACTCGCGAATGGCGATCCGCGCCGTTTCCTGCGTCCGCTGTAGATGCGATGTGTAAACGACATCAGGTATCAGTCTGTTTTTCTTCAGGTATTCCCCGATCCTTCCAGCCTGTTCGCGCCCGGTCCCGGTCAGTGGGATGTCGGTTCGTGCGCCAACGCGCCGCGGCGTTTCGCCGGCCTCAAACGTGTTCCCGTGCCTTGCAATGATGAGAGTCGTCACCCGAACAGACCGCCTTTTTTACCTTTCAGGATTTTTTCTGCCCGCTTGAGGTCTTCCGGGCTGTCGATGCCGGAATGGGTAATCCCGCTTTCCACCTCGACCGGAACGGCCTGAACCTTAATGCCGTTTTCCAGCATCCGAAGCTGTTCGAGCCCTTCCAGCTCTTCGTAATGGCCCGGCTCCAGCGAGCAGAATTTCTCCAGCACGTCGACCCGGAACCCGTATAGCCCCATATGCTGCCAGACCGGGGAAAATTCCTCACGCTGGCGCAGGTCTTCTTCCTTGCGGATCGCCGGGATGATGTTCTTGGAGAACCAGAGCGCCTGCTTGCGTTCGTCTAAAATAGCGGTCGTCCCGGAAAAAGGCGTGGCTTTCTTGGCCTCGCGCAGCGCATCGAGATCTTCCCAGGATAGCCTGTGTACGGGCGTAACCACCTCAAGACGCGGGTTGTCCCGGAAGGCATAAACCATCGCCATGATGACATCGGCCTCCGTGAACGGCGCATCGCCCTGAAGATTGATCACGAAATCCGGCCAGTCAGAGAGTTGCCTGAGCGCCGCCAGAACCCGGTCAGAGCCGGTCTTGCAGCTTTCCGGCGTCATGATAAACGGCGCCTTGATATCGTTGCAGTGCATAGCGATCCGCTCGTCATCCGTGGCGACGAGATAGGATATTCTCTCGTCCATTTTTCCGGCCGTCCGCGCCACCTCGACAACGCGCTGAAGCATCGTCTTCCCGGCAATCTTGGCCAGCGGCTTCCCCGGAAAGCGTGTCGATCCGTAACGGGCGGGAATAATAATCGTCGTCGTGGTCATGAAAGGAATCTCCGTAAGGCTTAACTCATAGCACAGAGGCGGTGCGGGGCGAAGAACGGAATCTGTTTGTCATAAATAATGGATTGTGGTAGAACATCTCTCTTTTCAGGAGCATGATGGCAAAGACGCAAAAAAAGCAGCTTGACCTATTTGGGGATGCAAAGGATGAGGCCGTTTCAGATCGGCGCTCTACTGCAAAGCCGTTTTTCTTTCAGATCGGCCGTTCGCGCTTCAGGCCTTCACCGGATAAATATGAAATTGTAGAAATTTCCAAAGCATCGGATTTTCGTCCGTTTCTTCCGTCTCCTGCTCACCTGACCGCCGAACATAAACAGCGAATGATCGATAGCAAAGTTTCTTACTACAGTCGTGACATTCATCCGGAGATTATTCCGGCACCGCAATTTTTTCTGGGGGTCCGGTATTTAAACGATGCTCTAAATAGTATTTCCTCGAGAAAGTTTCTTGGCAACGGCCTGCAGGTTTCTCCTTTTTTGCTTCTTACAAAAGCAGAGAGTGAAGGTGATGTCGAATGGGAGGCTATGGGAATAAATGTGAAGGAAAGGGAAGCCGTCTGTCCTCAAATTACGTTACCTTTCCAAGATAAAACGATTACGGTTATGCCTCTTATCCGAACGCCATTGCGTAAATTAGACGGTCGTTTTTCCGGCCGGCCGGTATTAATTCTGGGGCCGCGCAGCAGCAAACCGCTCGCTTTCGGCAATTCGTTTGAACTCATAATCAGACCGGAAGAGCAGCAGATTGTTAATCTGGTTGACGTGCGCCCGCATAGCTGCGGGTGGAAGGTCGCTCAGCCCTGAGGTGTGGGCAATGGGGACACAATGAATCATTGTGTCCCCCGCGTCATCAAGACATTTAAAACCAGGTTGATAACTTTAAGCAGAATCCGGGTAACATCACTCCACCGCCCACCACGTCGTCGTAATCGCAGGCGTCAGGCCCGAGAGTTTCTCCGGCCTTTGAATCTTCTTCCACCAGGCAATCCGCCAGTGATCGACGTGCCATTGCGGGATCATCACATGCATGTCCAGTAAAACCCGATCCAGCGCACGGGTGCGGTAAACCAGTTCTTCACGTGAGGGGGCGTTGATGACCAGCTCTATCAGTTCATCCACCACCGGATCCTTAATCCC
>CAZKGT010000156.1:0-5684 GCA_964552285.1 uncultured Pseudobdellovibrionaceae bacterium | reverse complement strand
GCAGGTCCAGCGGCGGGTTTTTTGCCATGCCGTGCGGGTCCATGGCGGCGGGGCCTTCCGGCGCGGATTTGCGCTCGGCGGTCAGGACGGCGGAGGCCTTCTTAACGCCGGGCAGGGAGGCAACGATTTCCTCGGCCTTTTGGCGCAGCGGTTCCAGTTTTGCGCCGCGCTCCGGATCGACCTCGATCATAAAAAGCACTTCGCCGTCTTCAATCCGTACACCGCCGACCATCCCGAGGGAGACAATATCCCGCCCCCGGTCCGGATCGCGCAGCCCGGACAGTGCTTCCAGTATCTGTTCCTGTGTGATTTCGTTCATTTTCTCCCGAGCTTTCCTTGCCTTCTTCCCTAAAAACGATATTGTTATCTACCGTTAATCAACCACTTCAGGCAAGAAAATGGGCTACGACGACGATAAAAATCCGTGGGGCCAAAGTGAAGGTCCTCGCAATCCATGGGGAAACGGGCATGGCAGGGGGCCGCATCAGCCGCCGCCGGACCTTGACGAGATGCTGCGGCGCGCGCAGGAAAACTTCCGGCAGATCATGCCGGGCGGCATGGGGGGAGGCAAGGCAATCCTGATTGCTGTGGCCGCTGTGGTTGCTCTCTGGCTGGCAAGTGGTTTTTACATGGTCCAGCCGGCCGAGGACGCGGTTATACAGCGATTCGGCGCGCTTTCCCGCACGCAGGCCGAGGAAGGGCTTGGCTATCACCTGCCGTGGCCGGTCGAGAGTGTGAGCAAGATCAATATCGACCAGACGCGCGAACTTTCAATCGGCTTTTCTGCCGTCGGCGGGCGCGGCGGCGAGAGCAAGCGCGATATTCCCGAAGAAAGCCTGATGCTGACTTCGGACGCTAATATCGTCAATCTTGATCTCGTGGTGCAGTGGAATATCAGTTCGGCTGAGGAGTTTCTTTTTAACATCCGCGACCAGGAAAACACGATCAAGAAAGTCGCCGAGAGCGCGATTCGTGAAGTCGTCGGTCAGACGCCGATGTTCCCGATCATCACGCGGGCCCGTCAGGAAGTGGCCGACCGCGCGCGGGAAATCATGGACAAAAACCTTGATGAATATAAGTCCGGTGTGCGTATCCGGCAGGTGCTGATCCAGGAGGCCGAGGTGCATCCGGACGTGCAGGACGCGTTCCAGGACGTTCAGTCCGCCAAGCAGGATGCCTTCGACGTTCAGAACCGGGCGCAGGCATACCGGGAGGAGATCCTGCCGAAGGCCCGTGGTGAGGGTATCCAGATGAAGCAGGGCGCGGAAGCCTACAAGCAGTCCGAGATCGCCAAGGCGACCGGTGATGCCGAGCGTTTTAACTCTGTTTATCAGGCTTACTTAGGCGGCAAGGACGTCACGCGCGAGCGCATGTATATCGAGGCGATGGAAAAGGTCCTGACAAACGCCCAGAAAATTATCATGGATGGCAAAAGCAGCGGGACGGGCGTTGTGCCTTACCTGCCGCTGAATGAAACACAGAGGAAACAGTAATTACCGAACGTCATCCCGGCGAAAGCCGGGATCCATAGGGAGATGGTATTGAGCGCGAAAGAAGCGTTTTATGTGTACATGCTGGCCAGCCGCCGATACGGGACTTTGTACGTTGGAATGAGTTCAAACCTGATGAAACGAATTTGGGATCATAAAAGCGGAGAGATTTCCGGGTTTACAAAAAAGTATAAAGTTCACTCACTGGTCTGGTACGAGCGACATGAAACAGCCGAAAGCGCGATCAAAAGGGAGCGGAATTTAAAGGAATGGAAAAGACAATGGAAAGTCGAGCTAATAGAGAAATCAAATCCGGAATGGTTCGATTTGTATCCCGACCTTGTGAATAAGGCTAGACGTTAGGCCCAATGGATCCCGGCTTTCGCCGGGATGACGTGTAAATAATAGGAGAGAGAAAAAGCGATGAACACGAAATTTGCCGTACTTCTTCTGGCGCTGGCTGTCTTGCTGATTGGTTCGACGCAGGTTGTCTTTACGGTCGATGAGCGCGAGCAGGCGATTGTGTTGCAGTTCGGGCGTCCGACAGGCGACATCAAGGGGCCGGGGCTGCACTTTAAGGTGCCGGTGATCCAGAGCGTAACCTTTTTTGATCGGCGCATTCTGTCCGTCGATCCGCAGCCCACGCAGATGGTGATTTCTTCCGGCCATGACAATCCGCTGGTTCCGGGCGGGGAGGAGGCCCCCGAAAATAACGATGAAATCGTAAGCGGTGAGCCGATCGTGGTCGATACATTCGCCCGCTATAAAATTACTGATCCGCTTAAGTTTCTTCGGGTTTTGCGCACGGTCAGCGAGGCCAATCAGCGTATTGAAACCATCATTAACGATGCGACGCGGTCGGTTCTTGGCCGGACGACCTTGCGTGACCTGCTTTCCGAAGAGCGGACGAGGGTAATGAATGATATTCGCAGCCGGGTAAACCGCGTGATCGAGGAAGACGATCTTGGTATCGAGATCGTTGATATCCGGATCGTCCGGGCCGATCTGACGCCGGAGCTGCGTCAGTCCACGGTGCGCCGGATGATTTCCGAGCTTAAGGAACGCGCCACCGAAACACGCGCAAAGGGTGAAGAAAAAGCGCTGGAAATCCGCTCGACGGCGGAAAAGGAAAAGACCGTCATTCTGGCCGAAGCCCAGCGCGATTCCCAGATCATCCGCGGTGAAGGCGACAGGGAGGCTATCAAGATTTATGCCGATGCTTTCAACAAGGATCCAGAGTTCTACGCGTTTATCCGTTCGATGGAAGCCTATAAGAACACGCTTTCCAGTCCGGAAACGAAGCTGATTCTCTCGCCGGAGAGCGACTTTTTCCGCTTCTTCGGGGAGTCGGACGGAGAGCGGTGACCTTCACGATCTACATCCTGACGGCGGTTGCCCTGATGTTTGTGATCGAGGGCCTTGTTTATGCGCTGTTCCCGGATTTTGTGCGCAAGATGATGGCGATGGCTGTGATGCTGCCGGTTAACAAGCTGCGCCTGTTCGGTGCCTGCATGGCGGCAAGCGGGGTTTTGTTGATCTGGTTATTAAAGAATTTGGTGGTGTGACGTCTGTTGACCGGGTGCTGATATGGACCTAAATTTATCAACACGTTCAAAGCGGAATTTCTATTTCGAAACAAGAGGTGAGCCTATGCGGATTGTTCTGACAGCGTTGTTTGTTGCCCTGATAGCGGGCGTAGTGCCGGTGGCGGTCGCCCCGGCTTATGCGAAAACCGCGCCGCAGAGTTTTGCCGATCTGGCGGAAAGGCTTTTGCCTGCGGTTGTGAATATTTCCTCGACGCAGAAGGTTGAGAGCGCCGAAGACTTTCCCGAGATGCCGCAATTCCCGCCCGGCTCCCCGTTCGAGGATTTTTTCGAGGAGTTTATGGACAAGCGGGGGCACGGCATGCCGGCTATTCCGCCGGCGTCCCTTGGCTCCGGTTTTGTGATTGATGCCGAGAACGGTTATATCGTGACCAACGGCCACGTTATTCAGGACGCCGAGGAGGTGCGCGTAACATTCCATGACGACGAGACGGTCGAGGCCGAGGTTATCGGGCGCGATGAAAAAACGGATCTGGCCGTTCTGAAGGTCGATACCGATAAAAAGCTGGTCGATGTTGATTTCGGGGATAGCGATAAACTCCGGGTTGGTGACTGGGTTGTCGCGATCGGCAACCCGTTTGGTCTTGGCGGTACGGTGACGGCCGGGATCGTGTCGGCCCAGTCGCGCGATATCAATGCCGGGCCGTACGATGATTTCATCCAGACCGACGCCTCGATCAACCGCGGCAACTCCGGCGGGCCGATGTTTGATCTCGACGGCAATGTGATCGGAATCAATACGGCGATATTCTCGCCTTCCGGCGGTTCGGTCGGGATCGGCTTTGCCATTCCGTCTTCGCTGGCGCAGCCTGTTATTACCCAGTTGATCGAGTACGGGCGTACGCGCCGGGGCTGGCTGGGTGTACGTATCCAGACCGTGACCGAGGAAATTGCCGACAGTCTTGGCCTTGAAGAGCCAAAGGGCGCACTGGTGGCCAGCATTACCCCGGACGGTCCTGCTGAAAAGGCCGGGCTTGAGGCGGGTGATATTATTCTCGAATTTGACGGCAAGTCCGTTGACGATATGCGCTCCCTGCCGCGGATCGTGGCCGAGACGCCGATCGATTCGACCGTTTCCGTGATGTACTGGCGCGGAAACAAGGAAGGGCAGACCAAGGTTAAAATCGGCGAGCTTGAAAAGGCCGAGGAGGAAGGACTTCTTGCCAGCGGGCCGCGCAAGACCGGCAGCGGTGTGAAGCTCGAGAAGGTCGGGCTGACACTCGATGTTCTGACCGAGGAAGACCGCAAGGAGTTCCGTATTCCCAAGGATGTCGAGGGCGTTCTGGTCAGTGACGTGGCCAACCTGTCCGAAGCGGCCGAGAAGGGCATGATGCCGGGCGATGTGATCGTCGAGGTTAACCAGCAGGCTGTTACGGCGCCCGAAGATGCCAGGGAGATTGTCGCAAAGGCGGAAAAAGGCGGGCGCAGCTCGGTTCTTCTGCTTGTGAACCGCGAAGGTGACGTACGGTTTGTGGCGCTGCGGCTGAATAAAGACTAGCTCTTATTTTCCCGCCACCACAGGAACAGGCCGGCGCCGACGATGATTGCGGCACCGAGAAACATAAATGCGTCTGGGAATTCATCAAAAAACACGTAGCCAAGGAAAAGAGCCCAGACAAACTGGGTGTACTGGTACGGGGCGACGGTTGCTGCCGGGGCATAGGTAAAGCTCATGGCAATACTGACAAGGGCGACTGTGTAGATCAGGCCGACGCCGCCAAATAGCCAGACATCTTCGGGTGGGGGGATTACCGGTGTGCCGCCCTTCAGAATTAGCGTTGTGATCAGGACAAAGAATAATGGAAAGAAGCCAAGTGAGAACCTTGTCTCTTCTTTTCCCAGATGTTTGGCAAGCAGGTTTGCAGCGGAAAAGCTCAGGATCGGAATGATGGCGGCAAGATGCCCGGCTTCAAGCTCATTGAAGCCGGGGCGAAGGGCAACCAGTCCGCCGATAAAACCGGCGACGATGGCGCCAATGCGGTACGGGCCAACTTTTTCATGAAAGAAGATGATGGCCATGATGGCTGTTACAAAGGGCGCGAGAAAGAAAATCACATACGCTTCGGCCAGATCGATCTGGCTTATTACATAGAGCGCTCCGGCGGTGTTGGCGGCCATGGCAAGGCCACGCAGTACATGCCATTTGAGTTTTTTCGTACCGACTGTACGTTTGATACCTCCCAGCCATGGAGAGAACAGCATCAGTAAAAAGATGCCCAGTAATGCCTGCCAGAAAAGAACATCGATGATGCTGTAATCAAGTGATAGATATTTCCGCATGGCATCGCTCGTGGAAAAAGCGGCGAAGGCGAATGCCGACAGGGCTATGCCGGTCACAGTGTTTTGTTTATGATCTGCGCTCATGAGCAATGCGTGCGTTAAAATTATCGCCGGGCCGACGGCGAGCGGCAAGTCGGCGCTGGCCCTCGAGATAGCTGAAACCGGGATAGCAGAAAACGAGGGCGGCGTCATCATCAATGCGGACGCCATGCAGACTTATGACGCCCTGCCGGTCCTGACGGCCAAGCCATCGGCAGAGGAACAGGCGCGGGCGCCGCATCGTTTGTACGGCGTGCTGCATCCGGCGGAA
>CAZKGT010000155.1:0-5710 GCA_964552285.1 uncultured Pseudobdellovibrionaceae bacterium | reverse complement strand
GGAAAGAGCCCGGCAGGTGCTTCGCTGAGGCGGGGCTTGTCCTTGGCCATGGCGCTCTGTCCCCGGATCAGGATGCAGGCGGAAGATAATCTGCCGGGATGTCCGGCTGCGTCCCGGCAGTCGGCTTGTGCTGTCCCTTCGGCGATAGCGTGAAGATCTCCACGCCCGTCTCAGTCACACCGATGGAGTGCTCGAACTGTGCCGAGAGCGACTTGTCCCGGCTCACGGCCGTCCAGCCGTCTTTCTTAACAAAGACATCTGGTGAGCCAATATTGATCATCGGCTCGATGGTGAAGAACATGCCGGGCTCCAGCCGTGCGCCGGTTCCGGGTTCGCCGAAATGGAGAACTGAGGGCGCCGTGTGGAAGGTCCGTCCCAGACCATGCCCGCAGAAATCGCGGACAACGGAAAAGCGCATACCTTCGGCAACGGTTTGAATGGCATGGCCGATATCGCCGAGCGTGGCACCGGGGCGCACGGCTTCGATCCCGGCCATCATCGAGTCATAGGTCACTTCGACCAGCTTCCTGGCTTTGACCGGCACCCGGTCGCCGATAAGGAACATCCGGCTGGTGTCGCCGTACCAGCCATCAAGGATGACGGTTACGTCGATATTCACGATATCCCCGTCCACAAGTTTGCGTTCGCCCGGAATGCCATGGCACACGACGTGATTGATCGAGGTGCAGATGGATTTCGGGAAGCCCTTGTAATTCAGCGGGGCAGGTACGGCGCCGTGGCGCACAATAAAATCGTGGCACAGCCTGTCCAGCTCTTCGGTTGTGACACCGGGACGGACATGTTCGGTAATAAAATCAAGCGTTTCCGCCGCCAGCCGCCCGGCCTTGCGCATGCCGTCAAAGCCGACCTCGCCGTGCAGCTCTATGCCGTCGGCGGAATATCTTGGTTCGTTATGAGTCATTTCACGCATCTGGTCTATAATTGTACTCTAATATCACTATATTGTTATAAATAGGCTATAAATCTCGCCAGATAAAGCGCGGGGCAAAAGTTTCCCGCTATTTCAGGAAGGTTAAGGGTGGAACACAGGAAAACAGCCGCGCTCATCGTCATCGGAAATGAAATTCTTTCCGGACGCACGCATGACACCAACACGCCGTGGATTGCGGAACGCCTGCTGGGCAAGGGGATATTTATTGAAGAGGTGCGCATAATCCCGGACCGGGAGGAGGCGATCGTCGAAGCCGTGCGCACGCTGCGCGAGAAGGTCGATTATGTCCTGACCACCGGCGGCATCGGCCCGACCCATGACGACATCACGACATCATGCGTAGCCAAAGCTTTCGGGGCGCGTCTTGAGCGGAACGAGGACGCCTTCCGGATGCTGGAGGAATATTACGGGCTGGAGCATATCACGCCGCCCCGCGCCAAGATGGCCCAGATCCCGGCAGGAGCACGCCTGATCCCGAATCCGGTTTCCGCCGCGCCTGGCTTTATCATGGACAATGTTTACGTGATGGCGGGCGTGCCGCGCATTATGCAGGCGATGATGGATTTTGTTATCGAACAGCTTGAGCCCGGCACACCGGTCGTTTCCAACACCATTACCTGTACCCTGCCGGAAAGCGCACTGGCGCAGGAGCTTTCCGACCTTCAGGACCGTTACGCCGATATCGAGATCGGCAGCTACCCGCATTACCGCGGCGGCATTCTGGGCCTGAGCGTCGTTCTCCGCTCCGTCGACCTTAAGCAGGTCGAGTGCGCCTCGGAAGAGCTTGTTAAAATCATCCGCGGCAAAGGCGACGAGCCCCGCGCCATCAGCCTGCGCGCCTCTGATGACGAGGCGGCGGAATAAAATCCCCTCTCCCAAGGGAGAGGGGAAGATCGAATTATCAGGCAATGAATTGCGCGCGCCGCTCTGATATGCTACCTCACATCAGTCGTGGCCCCATGGCGGAATTGGTAGACGCACACGACTTAAAATCGTGAGTCTTCGGACGTCCCGGTTCAAGTCCGGGTGGGGCCACCAGTCTTCGCAGTTAAGGCGCAAAGCGCCTGTTACGAGAAGGCTGTCGTGCGAAGCCCCGAAGGGTCGTAAGCGGACTTTTGCGGCGTCTTCTACGCCGCCTTCAGCATAATCCCTGAAATCCCGCCGATAATGGCCCTTCCCTTGGCGGTCAGGGTGATTTCCTTGCGGCGGCGTTCTTCCTTTGAGATTGTGACCCTGACAAGGCCGTAGGGAGCGCCTTTCTGGCGGTGTTTGGACAGGGCGCCGACGATGCGGGAGACGGTGGACAGGGCAAGGCCCGTGCGTTCGGACAGGTCCGTCAGGGACAGCCCCTCAGAAAGGGAAATTTCCGCCAGGCATATGGCATACTGGAGCGGAAACTCCGGGTCGATTTTTTGCAGTTCGCGCAAAAGCAGCAGAAAATCCCTGATTTCTTTCGCCATACCCGGTTTGTCCTTTTTCTACCCTCAGCCTTGCTCCCGGCGTCCAGATTATCTGGCCGAACGGGATATCCAGAATAATCTCACCATTGCAACTATTCGCCCGCCATAGCGGGTGTAATCCCAGTGAGCACGATGACTCGATGCTCACGGCAAGCAGCTTGCCGATCTTCAAATATAAAATCATGTCTCCCCCACACACATCTATTTTGCAAGTATTTTTTATCTTTTGTTCAGGCTGCAATACTTACGCATGCGGCGCTGTTTTACAAAATATTTTACGTAAAGTCAACAATTTTCGGTTGAGTTAAGTAGGTGCCTTATAAGCGGCATGTGAGAATTCAGGAATGCAATGCCTTCCAGTCCGAGCAGGTTCCCGGTTTCCGATGCGCTTAAGGAAAGCCAGTCCTGTGCCGGCATGGCATGACTGCCAATCTTGATATGCCTGTCCATGGCGATCACGGGATAGCGCAGTCCGCCAATGACCACGGGTGGTTTTGTCATCGGGCAGCGCCGCCCGTCCGTGTTTTCGAATATGCACCCCTTCAGGGAAACCGCCTCGGTAAAGCGAAGTCCGAAACAGGGCAGGGATGAGAAGGTGCAGGCTTTCATCGACGCGCCGGCAATGTCGGTCGCACCGAATCCCGCATCTTCGAAGCGGCATCCGTTGAGGCTGGAAAAACACAGGCAGGTATTATAAAGAGCGGTATCTGAAAAATCTCATCCGTCCAGTTCCGCCTCCGACAGATTGGCGCCGCTGAGGTTTGCCCCGGCAAGGCGCGCATTTCTCATCCGGATGCCGTCAAGGCAGGCATTGGCAAGATTGGCCTTTGCAAGGTCCGCCCGGTCGAGGCAGGCATTTTCGTTTACCGCCGCCTCAAGACAGGAGATCAGGGATCCGTCCGGATACTCAAAAAGGATTTCGCCCGTATCGTGTGTCGTAAGAACGGTGGTGCTCATTGTGCATTCTCCACAATTATCAATAGAATTATATATTGATATCTCAGGATAGTTGCAATATAACAACTTATTTGATGCATGGACATTTATTCCCCCTGTGCGTTGTGGTCGTGTCAGTGCGATTGTTGCGACCTATAGTTGATATATCGGAAGAATTGTCAAGAAAAAATAATCATAGGTTGAAAATTGTGCGTTAATCCGCTGATTTTTCCTGCGGGTTCCATTTGCCGCCCGGGCCTGTTTCTCCTACCTTGTTGCTGTCATGGCAAAGGAAACGGATATCACATCGCTGGAACGCGGCGCCCGCTTCATCCGCCGACAGGCAAAGAGCCTGCCGGACAGCCCCGGCGTTTACCGCATGCTTTCGGGCCGCGGAGAGGCTCTCTATGTCGGCAAGGCGCGCTCCCTCAAAAAGCGTGTGACGACCTATGCCAATACCGGAAAGCTTCCCGTGCGTCTCCAGCGCATGGTGGCGCTGACCGAGAAGATGGAATTCGTGCACACCCATACCGAGGTCGAGGCGCTGCTTCTGGAGTCAAACCTCATTAAGAAGCTGAAGCCGCGTTTTAACGTCCTGCTGCGCGACGACAAATCCTTCCCCTATATATTAATGACGGGGGACCATCCGTTTCCGCAGGTCGTCAAACACCGCGGCGCCAAAAACCGCAAGGGCGATTACTTCGGTCCTTTCGCCGGGGCGGGGGACGTCAACCGGACAATCATCGCACTGCAAAAAGCCTTTATGCTGAGGAATTGCACGGACAATGTCTTCGCCCGGCGCACGCGGCCCTGCCTGCAATATCATATCAAGCGCTGCACCGCCCCGTGCGTCGGTTATGTCGATGAGCAAAAATATGCGGCGCAGGTTGGTGAAGCTCAGGATTTCCTGCGCGGCAAAAGCCATGAAGTTCAGGAGCGTCTTATCCGCGAAATGGAGAACGCCAGCAAGGCGCAGGACTACGAAACTGCTGCCCGCTACCGCGACCGCATACGCGCCCTGACGGCAATCCAGGCGCGCCAGACTATAAATGTGCGCGATATGGGCGATGCCGACGTCATGGCCGTTACCGGCAAGGAGGGCAAAAGCTGCATCCAGGTCTTCTTCTTCCGCGGCGGCCAGAATTTCGGCAACCGCTCCTACTTCCCCCGCCACGCGCCGGAAGAAGAGCCGAAGGATATCCTGTCCGCCTTCATGGCCCAGTTCTATGAGAACAAGCCCGTGCCGCCCGCGATCATTGTGAACCTGATACCGCGGGAATCCGGCCTGCTGGAAGAAGCCCTTTCAGAACGCCTGAAAAAACGGGTGACGATTTCCTGTCCGCAGCGCGGCACAAAGAAGGAGCTTCTGGCCTTCGTCGAACGCAATGCAGGCGATGCGCTGGACCGCCACCTGAACGAACAGCTTGCCGAGGCAAAATCGCTGGAGAGGCTTGCCGAATTGTTTGGACTGGACGAGCCGCCGCGCCGCATCGAGGTATACGACAACAGCCACGTCTCCGGCACCAATATGGTTGGCGCAATGATCGTAGCCGGGCCGGAAGGCTTTTGCAAAAACGCCTACCGCAAGTTCAATATCAAACAGGCCGAAGCCGCCGATGACTACGGCATGATGCGCGAGGTCATGACGCGCCGCTTTGGCCGCGCCCTGAAAGAGGGCACGGACCGCGAGGGTGAAGACTGGCCGGATCTTCTGCTGATCGACGGCGGACCGGGGCAGTATAGCGCCGTTATGGAAGTGCTGGAGGAAATGGGCATAGCGGATACGCTGACCATGGTCGCCATATCCAAAGGCCCGGACCGGCATGCGGGCCGGGAAAAATTGTATACGGCAGAGCGGAAAGGCTTTCAGCTACCGGTGGGCGATCCGCTCCTGCATTATCTCCAGCGCCTGCGGGATGAGGCGCACCGTTTTGCCATAGGCGCCCACCGCACCCGCCGCAAGGGGGACATCGGCAAATCTCCGCTGGACGACATCCCGGGGATCGGGGCCAAACGGAAGAAGGCGCTGTTGCACCGTTACGGCTCGGCCAAGGAGGTGGCTCGGGCGGGGGTCAGGGATCTGGCAGAGATTGAAGGCATCTCCGAAGCCAGGGCTCAGGAGATCTACGATTATTTCCATCAATAGGTAAGCGGCTCCAGCCCCTGCCCCTGCCGAAGGATAATAAGCCCGGCCAGCATGAGCAGCAGCACGGCCCAGAAGGCGAGCGTAATGCGGACGGACTGGATGGATTTCTTCCGGGCGAACCATGTTCGGGGCCGCAGTCCCTTCCAGAGAAAGACAAGCTGGGCGCACACTACCGGACACAGCTGGGATAAGGCGGTGAATTGATTCATACTTTCA
>CAZKGT010000154.1:0-5758 GCA_964552285.1 uncultured Pseudobdellovibrionaceae bacterium | reverse complement strand
CCTCAAAGGCGAAGCGCCGGTGCTTCCCGGACAGGTCAACCTGTTCCGTGACGGCGCCTTCGTCGGGCAATCTCACCTGCCGCTGCTGCGCCCCGGCGAAAAGCAGGGCCTGTCCTTCGGTGTGGATGACCAGGTTGCCGTCAAGCACAAGGTCCTGAAGAACGAGCGCAACGAGGCAGGGATCATTGCCCGCGACCAGTCGGTCGAGCGCCATTTCGTCACGGAAATCCAGAACCTGCATACGGACCCTGTGAACCTCGTCATTCTTCAGACGGTGCCCGCGGCGCAGGACAAGAAAATCCAGGTCGATATTTTGAGAGATGCGACCACGCAGGGCTACGAAAGCGATGTCGACAACATCAAGGGGCAGCTTCGCTGGAAGAAAACGATGACACCCAAGCAAAAGGATGAGATCAGGCTCGGCTGGAAAGTCAGCTGGCCGCAGGATCATAATATCTCGGGGCTTTAAGCATTGATTGCATTCGTCAAGTCCGTCCTTGGCATATCGGGGGATCACAAGACCTCAAAGCTGGGGCTCGTCGCGGCGAACCTTATTATCCTAGGCGGCGTCTTTTTTCTCGGCTGGAATGTCTATGACCTGATCTATTTTTACTGGGTGGAGGCGGGGATTATCGGCTGCCTGACGGTCATTAGGCTTGCCAGCCTCGTTCGCACAGATGCCTCAATCGTTCTGGTGCCGGTAGGTATTGCGCTGTTTGTCGTCTGGTATCTGGCGCTTATGCTCTTATTGCTCTACGTGATACAGAGTATTCCAATCCTTACCGATGTTGTTAATCAGGGTATTAACCGTGTCTCGGAACTTCCACTGCTTTATGAACCGCTGGCGTTACTGAAGGAATCTATCAGGCCCGGCTTGTGGCTGGCAGTCATTGGCTTTGTGTTCGGGCAGGGCATCGCCTTCTATGATCGCTACAATCATGCGGCAGGGTTCCGTTCGGCGCGGGCGCTTGGTGTTATAGGGCACGCCTGCCAGCGCCTGCTTGTCGTCCTCTTTATTGTCGGGCTGGGTGTGCCGATGATCTTCTTTGCGCCCGAGCAGATATGGTTTGCTCTGATATTCGTATTTTTCAAACTGGTCTTCGATTTGTGGGAGAACTCAAAATCCTTTAACCCAAAAGGCGTGCTAAGCACGGACCGCATAGAAATACAATAAATGCACTATATTGCCGATTTCAAAGCTTTGGGGTACACTTGCCTTGTGCGTTCGCACGCGTTTCGTTTCTAATTTCCGGTTTCATCCATAGGCACTTTTGAGAGGCCAGCCATGTCTGCATTGAACAAAAACCTGCGTTATACACTCATGATCGCTCCGCTTCTTCTTCTGACAGCCTGCGGGGAAGGCTATGAGATGGTGTCGTACGATGGCTTCCCGTACGGCAATGCAAGGACGGCCGGTACGGGCGTTGCCTATGTTCGCGCCAATATGATGCCGGCGCGCGGGCCCGCAATCAGGGCTGAGATGCCAGAGGCGGAAAAGGTTCTCGAGCAGGAAATGGTGCAACCGGAACCGGCGCCGGCGCCTGAACCCGTTGCAGAGCCGGCTTCAGAGTCGGATTCACTGATCGAGCAGGCCGAAGAGATTTTCCGGCGCATGCAACGCAAGTAGCGCGGGACTTATTTAAGATAATATCAGTAACGTCATTGCGAGCGACCTATGGGAGCGCGGCAAACGAGTTCTTGCCGGATTGCTTTGTTGCTACGCGCCTCGCAATGACGAATCCCATGATCTCAATTCTGAAACTGTATAATATATTATCCACAAATTGTCTGAAATTTTGTGTTTATTTTTAATGGGTTACAATGGAAAAGTTACCATTGTTTAAGTCCGTATGATTTAACATATTAGTTATGCGGGGTTCATCATTTGAACCTGATCCATAAATCATTACGCCTTCAAATCTTCGAAGAAAGGGTGGGAATACCATGACTGGAATAGCAGAAACCTACGTAGTGGTATCACTACTGATGGCGGTTTTTGCGGCAGTTGCAGCCGTAGGCACTTCATTGGTGCTGGGTGTGGGCTTTGAGCGTCTGCGCAACGGTTTTGAAATTGTACGCAAGCAAACCGCTTTCTTTAGCGATGCCATTCACAAGCTGGACGAGAAAACCATAGCTCTGGATCAGACAACTCAGGATCTGAGCCGGAAAACGGAAGTTCTCGAGCATAAAACAGAGTGCCTGGAAATTCACCAGAATGAACTGGCCCGGGAAGCTCTGAAGCATCCTGAAAACCATATCAGCGCAGACAAGACGGAAACGCTTGTCCGCCGGGCAGAAAACCTGCTGACGCAGGTGAATAGTATTGCTCGCAATGCGCAGGAGCGTTTTGATACGATCCCGACGGAACAGTCTGAGAATGCACAGCCATTTTCCGTTCCGCCTTCGCTGGCACAGCACATGGTGCTGGGCGGCGACAAGGACAGTGACCTGATCCGCTTCCATTAAAATTACCTGTCTTCTCCGTTCAGGGCAGCAGCTTTCGGGCTGCTGCCCGATTTGTCTGCAAAAAAGATTCATGGCAAATTGTTTCTGACAGCCGCGCCCCGCGGTTCGCGCAATAAAATTATTGACGATTTGCATAAAATTTTATTAATATTATAGGTATATGGTAAAAACTCCTAGGCAATGAAAAATGCGCACAGTTCTAATGGCACTGGCACTGATGACGCTTTCGACAGCAGCGCTGGCGGATACCCGCATAGTAAGCTCAGGCCAGCATGTATTCCGTATCCATGATAATGCGCTTGGTGTTTCACCTATCGAAGACGCATCCAGACTTGCACTGGATGATAACTGGCACATGAACTTCGATCTTTCCGTCAGGAAGTCAGAAGAAAAGGGTGCACAGCCCTATAGCGTTGACCAATCCATTCCGGTTGAGTCGCAGTCCCCTGCTGTCTTTCTAGGCGTAAAACTCGGCTATACGTTCTGATTTCCAGATCTATCTCTAGACCTATCCCAAGACCTATCCTTTGATATAGGGCGCCGGTCCTTTGGTATACATGTGACCGGCGGGTGCAATTTTCCGTTGCAATTATACATAATATAAAATATATTCCCCATAACCTGATTATGGTAATCAGGTGTACTGCGTAACCAATATTGTGTGGGGGAACACATGACAAACGAAAAAAATCATAACGATATAATCTGTACAAAGCTCTCAATCGAGCGCTGCCAGAAGTACCTGGCGCATCTGCATGCGGTCATGTATATGTGCGATCCAAGGGATCTTGGCCTTGATGAGGTGATGGCCGAGAACGCCCGCCGCATCATGACAGCCATGAATCAGGAACTGATGCTTTGTGCCGGATTCCTGGAAGTTCCGGCAAACGCTCAGGACACGCGTGCGGCCTGATTTAGCCTTCCGTAAGAACATACATCAAAAAAAGGGGCCGGTGACTCCTGAAGAGTGCACCGACCCCGGCCAGCGAGGAACTTAAAGGGGATTAGTTATGACGCGTACTCCTTCTCGCCAAGGTCCTTGGACAGCGCGAAGGAAAACATTAAACTCAAATGGTGATGACTTGCTCCATCCGTCTCATGGCCAGACCTGTGCAGGTACAACGTTTGAGGCGGGGCGGACTTGGACTGGTCCGGGAGGTTTGTCATCAGGCAGCTCATGGCATTCTCTGTTAAACCAAGAATAACCACACCCACAGTATGGATTTAAGCGAAATTCCCTATAAATTCAAGGGGTATAGGGTGTGTCACAATGTCGCACCCTGGAATTCCTCGAACACCTTACGGTATAGCTGAAAGTAGAATTTTGTAATTATATCAGGGAGATAGGTTGAATTATAGGTTTCTTTGCCTGCCGCGTTCATGCGAGCGCGTAATGCATTGTCGTCCATAAGTAATTTGAGTGACTCACGCCAGCCGGTCTTGTCATTCGAAGAAACGATCCACCCGTTCTCGCCATGAATGACGGGGGTATGAACCTGATTCCCGCTGAGGACTGGTGTGCCCATTGCCCACGATTCCAGTGAGAGGTAGCTCACACCTGAAATGCCGGTCGGGACGATACAAAGATCAATGGCCTTGAGGAATGCCGCCCGGCTGCTTTGCCAGCCGATCAGTTTGACGCGATCCTGCAATCCAAACGTTTGTATCCTGTTTTTGATTTCCTGTTCTGCAGGCCCGGAGCCGGCGATCCAGAAATGCATGCCCGGGACTTCCTTCAGGCCGTCAAGTACAGGCACCAGCCGGGCCGGATCGCTCAGGTTTCCAATGGTGCCAATGATAAAAGCATCATCCGGTGTCTCATGCTCGTGCCGTTGCAACGGTTCCGGATCGGCGTTTGGCGCCGTTAGCGGGGGCAGGTGATAGATATTTTCCGACCCTTCTTTTATACGCATACCGTCTTCATAAGAGCCGTAATCGGGAACGATAACAGCTGTGCAGGATTCAAAAACACGCCTTTCAAAATCACCGTTCCAAAGAACAACATGCGGGCACTTGCTGAATTCTTTCGGGAAAAACGCGGCTGCCTCCGGGCCGTAACTTTGGATCAGGTGCGGATTAAAGGCTCCGATAATATCATTGACTTCCGATGTGGTCTGGAGGTCGAACAGCCCGCCGAACTTGGATGTTTCAAAGGCAATGGTCCGTGATTCAAGAACCGATTCAAGCGTTCGGTCATGGCGGATAATGGCTTTTTGCTCTATATCCGGTAGAGACGCAAAAGCGCCCGCCAGATCAAGAAAACGAATATCGCCGCCGGGAATGTCGTCGTGGCCGAGAATGTGAAGAATACGCATGGCGTCTGAACTGGTTCTGCTTTTATCAGTTTAATGGAGTTTTGCGTGCGCTGCCAGCCGGACGAATTATTGACGCGCCTCTGGTCAACGGCTTTTTATACGGCTAAGATTTAAATCTATTTCGTTTGCCTGTGTGAGGGCCCGTTGATCTGGATACTGCTATATATCTGTCTGGCCGGTTTTGTCATCGGTCTTTTTGTCTGGACGACGCGGGTTTTGTTCCAGCAGAAAAAGGCATGGCGGGCTTATGCCAAAAAATACAAGCTGACCTGTGAGAATAACAGCTTCTTTTCCTCGGCTTATGTGCACGGCATTCTGGGCGATAACAGGATCAATGTTTTTTCCGAAGAACAACTTTCGCCGGACGGGCGGGGAACGCGGTTCAGGTCCGTTATCGAGCTTATGCGCGAATCGCCGGTTCCAACCCGCGCGGCGCTGGCGAGCGGCGATCTGGTGGCGCTTGTATCGGAAATTGAAGATATGGCCCATTCCTATACCCCGGTTTCCGATAGCTGGAACGCTACCTGGGCAGCCAAAACCGACGAAAAAAGTGTCTTAAAGCGATATCTGACGGAACAGCGCCTTCAGGCGTTGCAGTCCGTGTTCAAGATCAAGAATACATCCTCGATTTTTATCTTTGACGGTGAAGACGCATTGCTGCGTTTTGAAACCGGCGACCCGCTGCACGATCCGCGCAAGCTGGATAAGATCGTTAAGAAGATGGAGGAAGCACAGTCTGTCCTCGTAACAAAGCCGGGAGAATTTCCGGAATCAAAAAAGGCGAAGAAAGAAGAACCCGAAGAAGAGGCGCCTGAACCGGAAGAGCCGCAGGCAGAGGCTGAAGTCCCTGCCGAAGAGGAGACCGTGCCGGTAAAGGAAAAACCCCCGCCAAAGAAAAAGGCCGCAAAAAAATCTCAGGCCGCTAGATAGTGTAGTCACAAGATTTCGAATATGAGAGAATCGTATCAGCACGCAAG
>CAZKGT010000153.1:0-5801 GCA_964552285.1 uncultured Pseudobdellovibrionaceae bacterium | reverse complement strand
CAGATGGACTCAGATATTTTATTATCTGCGTTTATCCGTGTTCATCTGTGGTTGAAATATCTTTTTATGCCTGCGGCGCTTTATTCGTGTGAATTCGTGTCCATTCGTGGTTAAAAACAAATATGACTGCCGACACAACAAACACAGAAATCGACGAAACGCCCAAACCGCTGCTCGATCACCTCGTCGAGTTGCGAAAGCGCCTGCTCTGGACGTTCGCAGCGATGATTGCCGGAACGGCCGTTTGTTTCATTTTTGTTGAACCGATCTATGGTTTTCTTGTCCGCCCGCTGGCCGATGCAATGGGTGAGGGGGCGACGAACCGTTTAATCTATACCGGCCTGACGGAAGCTTTTTTCACCTATCTGCGGGTGGCTTTCTTCGCGGGCGTATTCCTGACCGCGCCGATATTACTGGCCCAGATATGGCTGTTTATCGCGCCGGGCCTGTATAAAAACGAGCGCCGCACCTTCCTGCCGTTTCTGGCGGCAACGCCTGTCCTGTTTTTTCTGGGCGGGGCGATGGTTTATTTTGTGGTGATGCCGTTGGCCTGGCCGTTTTTCCTGAGCTTCCAGAGCACCGCCGAGCAGACCTCCCTGCCGATCCAGCTCGAAGCCCGCGTCGGCGAATATCTCGACCTTGTCATGACGCTGATCTTCGCCTTCGGCCTGTGTTTTCAGCTCCCTGTGCTACTGGGACTGATGGGCAAGGCCGGGCTTGTCACGGCGGAAGGGCTCGCCAAAAAACGGAAATACGTGATCGTCATCACCTTCATCCTTGCCGCCTTCCTCACTCCGCCGGACGTCATCAGTCAGGTCCTGCTGGCTATTCCGATGCTGGGCCTGTATGAATTATCTATCCTGCTGGTTAAAACCCTCCAGTCTAATGCCAACACCGCAAGAGATTTATCAGAACAGAATTGAGGCCGGGCAGCTTCAGCCCGACCCGGCGCAGGAATATGCTCTGGCCGCGCTGGACCGGCTTAATGGTGACCTTTCCGAGACATGTCATCCCCGCGAAAGCGGGAATCTGTTGGCCTTCCTGCGCAAGGTCCCCGCTTTCGCGGGGATGACGGAAGAAATAAAGGGCGTCTACCTCCACGGCGGCGTCGGGCGCGGCAAGTCCATGCTGATGGATATATTCGCCCGGAGCCTGCCGCCAGAAATCAAACACCGCCGTGTCCACTTCCACGCCTTCATGATCGAGGTTCATGACTGGCTGCACAAGCGCCGGGGTGATCGCGTCGATACGCTCCTTCCCGATCTGGCCAAGGAAATCGCCCGGGATTGCCGGGTGCTCTGTTTCGATGAACTCCATGTCCATGACGTGGCGGACGCGATGATCCTCGGGCGGCTTTTTACCTCTCTGTTCAGGCGCGGCGTGGTGATGGTCGCCACCAGCAATTACCCGCCGGACGAGTTATACAAGGGCGGCCTTCAGCGCGACCGGTTCGAGCCGTTTATAGAACTGCTGAAGGAAAAGACTCAAATCGTTCATCTGGACGGGGCCACCGATTACCGCAGCCGTTGCCTGCGGGAGGAGGGTGTCTATTTCACCCCGCTTGGCGCGGCCTCGCAGAAAAAAGCCGATGAGGTTTTTGCCCATCTCACCGACCATGCCAGTCCCTACGAGGAAGAGATTGAAGTGAAGGGCCGCAAAATCCCGGTATCGTCTGTGGCCAAAGGCGCCGCCCGCTTTACCTTTTCCGAGCTTTGCGAGCGCCCGCACGGAGCGGAGGATTATCTGGCCATTGCCCGCACCTATCACACGGTCTTCCTCGAGGGCGTCCCCAGACTTACATACGATCGCAGGAACGAGGCCAAGCGCCTGATGACCCTGATCGATGCGCTTTATGACACAAAAACAAAGCTGGTGATCACGGCCGATGCGCCGCCAGAAAAACTCTATCGCGGCCGCGATCATGCCTTCGATTTCCAGCGCACGGTAAGTCGCCTTCTTGAAATGCAATCAGGCACTTATCTTGAAAACAGGAATTGAATGATTTCTGGAAGAGGATGCGTTAGGATAGCGCTATGAACGGTTTTCTTCATGCGCTACTGGCAAAAATCGGCAGCCTGTTCGGCAGGTTTGATGCCAAGTGCTATGAAAATGAAAAGCAAATTGCGAATTCCGAAGATTCCCTGAAGCGCCTCAATCTTGCAAGGGACCGCAGTACCCACAAGGAAGTTCTCTATTACCTCGCCGAAAGCGATCCCGATCCGATGGTCCGTAAGGCCGTGGCCGAAAATCCTGCCATGCCTGTGCACGTTGCGCCGATCCTGGCGGCGGACAGGAACGAGGATGTCCGTTATGCGCTGGCCGAACGCCTGTTTGTCCTTCTGCCGGGCCTGTCGCAGGACAAACAGGGAAAGCTCTATGCCTATGCCGTGCAGGCCCTTGTGACGCTGGCTACGGACGAAATACTCCGGATCCGGGTTGCCCTTTCCAGCACCCTGAAGGATGAGGCCCATACGCCCTCCGAAGTGGCGGGAAAACTGGCCCGCGATATCGAACGTGAGGTCGCCGAGCCGATCCTGCGCTTTTGCGCAGCCCTGTCGGATGAAGACCTGCTGGATATTTTAAGGAGCCATCCAAAGGCCTGGGCTGTCCAGGCGGTGGCCGCACGAAAAAGAGTCAGCGAACCGGTATCCGAAGCGGTCATCGATACGGGCGAGGTTGAGGCCGGGGCGACGCTTATCCGCAATGAGGGTGCGGAGATCACGTCTGCGCTGTTCGAAAAAGTTGTCGATAACGCAAGGCATCTGACGGAATGGCATGCGCCGCTTGCTGGAAGGAAGGACCTGCCCCCGGATGTGGCGAGGGAACTTGCAGGCTTTGTTGAAACGTCCGTCAGCGATTACCTTCTGAGCCGTCCTGAATTCAGCGATAAGACTCGTAAGGAAATCACCGATACATTCCGGCGCCGGGTTGAATTCGATAAGCTTCGCAAGAACGATAAGGAATCGGTTGTGAAGCTTGTCGCACGCCTCAACAGGCAAAACCGCCTGACGGACGACCTGATCGCGGACGCCATTGGTATGCAGGACCGGGAATTTGTTGTCGCCGCATTGGCCGAACTGACCAGAATACCGCCAAAGGTGGCGCTTGGTTTTGTCGAATCGAAATCGCCGGGGCTGATCGTGTCTTTATGCTGGAAGGCCGGTATCCCCATGACCGTGGCTGTCAGGGTTCAGCAGGAAATAGGCCGTATTGATGAAGAAGACGTCATCCAGCCCAAAGACGGCGTGTACTATCCTATTCCGGAAGAGGACATGACAGCGCAACTGAATGCAGCCGTCCTGAAATCCGCCTAGGGCACACTGCGTTCAGGCAGGCTCATTGCCTGCCATTTTCTGCCCGGTGAAAACCGAAACCGGGAGATGTTCGTTCTTCTATTTTTACCGCAAAGACGCGAAGGGGCGAAGGGGGGCGCCGCAGGCGCTATAAATAAACTTGGTGCCTTGGTGTCTTGGTGGTTCAAAAAAGAGTCCACCACCAAGACACCAAGGCACCAAGATTCTTTTTTACGCGCTGGCGCGCGCTTTCTTCTGTGATCTCTTCGCCCCTTCCCGCCTTCGCGGAAGAAAAGCACGGAGATAATGATGTGCGTCATTGCGAGCGACCAACAGGAAATGCTCTGGCGCCACGTTCATTAATGATTTTTTCGCGCGCATGCGCTAGTCTTGAAGAATGTTTGGTCTTTTTTCCAGGATATTGAAAAAGAACAAGAAACCGGAAAAACTGGCCCATGATCCTGTGCGCTACGAAGAAGAAAAGAAAATCGCGGAAGGGGAGGATCCCGGCAAGCGCCTGACACTGGCCGGTGACAGGAAAACCCATCAGGAAATTCTGTATTATCTGGCGGAAAAGGATCCGGATCCCAAGGTTCGCAAGGCGGTCGCCGAGAACCCGGCCATGCCGGTCCATGTCAGCCCGATCCTGGCCGTCGACCAGAACGAGGACGTCCGCATGGCGCTGGCCGCGCGTCTGGTGGCGCTGCTTCCCGAGCTTTCGGAAGATACGCACAGTCACCTTTATGCCTATGCCGTGCAGGGGCTGGCGACACTGGCGCTGGACGAAGTGCTGAAAATCCGCCGCGCCCTGTCGAGTGCGCTGAAGGATCACGCCGATACGCCGCCGAAGGTGGCCGGGCAACTGGCCCGCGATATTGAGCGCGAGGTGGCTGAGCCGATCCTGCGTTTCTGCGCCGCGCTTGCCGATGATGATCTGCTGGATATCCTGAAAGGCCATCCGGAAAGCTGGGCCGTGCAGGCGGTGGCCGAACGCGAAGATGTAAGCGAACCCGTGTCCGAAGCCGTCATCGACACAGGCGACGTTGAGGCCGGGGCGCTCCTGATCAAAAACGACGGGGCGCAGATATCGCAAAGCCTTCTGGAACATATCGTTGAAAAGGCGAAGGAGCTTCCCGAATGGCATGCACCGATTGCAACGCGCAAAACCCTGCCGCCGAAAATGGCGCAGGAACTGGCGCGGTTCGTCGATGCGTCCGTCCATGATTTGCTGGTTAAGCGCGCGGATTTTGATGAGGAAACCGCCGCCGAGGTCGAGGAAGCTTTCCGCCGCCGCATGGAATTCGCCAGCGAGGAGGGCGATAGCAGTGAAACCCCGATCAAACGTGCAGCCCGTCTCGACAAGGATGGCCGTTTGAGCGAGGAAACCATTGCCGATGCGCTGGGCATGCAGGACCGCGAATTTGTCATTGCCGCGCTTGCGCACCTGACCCAGACATCTGTTCCAGAGATATCAAGGATCGTCGAAATGAAGGCGCCCAAAGCTATTGTCGCGGTGACATGGAAGGCGGGGCTGTCCATGCGTCTGGCTCTCCAGCTCCAGAAAGAGCTGGCACACATCTCTCATCAGGAACTTCTTTATCCCAAAGACGGCAGCGATTACCCGCTGACCAAGGACGAGCTTCTCTGGCAACTCGATTTTCTGGGGCTGGAGGCGGCCTGATAAGACAATGGGGACACAAGACAATGGGGACACAATGAATCATTGTGTCCCCCGCGTAATCATAGTCTCGGTTGTTCCGGGAAAGGGTCTTTTGCGCGAAGGAGGGCGCCGGAACGACGGGAGAAGAGCGTCAGCCTAAATGGGAAAAGCTCTGGCGGGACTTACGGCCCCGATACTTTCGCAGCATCAGGAACAAATTCCGTGACGGGCCTTTTTGTCAGGGCGAGGGGGTATAGCTGATCTGTAGGCCGGCATGTTTCATCAAGGACACGTAATTGTATTTGTTTGCCGTTTGCCTCGGGCATAACGGTTCTGCCATCCAGCAATATGAGGGCGTCAATTGTTCTGGCGGACATGTAATGAAAAGATCCGTCATCCGGTCGGACATGTAGTCTTAATTCCAGGCCGTTTCTTCTGAATTTCTGGTCCCTTACCTGGCAGGGGGCATCCGGCGTCGCAAAAGAGTTGTTCGTATTTGCAAACTTACGCGCCTGAAAAATGAAATGGTGGCTGGGATTTTCGGGGTGGGCACGGCAGATGGAGTGAGCCCTGTATGCGCCGCTGGCTGCCTCTTTTCTGGGAATAATAGCGGCAACGGGAACGGGCTTTTCTCCCGGCAGGGTCAGGGACAAAGTGAACTCGTTGATGTTGAGTCTGGCCGCATTCTCAGGAATCTCTTCCGGGGAAGAAGACAGGAGCGGTTTCAGAACATGTCTCTTAAATACGTCAGCGATTTTGTCCAATGTGCCCGGCATGGCATTGCCCGTCTCGTTTTGATTGTCCCTTCTTTGGTCATAAACCTCCGCCTTCAGGCGGAAAAAGGCTTT
>CAZKGT010000152.1:0-5854 GCA_964552285.1 uncultured Pseudobdellovibrionaceae bacterium | reverse complement strand
GAGGCCCGCCCGGCTTTCAGTTCCGGATTATCGGACTTGATCGCCGAGGAATAGACCACCACGGCCGCGCCCTCGATATTTTCGGCCCGGTGGCCAATGAAAACCTCGATGCCTTTTTCCTTCAGGCGTTTTACGTTAGCGCTTTCGGCAATGTCGGAGCCCTGCACTTTATAGCCCAGCGCATGCAGAACTTCGGCAATGCCGCTCATCCCGATCCCGCCGATGCCGATGAAATGCAGGGGGCCGATATCGCTTGGCATGGTGCGCATACGTGTTTCTCCTTTTGATTTAGCGGTTCTTTTTACCGCGAAGAGGCAAAGACGCCAAGAAAATCGCGCTGAAAGCGCAATATAATCTTAACCACAGAGCACACAGAGAAACATGGAACTCCCAGAGAATGGCTCAATTTCTCCGTGATCTCCACGAAAACTCTGTGG
Organism: uncultured Pseudobdellovibrionaceae bacterium; assembly: GCA_964552285.1. Taxonomy (GTDB): domain Bacteria; phylum Pseudomonadota; class Alphaproteobacteria; order Micavibrionales; family Micavibrionaceae; genus CAZKGT01. The sequence continues at coordinate 5,417 of CAZKGT010000152.1, read as the reverse complement.
TCAAAAACTGATTTTTAACGTCCCTGCCTGTCCCAGCCACTGGCGATGGCTGTTACGAGGTTGCCAAGACGGCGGGCGGCGTCCGGCTTGCCGCAGGACTGGGCTGCCTCGGCGGCGCGGAAAAGGGTTTTGGGGTTTTGCAGGAAGGTTTCGATGCGGGCCAGCAGGGCCTGTTCGGTAAAGCCGTTTTCCGTCATCACCCAGGCGCCACCGACATCTGCCACGGAATCAGCATTGATTTTCTGTTGCTGGTCGGCGTGGTGCGGATAGGGCACGAAGATGGCCGGACGGCCTGCCGCCGTCACTTCAGCCACCGTGCTGGCGCCGGAACGCGAAATAACAAGATGCGACCAGGCCAGCAGCGCCGGAACGTCCGGGAAGAACGGTTCCAGCCGGGCTTTGATCCCGGCCTCTTCATAGGCCTTGCGGGTGCGCTCGAGATCGTCCTCGCGGCATTGCTGGACGATGTCGAGACGGCTTCTGAGCGCGGACGGCAGGCCGGCGAGCGCCGCCGGAACCACATCGCTGAACACGGACGCGCCGAGCGAGCCGCCCATCACAAATATATGCAAGGGATCGTCAGGGTGCAGTACCGGATAGGGTTTATGCGAAAGAGCGGCGATTTCCGGGCGGACCGGGTTGCCGGTAATAACCGCGCGCACGGCATCGGCTTCCTGAAGCCCCTCACCTTGCGGGTAGGAAAGCGCAATCCGTTCGGCCTTTGGCGCCAGCGCCGCATTGGCGCGGCCAAGAATGGCGTTTTGCTCGTGAATGATGGTCGGGATTTTCAATCTCTGGGCGGCATAAACAGCCGGAATGGACGGGTAGCCGCCAAAGCCGACCACAACCATAGGCTTTAGCCCGTTCACCAGCGCATGCGCCTGCACGACACCTGCACCAAGGGCTGCCGCACCGCTGATTTTACCCCAGATACCCTTGCCGAGCGTGCCGGCGCTTAAGGGGTGCATGGGCATGCCTTCGAACATCTGCGCGAATTTCATGCCGCGGTTATCGGTCGCAATCTCAACAGTGTAGCCGCGGGATTTCAGATCCTCGCCCAGCGCTCTGGCCGGGAACATGTGGCCGCCGGTGCCGCCTGCGCTCAACAGAATAAGACGCTCTTCGCTCATGCGCTGCCTCCGACCTGCCGGAGGGACATGCCCGCGCGGGCAATCCCCGAACGGGCGGATTTTCTTGTCAGGGCAAGCACCATCCCCATCGCCAGCGCGCTTGAGAGAAGGGACGAGCCGCCATAGCTGATAAAGGGCAACGTCATGCCCTTGGTCGGCAGGAGGTTTACGCTGGAGCCCATATGCACCAGCGTTTGCAGGCCGATCATGCTCAACAGCCCGCCTGCGGCCAGCACCACAAACAAATTGCCGCAATCAATCAGCCGGTTAAAGCCGCGCAACAGGATAAAACCGAACAGGGAAATCAGGACGGCAACGAAGACAAAGCCAAGCTCCTCACCAGCGACGGCGAAAATGAAATCGGCATGGGCATCCGGGATACTCAGCTTTACTGTCCCCTGCCCCGGCCCTGTGCCGAGCAGGCCGCCATTTTGGAAAGCCTCCAGCGATTTTTCGACCTGATAGTTATCGCCGCTGGCCGGATCGAGGAAACGGTCGATACGGCTATGGACGTGATCAAAGGTAAAGTAAGCCCCGACCAGCAGGACAACCGCCCCCAGCGCGAAAACGATCAGGTATCGAAACGGCAGGCCCGCCAGAAAAATCTGAGCCGTCAGCACTCCCGTTACCACCAGCGTCATGCCAAGGTCCGGCTGGAGCAGCAAAAGCGTTACCACCAGAAGATACATCCCGGCGCAGATGAGGTTTGCTGGAAATTCCGGTTTTTCCTTATGCTTGGCAATAAGCCATGCGGCAACAACGGCAAAGGCCGGTTTTACGAATTCGCTGGGCTGCAGGGAAAAACCGGGCAACTGGATCCAGCGCTGCGCGCCTTTCACTTCCGAACCGGAAAAAAGGATGAAGACCATCAACAACAACCCGCCGGCCAGTACAATCGTCGAAAGCCGCCAGATATTGCGCACCTCCAGCATCGAGACGCCGATCATGATGGCCAGAGCCGGGACCAGCAGGATCAAATGACGCTGGATAAAATGATACTGGTTCAGCCCGATGCGCTCGGCAACCGGCGGGCTGGCCGCGGCGACAAGGACAGCACCAAAGGCAATGATCGACAGGATTCCCGTCAGCATGCCGCGATCTACCGTCCACCACCAACGGCCGAAGATGGATCGGTCGGTGCGGGTAAAAAGGTTCATGGGCGCACTTCCAGTTCACATACGAGCCCTCTCCCCCACGGGGAGAGGGTTGGGTGAGGGGAAAAAAGTTTCTTTAGGCAATATATTCTGACCTTCGGACACCTTACCCCCCTCACCCAACCCTCTCCCCGTGGGGGAGAGGGCTTATATGCGCGCTGCAAACTCATCCGTCCTCCGGCAGATCTTTCACCAGGGCGGCAAAATCTTTTCCGCGCTCTTCAAAGTTGGCGTACTGGTCAAAGGAAGCGCAGGCAGGGGAAAGCAGGACCGTGCCGGTTCCGCCGGGCTGACCGCGTTCGCTCTGCGCCAGATGGTGGGCCTCGGCCACGGCGCGTTCCATCGTGTTGCTGAAATTGTGGGAAACGCCGTAATTATCGAGCCAGCTGGCAAATTCTTCCATCGCCTCACCGATCAGGAAGGCATGACAGATACGGTCCATTAGCGGCTCAAGGCCGTTCAGGCCTCCTTCTTTCGGCCTCCCGCCGACGATCCAGTATACGTTGCGGTAACAGCGCAGAGCATTGGCCGTGGCATTGGCGTTGGTGGCCTTGCTGTCATTGACGTAAGCCACGCCGTTCACCACACGCACCATCTGCTGGCGGTGCGGCAGGCCGGGAAAGGTTTTCATGGCCTCTAAAATCTGCTCCGGCCCCAGATTAAAGCGCCGCGCCACGGCATAAGCGGCGGACGCATTCTGGTGATTGTGGACGCCCGGCAACGTCGCAAAATTCAGTTCGCCAATGGCTATCTCGTGTTCGTCGATATCGTCGACCAGCTTTCCGTCAAGGACATAGACGCCGCCTTCGGCTTTTTTGGTGACGGAGACAGGAATCGGGAAAGGGCCTCCCGTTTCCTCGATGTCCTTGAACACATTCTCGCTGTAGGAATCATCAATACCGATCACAGCCGCGCCGCCCTCGCGCTGGAACATGCGGGCTTTTGATTTCACGTAGTTTTCCAGCGTGCCATGACGGTCGATATGATCCGGACTGATATTCAGGAGCACCCCGATATCGGGCCGGAAGGTCGGGCATAAATCCATCTGGAAGGAAGAGATTTCCAGCACGACAATGCCGTCTTTTGCCGGAAGACTCATATCCAGAACCGGTTTGCCGATATTCCCGCCAATGGCGGCTTTCAGGCCGCATTCCTTCAGGACGTGGCCGATCAGCGCCGTCGTCGTCGATTTTCCGTTGGTGCCGGTTACGCCAATCGTCGTCCGGCCATGACCGCAGCGATGCAGGATTTCAAGGTCGCCGATAATTTCAATTCCGGCTGCGTTCGCCCGCTCCACAACGCTGTGCGGTGTCGGATGGCTCAGCGGCACACCTGGCGAGAGAACCAGACAGGAAAAACCGCTTAGATCCTTTTCCACCAAAGCTTCAAGTTTTGCCCCGGCTTTTTTGGCTTCATCCCGGCGCTCTTCCTTATCGTCCCAGGCGACAACTTTCGCCCCGGCCTTCAGAAGCGCCTGAACCGTCGACATACCGGAAAGCCCAAGACCGAAAACGGCCACAGGCTTGCCGCCCAGAGTTTCAACAAATGGTTTTACGTCTATCATCGCAGTTTCAACGTTGATAATCCGATAAGCGCCAGAATCACGGCGATTATCCAAAACCGTATCACGACTGTGGGTTCTGACCAGCCTTTTTTCTCGAAATGGTGGTGCAGCGGGGCCATGGCAAAGACACGTTTACCGGTCAGTTTAAAGGAGGCCACCTGTACGATCACGGACACAGTCTCGAGCACAAACAGGCCGCCGATAATAGCCAGCACCAGTTCATGCTTGGTAATCACGGCGATTGCGCCAAGCCCGGCGCCCATGGAAAGAGAGCCGGTATCACCCATAAAGACCATCGCGGGCGGCGCATTGAACCAGAGGAAACCCATTCCGGCCCCGATCAGCGCGCCGCAGACAATCGCCAGTTCCCCGGCCCCTGCGACATAATGAATCCCCAGATATTCGGAATAGTCGACGCGGCCGGTCAGGTAACTGATAAGGCCGAAACAGGCCGCCGCAATCATGACCGGCACGATGGCAAGCCCGTCCAGTCCGTCCGTCAGGTTCACCGCGTTGGACGAGCCGACAATCACCAGCATGGCAAACGGCACAATCAGCAGGCCGAGCGGCAGGAGGAAGTTTTTCATGAACGGCAGGGCGAGCCCCGTCGCCAGCGCCTTGTCCGTCACCAGCATATAGGCCACGATCGCCGCCAGCGCTACGGCAAATTCAATGAACAGGCGGAGCTTTCCTGATATACCCTTGTGCGAACGTCTGGTCAGCTTGGCATAGTCATCCGCAAGGCCGACCATGCCGAAAGCGGCAACAACGCCAAGGACGATCCAGACATACGGATTGGTCAGGTCCGACCAGAGCAGAACGGAAATTCCCGCCGAAATCAGGATCATCAGCCCGCCCATCGTCGGCGTCCAGGCTTTTTTCAGGTGGGTTTCCGGGCCGTCTTCGCGGATCGGCTGGCCACTGCCCTGTTTGTTTTTCAGCCAGCGGATCACTTTGGGGCCAATGAAGAAACAAATAACCAGCGCCGTCATGATCGCTCCGCCGGTGCGGAACGTCACATACTGAAAGAGATTAAAAGGCCCGAAAACGTCAGAGAGCGGAAATAAAAAATTATACAGCATGCTCGCTCGATTGCCCTTTCAGCATATTTTCCGGGATGGCCCTTAAGGCCTCAACAACCACACCCACTTTCCCGCCGCCAGGGCCGCTTTTGGGCTCCCTGACCCGGACGACATCGCCCGGGCTCAACACATCGGGAACGATCTCTCCAAGCTCCCCGCCCTTCACATTGTTCATGCGCGAGCGGATGGCACCCTTTTGGCGACCTGTGTAAAGCAGGTCGACATTAGCCGTTTTGAGGGGCAATGCCAAATCTTCGGAAGGATCGCCGGAGTGTTGATCCACAGCCAATGTGCTGCTGAGGACGGCAATGCGCCTTTTGCCACGACCCGGATCGATCAGCGCCATGACTTTAAAGGCAGCGCTGCGGATAGCCGAGACGCGGGCATGGCGGCCGAACAGCGCCAGCGAGGGTTTTTGCTGCGCCAGTGCAGCTCTTTGCCCTTCCATCCATTCAAACGTTTTCAGCGCCTTGCGCAAACAACCGCC
>CAZKGT010000151.1:0-5864 GCA_964552285.1 uncultured Pseudobdellovibrionaceae bacterium | reverse complement strand
AAAAGGTCCCGGCCGTTGAAGTCGTCATGTGCAAGCTGCACGCCGGCGGCAAATTAACGAGGCGGGTCTCGCCGAACAGGACTCGCACAAGACGTTCGATATTTCGGTGACACCGGTGAAAGCCAATGATGATGTCCGCATTCGCCTGACCTATATCCAGCCCGCCCATATCGATACGGGGATCGGGCGGTATAATTACCCATTAGAAGAGGGCAATGTTGATGAGGAAAAGCTTGCCTTCTGGACGGCCAATGAGGCGGTGAAAGAGCGGTTTTCATTCGATCTTACCCTACGCTCCGGCTACCCGGTCGATGCCGTGCGCCTGCCCCAACATCCGCAAGCGGTGATTACGCAGGAGCCGGACGGTGACTGGAACGTTCACATTGAAAGTATGGGAACGCCGCAGGCTATCGCCTCCGCCGATGATGAAGTAACTGAGGGCGGCTTCCAGCCCGTGGGCACGGCCAATGCCACCCCTTTGACAGCCGGGCCTTCGTTCCGGCTGGATACGGATATCGTTCTTTACTGGCGCATGCAGGAAGGACTGCCGGGCAGTGTTGATCTGGTGACCTATAAGCCGGAAGGCAAAAAGAAAGGCACCTTCATGATGACAATCACGCCGGGCGATGACCTGAAGCCGATCACCGAGGGGCGGGATTTTGTTTTCGTGCTTGATAAGTCCGGCTCGATGCGCGGGAACAAGTTCGCCACGCTCGCGCACGGCGTTGAGCAGGCGTTTCAGAAGATGCGGCCTGAAGACCGGTTCCGGATCGTCCTGTTCGACCAGACGGCGAGCGAACTGACGAACGGCTATGTCAGCGCAACGGCGCAGAACGTGGCCACTGAAATTGGTCGCCTTCAACAGGTTACGCCCAATAACGGCACCAATCTTTATGACGGGCTGACGCTTGGCATGAAGAAGCTGGATGCGGACCGGACGAGTGCGATCCTTCTGGTGACGGACGGCGTGGCCAATGTCGGGCTGACGCAGCAGAAGGACTTTCTGAAGCTGGTCGACCAGAAGGACGTGCGGCTGCATACCTTCATCATGGGCAACAGCGCCAATACACCGTTGCTGGAAGCGGTGGCCAAGCGCTCCGACGGCACGGCGGTGACGGTTTCGAACAGTGACGATATCGTCGGTGCGGTGATGACGGCGGCGAGCAAGATCACGCACCAGTCGCTTCACGATGTAGACCTTAAGATCAAGGGCGTGAAGACAGAGCTGCTGGCGCCGCAGACGATCGGCAGTCTTTACCGCGGCGAGCAACTCATCCTGTTCGGCCATTACTGGGGTGACGGTCCGGCGGATGTAAAACTGACGGCAAAGGTGTCAGGACAGCCGGTGGAATACAAGACACGCTTCGACTTTCCGGAGACGTCCGTGGAAAGCCCGGAGGTGGAACGCCTGTGGGCCTTTGCCAGCATCGAGGACATGATGCAGGAGATCGAGGATTTCGGCGAGAATGCAGACCTCAAGCAGGCGGTGACGGACCTTGCGACCGAATACTCGCTGGTGACGCCCTATACCTCGATGGTTGTGCTGCGCGAGGACGTGTTCAAGGCGCTCAATATAGAACGCCGGAACAAGCAGCGCGTAGAGATTGAGCAGAAGGCACAGCAACAGCGCGCGGCACAGCCTGTCGTTAACCGCCGTGTCGATACGCAAACGCCAATGTATACCTCACACCGTGCCAGCCATTCCGGTAGCGGCGGAGGCGGTGCGGGCAATGTCGGGCTGATCGGGCTGCTGATGGCCTGGATTGCCGGCATCCGTACACGCTTTGCCGCCCGGAGGGTAGCCTAATGAGCGCTGTATCAACAGCATCCACCACGATCCTGTCCGGCAGATCTCCCCTGCCGGGCAGGACCCTCCTTTTAACGGGTTTGTGTCTGCTGGTTTTTCTCGCGGGCGCGGGGATGACGGATATTCTTATTTATAACCGCGCCGCCGTGGAGAGCGGTGAGTGGTGGCGGATCATAACAGGCCAGTTCGTCCATATCGGCTGGGATCATATTTTCTGGGATGTCGGGGCGTTTATAAGTCTTGCATGGATGATTGAGACAGCCTCGGATAAAAAACGCGGCCTTCAGTTTTGGAGCGTTATGCTGGCGGGGCTTCTTCCTGTCGGACTGTTTATTCATTATGCCAGCAACCTGCCCCTTTATTGCGGCATGTCCGGCGCGCTCAATACGCTTTTTGCCATCGTGCTCTATGATATGTGGCAAAAGGACCGGATGTGGCTTTACCCGGCCTTTCTTGCTGGGAACGGGCTGAAAATTGTCACGGAAATCTGGCTCGGCGGCGCGCTGTTCACGGAAACAGCCCTGCCCACCTTCCCGCAGGCACATGCGGTTGGATATGTCTGCGGGTTTATCTGGATTTATTTGAACCACAGAAGGCACAGAGAAAAATAGAGGGCACAGAGGGGATCAGGAAGAAACCTGTCATCCCGGGCGAGGTCTAGGGCACCCTGCAATTGAATACGGCGCAGAATTCCCCCTCAAGGGGGCGGAGACGGATTGTGAACCGTATTCAATGCAAAATGCTCTAGGGATCTTATCCGGTGTCGGCTGGGTAAAATCCCTCGGATTCGCCCGGGATGACAGGAACATAAAAAGACTCTGCGATCTCTAAATATTCTCCGTGCACTCTGTGGTTAGAAACTAACCTGCCGCCTTCTTGTCATCTCCTGCCGGGGCATCGTTGGCCGCGTTGTCGGCATCATCGGGAGCGTCCGGACCGACGAGCATGGCATCAGCGACGATACCAGCGTTTTCGCGGATTTTGCGCTCCAGCGTTGCCATCATGTCCGGATGGTCACGTAAGTACTGCTTGGCGTTTTCGCGACCCTGACCGATGCGTTCACCTTCCGCGGAGAACCATGCGCCGGATTTTTCGACGAAATTGCCCTGCACGCCAAGATCGATAATTTCGCCGGTTTTGGAAATGCCTTCACCATACATGATGTCAAACTCGACCTGACGGAACGGCGGGGCCATCTTGTTTTTGACGACTTTAACGCGGGTCTGGTTACCCGTCACCGTATCGCGGTCCTTGATAGAGCCGATGCGGCGAATATCAAGACGAACCGAAGAATAGAATTTCAGCGCGTTACCACCGGTCGTGGTTTCGGGCGAGCCGAACATGACACCAATTTTCATCCGGATCTGGTTGATGAAAATCACCACCGTGCGCGAACGGGAAATCGAGCCCGTCAGCTTGCGCAGGGCCTGGCTCATCAAACGGGCCTGAAGGCCGACGTGAGAGTCGCCCATCTCCCCTTCCAGTTCAGCGCGGGGTACCAGCGCGGCCACCGAGTCGATGACCAGGACATCCAGCGCACCGGAGCGCACCAGCGTATCGGCAATTTCAAGCGCCTGCTCCCCGGCATCGGGCTGGGAAATCAGGAGATTATCGACATCAACGCCAAGCTTTTTGGCGTAGCCAGGATCAAGGGCGTGCTCGGCATCGATGATGGCGCAGGTCCCACCCGTTTTCTGGGCCTCGGCAATCACGTGCAGGGCCAACGTCGTCTTACCGGAGCTTTCCGGGCCGTAAATTTCCGTTATCCGGCCTCGCGGCAGGCCGCCAATGCCAAGCCCTATATCAAGGCCCAGCGAGCCGGTGGAAATTGCCTCGACCTCCATCGGGTTCTGGCCGTCATTGAGCTTCATGATCGAGCCTTTGCCGAAAGCCCGTTCGATCTGGGACAGGGCGGCGTCTAACGCCTTTTGTTTATCTGCGGAATTTTGCTGCATGGTTTCGCCTGCTCTGAATGGTGTAACTGACATAATGCTGTTCCCCCTTATTGGCACAGTTATGATTGCTATGCAAATGCTACGGCGCTTGCCGCAATCATGGCCGTTTGTGAATCATCGTGGGTTAAATGTACATGATTTGTTCTCATGCGCAAGAAAAAAGAACAAAGAAGGAACTATTATTGCCCGGTAAGCGCCGAGAAGACCTTGTCGTTGATATAAATGTCCTGCATAAACATGAGCTTATAGGTCAGGAACAACCAGGACACAAAGAACAGGATAATATAGAGGACCAGGACCCTGGCCAGCGAACGGATCAGCATATCGCCGACCGAAACGATGCCGTCTTCCTGAGCAACGTCCTCGATCCTGTACTGGAAAGAGAACGAGAAGATGATCGCCGTCACAATCAGAAGCCCGTAAAAGGCCGGATTGTTCATGAAATGCGCCAGCGCATACATCACCCGCGACACATCCATGCGCTCAAAAGTCACATGGTAGGATGAATAGTCCGGCAGGAACAGCAATCCGAAAAAAAGGATCTGGAAAGCAATAATCCGGATGGTCGGTGGAGTAAGTTTCAGTGATAACGCCATAGTCGTCCTGTATTCAATTCGGGCCAAGTTAGAACTATTCCAATCTATTCCTCGAGGGCCTCTTTAACTTTCGCAGCAAGCTGTTTCAATGTAAAGGGCTTCGGCAGGAAAGAAATGTTCTCGCCCATATAGTCCTTCAGTTTATCCTCCGTATAGCCCGATATAAATATGATTTTAAGGTCCGGGCTATCCTGCCGCATGCGCTGGGCCAGCGTCGGGCCGTCCATATTCGGCATCACGACGTCCGTTACCAGCAGGTCGATGGACTTATCCTCCTCCTCGCCCATCAACCGCAGAGCATCTTCACCGCACTCGGCGCAAAGCACTTCGTAGCCCTTGTTGGTCAGCGCCCGCGAACTGAATGTCCGCACGGCATCCTCATCCTCCACCAGCAGAATACGCGCCGTGCCGGTCAGGTCGGATGCTATTTCCTCGTCATCGGACACAACTTTTTCTTCCTGCTCCGCCTCGCCGGCCGACAGGCGCGGAAGATAAATCAGAAAGGCCGTTCCCTTGCCAATCTCGCTGTCCACATGCAGATATCCGCCCGTCTGGCGGATGATACCGTAAACGGTGGCAAGCCCGAGTCCCGTCCCCTGCCCGACTTCCTTGGTGGTAAAGAACGGCTCAAAAATGCGGGTCAGGTTTTCCTGCGGTATACCGCAGCCGGTATCCCGCACATCAATCAGAACCCACTGGCCGGGCGGCATCGTATCGCCACCGCGCTCCAAGGGCTTGGCATTCTCAAAGGCATGGGTGGAAATCGTCAGCTTTCCACCGCTGTCCATGGCATCACGGGCATTAACGGCCAGGTTGATCAGCACCTGCTCCATCTGCCCCTCGTCAACCTTTACCAGCCCCAGATCCTGCCCGTGCAGGACCTCCAGATCGATATTGGCACCGATCAGACGGCGCAACAGGTGAGAGAGCTCGGTCAGGATATCCGTGATGTCATGCACACGCGGGCGGAGAGTCTGCTGGCGCGAGAAGGCCAGAAGCTGGCGCACCAGATTGGAGGCCCGGTTGGCGTTTTGCTTTATCTGCATGATATCGGAAAAAGAGGAATCTCCCGGCTTGTGACGCAGCAGCAGCAAATCGCAAAAGCCGATCATGGCCGTCAACAGATTATTGAAATCATGCGCCACACCGCCGGCAAGCTGCCCGATGGCCTGCATTTTCTGGGACTGGACGAATTGCTGCTCAAGCTCTTTTTGTTGGCTTAAATCAATAAAGTGCAGAACGATGTTATCACTTCCCTTGAATTTTTTCGCGTGCATCTGGACAGTGACATGCCCGTTCGGCGATTCCAGCATTACCTCCATCGGCTCGGTCTGGCGGCCCTGCTCCGTCCGCTCCATAGCCGAGAGAACGAATTCCCTGTCTTCATCCGTAATAAGCCCCTTGAACGCCTCTTCCTCCAGATCCTCGATCGAACGCCCCAGCATCTGGGCAAAGGCCTGGTTGCAATCCTCGATAACCCCTTCCGAGTTCACCAGCGCAATGCCG
>CAZKGT010000150.1:4017-5877 GCA_964552285.1 uncultured Pseudobdellovibrionaceae bacterium | reverse complement strand
GGTTGGTATTGGAAAGTGGCCGGGCCTTGGTCATGGCCGTCAACAAGTGGGATGCGATTAAAGAGGGCAAGGAGACTCTAAAGGACCTCGAATACAAAATCGAAAAATCGCTGGCGCAGTTAAAGGACATTCCCTGGCTGACCATCTCTGCCAAAAACGGCAAGAATATCGGCAAGCTGCTGCGTACGATCCTGCGCACGTACGAGATGTGGAACGTACGCGTTCCGACGGCGCGCCTGAACCTGTGGCTCAACGCCAAAACAAGCCAGCACCCGCCGCCGCTTTCACAGGGCCGCCCGAACAAGATCCGCTATATCACCCAGATAAAAACCAGGCCCCCGACCTTTGCGCTCTGGGCCTCCCGCCCAGCGGACCTGCCCGATTCCTACCGCCGCTATATTGTCAACGGTATTCGGGAGGATTTTGGCATCGGCGGAATCCCGATCAGGCTGCTTGTCAGGACGAGCAAAAATCCTTATGTGTAGCGCATAGGTTTTTTTGTTTTCAGGAAAGGAACAAACTCATGGAAGAAATGGGCATCCCCCAGATCACCGTCGATGCAGGCGTGGACCTGGTAACGGTATGGGGCTGGCGCGTTGTAGCCGCCATTCTTATTCTGGTCGCCGGCTGGATTGTCGGCAACTGGCTCAGCAAGACCATCAAGAGCATCGACAAGCTTGACGAAACGCTGAAAAGCTTCCTCGGCGGGCTGGCGAAATATACGGTTTTCGCTATTGCTGTCGTAACAATCCTTGCCCAGTTCGGCGTGCAGACGGCCTCCCTTATTGCCGTTCTCGGTGCTGCCGGCCTGGCCATCGGTCTGGCCCTGCAGGGCACGCTGTCCAACGTCGCATCCGGCGTGATGCTCCTGATCCTGCGCCCCTTCAATGTCGGCGACTACATCGTGTTCGGCGGCACCGGCGGCACGGTCAAATCGCTCGGCCTGTTCGGCACGGAACTGGCGATGCCGGACAACGTCTATATCTTTGCGCCAAACAGCAAGATCTGGAATTCCGAGATCACCAACTATTCCCGCAATACCCAGCGCCGTCAGGACTTTCTCGTTTCCATCAGCTATGACGACGATATGGACAAAACGATCAAGGTCCTCAAGGCTCTGGTTGACAAGGAAAAGCGCCTGATCCGCACGGAAGGCAAGGAACCGCAGGTTATGGTTTCCAAGCTGGGCGATTTCTCGGTCGACCTGATTGTCCGCGTCTGGTCCAACGGTTCCGACTACTGGCAACTCCAGTGGGACATGACCAAGGCAATCAAGGAAACGCTCGACAAGAACGGCATCACCATCCCGTTCCCGACACAACTCGAGATCCAGCGCCAGGAAGAAAAACCGGCCAAGGCCGCACCGAAAAAGAAAGCGGCATAACCCTTCCAATAAGCGTAACCCCGGAAATAATCCGGGGTCTATAGGCCCCGGGTCTTCGCCCGGGGTTTCGCTTATTGGGAAGCATCTAATCCTGTGTTGACGAAATTATTCCGTGCCTTTCCGGGAATAGCGCAACCTCTCGGATCAACCGCCCCTCTCACGGAGAGAGGGCTGACGTAGTCTTACTGAACGAAGTGAAGTTAGACAGAGCTGGGTGAGAGGCTATGCCGCCCTCTCATAAACACCAACAACCTCGCCGTTCTTCTCACAAGACGGCGAGGCCAGATCTATGAAGACACCTGTGATATCTTCCGGCGCGGGCAGGCTCATCGGATCTTCCCCCGGCGCCGCTTCGGCGCGCATCTTTGTCCGCACACGTCCCGGATTGACGATGTTCACCCGTACGTTCGTTTTTTCATTTTCCGCCGCGTACGTACGGGCCAGCGTTTCGAGCCCCGCCTTGGTCGCGTTGATCA
>CAZKGT010000150.1:0-4007 GCA_964552285.1 uncultured Pseudobdellovibrionaceae bacterium | reverse complement strand
GCGGCCTGGATGAAGGCCTCGTCGCCGGCCAGCCCGCGGGTCCAGGCTTCCAGCCCCGCCTTGGTCGCGCCATACATGCCCCAGTAAGCCCGGCCGTGAACAACGCCCGGCCCGGTCGAAACGAAAATCACGCGCCCCGCATCGGATGCCCTTAACAACGGATCGCACGTCCTGATAAGGCGGAAATTGGCGGAAAGATTAATCGCAACACCTTTATCCCACTCTTTTGCCTTGGTATGCGCCAGCGGCCCGAGCGTTCCCAGCATCCCGGCATTGCCGACCAGAATATCCAGCCCGCCAAACCGCTCTGCCAGCGTCGGCCCCAGCGCGTCCAGCGAATCAAGATCCGTAAGGTCCGCAGGCATCAAAGTCGCCTGCCCGCCCTCAGCCCGAATGGCATCATCCACCTCCTCGAGGCCTCCGACAGTCCGCGCCAGCAAAATCACATGCGCCCCCTCGCGCGCATACGCCTTCGCCACCGCCGCACCAATCCCGCGCGAGGCGCCGGTGACAAGGGCCGTCCGGCCTGCCAGAATTTTTCGTACATTTGACATTGTTATAACATATGTTATAATTTAAACATGAAAGGATCAACCCCATGACCCAACTTACTATTACAAAAATCGGCAATTCCGAAGGGGTAATTTTGCCAAAAGAGTTGCTCGCCCGCATGCGAGTGTCCAAAGGCGACAAGCTGTACGCCACCGAAACGCCGGACGGCATCGTCCTGCGCGCTTACGACCCCGACTTCGTCCGCACAATGGAAGTGGCCGAACAGGTGATGCGCGAACACAAAGACGTCCTGAGAAAACTGGCAGAGTAAATCATGCAGGAACCGCTCTGGATTGTAAAAGAGGCGGCGCTTGCCATGCATGAACGCCAGCTTGCCGAGCATGGCGGCGGCTCGGGTGTCCGTGATGAAGGATTGCTCGAATCTGCGCTGGCCAAACCGCAAAACCTATTTCTCTATTCTGACCAACCGGTCAGCATGCCGCGCATGGCCGCCAGCTACGCTTACGGCATCGCAACCAACCATCCGTTTATCGACGGCAATAAACGCGCGGCACTGGCGATCAGTCTGACTTTCTTATATCTGAACGGTTACATTTTTAGCGGTTCATACGAAGAGGAATACGCCATTTTTATGAAAGTCGCCGCAGGCGAAATGGGCGAAGATGACCTGGCAAAATGGTTTGAGGAAAATACAAAAAAAGCCGAATAATTACCGCTTCCCGCGCCGCTCGCGCAGATCGGTCACTTTGGCGTCGGACCTATTATTGTTGTGGTCGACAAGATCCACCGGGTATTCACCGGAAAAACAGGCATCGCAGAATTGCGGCAGATCACCGTTCCTGTGCGTCTCACCAACCGCGCGATACAGGCCGTCCATAGACACGTACGCCAGAGAGTCCGCCCCGATCTGCTCCCGGATCTGCTCGACACTGTAGCTGTGGGCCAGCAGTTCCTCCGTGCTCGGCGTGTCGATGCCGTAAAAACAGCTATGCGTGGTCGGCGGGGATGAAATCCGCATATGCACTTCCCGCGCCCCGGCCGCCCTGACCATTTCGACAATCTTGCGCGAGGTCGTCCCGCGCACAATGGAATCGTCCACCAGCACAACTTTTTTGCCCTCAATATACGCCTTGTTCGCATTGTGCTTGAGCTTGACGCCCAAATGGCGGATCTGGTCCGTCGGCTCGATAAAGGTCCGGCCGACATAGTGATTTCGGATAATGCCAAGCTCAAAAGGAATCCCGCTGGCCTCGGCATAGCCAATGGCCGACGGCACGCCGCTGTCCGGCACAGGCACCACAAGATCGGCTTCCCCGCAGGGGCTTTCCCTGGCCAGTTCCGCGCCGATATTCTTGCGCATGGCATAAACCGAGCGCCCCTCCATGAAACTGTCGGGACGGGCGAAATAGACATACTCGAAAATACAAAAGCGCGGCGGCACCTCATCGAAAGGCCGCTGGCTGTGCAGGCCGTTCTCATCAAGGATAATCATCTCACCCGGCTCGACCTCACGCACGTAATCCGCCCCGATAATATCCAGCGCGCAGCTCTCCGAGGCCATCATGTACGTCTTGCCGGTCCGGCCCAGCACCAGCGGGCGGATGCCGTGCGGATCGCGCAGGCCAATCACCTGCTTTTCATCCATGGCCACCAGCGAATAAGCGCCCTCGACCTGTTTAAGCGCATCAATGATCCTGTCGACAACCGTTGCCTTTGAGGATGTGGCCACAAGGTGAATAATCACTTCCGTATCCGTTGTGGACTGGAAGATCGCCCCTTTCTCGACCAGCGCGCTGCGCAGCGTATTCGTGTTGGTAAGGTTGCCGTTATGAGCCAGCGCAAACCCGCCGAAAGACAAATCCGCGTAAAGCGGCTGGACGTTGCGGATCGCTGTTTCCCCGGTCGTGGCATAGCGATTGTGGCCAATGGCGGCCTGCCCCTTCAGGCGGCCGATCACACTGGCGTCACTGAACGTACTGTCAACCAGACCCAAAGCCCGCTCGGCCTGAAAATGCTCGCCGTTGAAGCTGACGATACCGCAGGCTTCCTGTCCGCGGTGCTGCAATGCATGAAGCCCCAGCGCCGTCAGTGCCGCCGATTCATCATGGCCGTATATGCCAAAAACGCCGCACTCTTCGTGCAGCTTGTCATCATCAAGCCCGTCAACGTCCCAGGGACTTCCCATCTTCTCTCCTTTCCGCATCCTCTTCGTCTTCTTCCAGGAATTCGTCGACCCCGATCATGTCCCTCAATTTTTCCCGTTCTTCTTCTGTATAGCCTATTTCAGCGGCTTTCCGGTCGATCTTGTCGACCTCGTCCCGCAAAGCCTCTTTAACTTCCTCCTCATCGCCTTCGCGCAGGATTTCCATTTCCTGAAGGCGTTTACGGGTATCCTCCATCAGGTCTTTCGATCCGGTCACCTTCTCAGACTTTTCTTCCAGCTCTTTTGGCAGGACCCCCGCCATCAGACCGGCCGTCCATTCAACATAGACATGGGTATGGCTGTCCTTGAACCATTCTTCCTTGGTTTCTTTTTCTGCAAACAGATGAACAGGAAGATAGAGCAGCGATAAAAGAATAACAGCCCTGACAACGCCGAAAGCAAAGCCAAGCGAACGGTCGATAAGGCCGAGCCCGTATTCCTTCGCCGTTTCGGACAACATGTGGCTGGCAATGGACAGGACGATCACGACAAGAATAAAGATCGCGCCGTATGTGAGGCCGTCGGCGACAAGCGTATA
Source organism: uncultured Pseudobdellovibrionaceae bacterium (assembly GCA_964552285.1). Taxonomy (GTDB): domain Bacteria; phylum Pseudomonadota; class Alphaproteobacteria; order Micavibrionales; family Micavibrionaceae; genus CAZKGT01. The sequence goes on along the minus strand of CAZKGT010000150.1, from coordinate 753 downwards.
GGGAACGATCCCGAACAGCCGCTCGATATCCTCGGGATCTCCGCCTTCCTCAATGCCGAACCAGCCCCTGACAAAGGGCGCGGCCAGCGGTCCCAGAAGATACGCCGCGGCAATACCGCCCACCACGCCGACAATCGTCAGAATCTCGCGGATGAACCCCCGCAAAACAGCAATGAGTGCGGAAACCAGAAGAGCGGCAATGACAACGGCATCAAAAATCATGTCCGGGCCGGGAAAGAATAAACGCGAACTGGATTCATAGGGAATGAAGCCCCGAAATGCAAGAAGTCTTTATCCCCCCTATTTCGGTGACAGGATACAAATTAAGCGCTTAATTTGTATCCTGTCACCGAAATAGGGGGGATATACGTCTTACCCGTATGCTGCGATATTCCCACCGGAAGCAAACAAATCTGCAAGCTCCTGCAGGTGGCTGATTTCCTGCGCATCAAGCGGGTCGCCCTTGGATTTCTTGATACGACGGGGAATGACGGCGCGGCCGAAACCAAGTTTGGCCGCTTCCTTGAGCCGGATATCCGGCTGTGCGACCTGGCGGATTTCCCCGGACAGGCCGATTTCACCAAACAGGACCGTGTCCTCGGGCAACGGCTTGCCGGTCAGAGAGCTTACGAGCGCCGCCGCCACAGCCAGATCCGCCGCAGGTTCCTGAATACGAATGCCGCCCGCAATATTAAGGTAGATATCACTGCCCGAAAGCATCAGCCCGCAGCGCGCCTCCAGCACCGCCAGCAC
>CAZKGT010000149.1:0-5906 GCA_964552285.1 uncultured Pseudobdellovibrionaceae bacterium | reverse complement strand
CCCCAGTAAACCTTTGCCTGTCAATGTGTTCTGATGCAGAGTCCGGTAGTGTGTGTGCAATCACAAGTGAACAGGATATATACTTTGTATATATCTTGGAAAAAAAGAAATGCCGGAAGATATTCATCTCGAGATTGGCCAAACGGTTGAATACGACTTTTGTCCCCCTTCCAAAGTTGTCGGCGTGGATCATTACACGTTGTCGGCGTTTGATGGTCAAAGGCGGCACTGGGATAGTTACACGCTGGTTTCTGAAGACAAGGAGGGGCCGTACAGCCGCTGGTGGATTGTCAATGTTCCGGATATGGGGGCGCATTTTTATGTCGCGGCGGAGCGGGTTCCTGAAGGCGCGGCCTTTTCCAACCGGCTGAGCGGCTATGTCAGGCTCAATAGCGAAGGCAATGCCGATCTTTCCGGTGATAGGGGAGCGCTGGCGGTTTATCAGGCGGCGGACGGGATGCTGTATGCCGAAGAAGTATTCGAGGGCGCGCCGCGGCTGGTTTTTATGGCCGGGCCATTGCCGCAGAGCTGATCAGGCGGCTTTTCTGATTTTTTGTTTTTCCGGCACGAACGTTTTCAGTTGCAAACTGCTGTGCGGAATGAATTTCCGCTTATAGCGGTCCAGACCTTCCGTCTCGGAACCGCCAAGACAGGCGTTGTCTATGTCGCTGTTCCGCATTTTTTCGCAGCTTTTGACGACCAGGTAGGTGCACAGGTTTGTGTGTTCGTCGTTTTTAATCTGTGAGGCGAATATATTGGCGCAGTTCCTGCCGGGAACAGGCATCTCCCAGATACAAAAACCCATCGGCTCGCCATCCAGATAAAGAATGGTTCCGGTCAGCTCCAGACCGGCGTGCTGACAGAGTTCGATCAGGTGGCTGAAATAATCGCAAGGGACCTCGTAGTCGTTGTAATAGGTCTGGCGCGAATGTTCCCATTTTTCAGCCATGGTGCGTAACAAGCAGGCATCCTGCTGGAAATCGATTGTGCGGATCTGTGTGTTCCGGCGGCTGAATTTGTTCATGCTCTGACGGATGACCTGATACGCTTTGCCTTTGCGCTGCATGAGGTCATGGCAGGAAATCGTGTGAACGGGGTATTTCCAATCCAGCGTTTTTTCTTTTTGTTCCCGGAATGCTTTATCGGGGGGCGCTGTATAACCAGCAGAGAACCGGCTGAGATGCAGTTTCATATCCAAGGGTGAAACCAGCTCCAGAAAACGATTCAGCTCTTTTTCCGGCTTCGCACCGAAGGGGGGAAAGACCAAGACCTTGTTCTGTACGTTTGGATGCAGGCAGAACAGGATGACGGTGTTTTCGCGGGCATATACCCACAGGCCCCGCCGGCCGGTCAGGCCATAATAGGCCGGTGATGCGGCATAAGGGTCTTCAAACGTTCCCCGCTGGAGGATCGTTTTCAGGAGTGCAAGGTTTTGCAGTTCGATCTTTTGAACGTTTGGCGTCTCAGCAATTTTCTGGCTAAAGGCTATTTCTTTGCGGCTGAGACGTTGCAACGGCGGTGGGGCCGCAGCCTGAGTCCTGGTGTGTTGCCTTGCCAGGATCATTTTGGCACCTCTGCGGCGTTATCCCAGACGAAGTTGAAGAATGTTCTCAGCGTTTCCGCAAAATACGGATTATCCAGAAGCAGAACCTTGTAGTGCGGGGCCCTCAGGAGCAGTGCAATTTTTGTTTCATACACATAGACCGTATGGGGCGAGAAATATTTTTCGGGAGTCAGGCGGTACCAGTGCAGGGGGGCTATGAAATTTTTTTCATCGTCCCTGACCAGAATGCGTTCGCTTGCGCCAGCATCCATCAGCCGTTTGATTTGCCCCTTGGTGTAAGCATAATCTTCCCGTTCTTCCGGATCGATTTCACTGATCCCGAGCAAAAGAACTTCGCCCTTGGTTTTTCGGAGTGTGTTATAAATATCGTCCTGTAGTTTCCGCAGGCAGTCTGCGCCGTCAAAGACCAGCAAACGGTCCTGAATGCGCCGGACGCCGCCGTCAATAAAATCAAGCCCTTCAGAGCAAAGAGCTGTGACGATTTTTTTTTCCGTTGCCGAGTTCGGCTGGTGCGTGCCGTTTTCGATGCGGGCGATGCCTGTCTGCGACAGCCCGGCGCGGTCGGCCAGTTCTTTCTGGTTCCAGCCCAAAAGGGCGCGCGCGGCGCGGATTTGTTCCACCGTAGGCATTGATCTGGCACCTGTTTTTGTTTGTTTATTTTTAAGCCGTTATAAACTTCCGTATAGACTCTCTTTCCATACATGTCCATAAAAAATGCATAATAAGAATAAAAAAATTCATTTTTATGCTTGACAGGGCGCGGCGATTTGTCATATAAAATGCACAAATCTACATAATTAATTCAACCAACCCTGAATTGGTTCTGTGGATTGACCCACACACAAAAGAACTCAGAAAGCTGCCATTCCCCCACTGGCGGCTTTCTTTTTGTCCGGAATTTTGCTTTGCTTGCTCCTTCGGCGCGGCTGACGCATACTAACGAAATGACAAGACAACCACCAAAAAAACATAGGAAGCGTCCGGCGCCAGCCACGAGTGGAAATGCAAAGCTTGTCGGCTATGTGGTGTTGCTGGCTGGTGTGTTGGCTGTTCTGGGCGTTGGTGTTCTGGCCTATCAGAAGTTTTCCGATCCGGCGGCGGGCACGGCGCCCGGGCAACAGGACCTGGCGTTTGCTGCCGGTCAGGACCAAAAACAAATTCCCCCTGCCGTTAAGGGTCTGAACGGTAGCTGGCTCGCGCGGCTGCCGACGGGCAATGCCGTTATACAGATCGGCGACGGGGCTTATCAGATTGTCATGGATATGTCGGGCTCCGGCTATATGCGCCGGTATTCGCGTGGTACCGTACGTCAGGACGGCGACTTTATTATTCTGGAGCCGCGTTCTGAATACGGAGCGCCGGACGGCACAGCCGAAGGGCACAATTATTTTGTCATGACCATGCGCGCCTTTCCGGTCAAAACGTCGGTCAAGGGCGATATCATGATCTGGGAGCCGGGTCCGAAAATTCTGGTGGGGCCGAGCAAAAAGCCTTCCGATCACCCGCTGTTTGCCGATGCGGGCCAGCCGATTATTCGCTGGGACAGGGTTGAGTAATGCCCGAACTTCCCGAAGTGGAAACCGTGTGCCGGGGCTTGCGCCCGGACCTTGAGGGACGGCGGATCAGGGAAGTCCGGGCGATGCGGCCTGATTTGCGCGTGCCGTTCCCGGCAGACATTAAAGAGCGGCTTGAGGGAAAAAGGATCGGCGAAATTTCGCGCCGCGCCAAATATATCCTGATGCGCTTTGAGGACGGCAATATTCTGGTGATGCATCTTGGCATGTCGGGACGGGTATCGGTTCATCCGGAGGAAGAGCTTTCTGAGATTGGCAAGCACGATCATTTTCTGCTGGTAACGGATGGCGGGGCCTGTCTTGTGTTTAACGACCCGCGGCGGTTCGGGATGATTTTTCTGAGTAGGGAAGGTGAGATTGACAGCCATCCTTCTTTTCGGGCGCTCGGGCCGGAGCCGTTGGCGGGAAATTACGGGGCGGATAATCTGTCCTGCGCGTTGGCAGGGCGTAAGACGACTATCAAGGCGGCGCTTCTGGATCAGAGGGTTGTCGCAGGGCTCGGCAATATATATGTGTGCGAGGCGCTATTTGAGGCGGGGATTTCACCGGAGCGTACTGCTGGCACCTTAAACCCTGAGGAAGCAGGCGCTTTGTACGATGCAGTCCGGGATGTTTTGTGCCGCGCGATCGAGGCGGGTGGCAGCACGCTTCGGGATTACAGGCACGCTGACGGGCAACTGGGGTATTTTCAGCACAGCTTTTCGGTATATGATCGGGAAGGGCGGGCGTGTAAGGGTTGCAAATGCGATCCTGAAAAGACGGGCGGTGTGCGCAGAATGGTTCAGGCGGGCCGGTCGACTTTTTATTGTCCGGTCCGGCAGATACAGGATTAGAGAGATGGAAAAGCGGTTTTTTGGCGTTCTTGTCTTGCTGGTTTTACTGATGGCTCCGGTGGTTGTGGCTGCCGGGGAGGAAGGTAATCCGCAGTTCTTCAATACGCTTCAGGACGTGCCGCTGATGCCTGGCCTGGTCGAGATGCTGGATGAATCCGTTATGTTCGACAAGCCGGGCGGCCGGATCGCCGAGTCAGCGGCAGCCTCGCGGGCGCTGGCCGTGCAGGAGATTGAGGGGTTTTATCGTGATACATTGCCGCAGCTTGGCTGGTCGCCAGTCGGCGGCAATGTTTATGTGCGCGGAGGCGAAAAGCTGAGAATCGCGCTTGAAGAACAGAACGGTTACAGTGTTCTGTATGTCAGCGTGGCGCCCCAATAAAATATGCCGCGTCAAACCTTTCGCAGCTTTGTCTTGACAAGAAGGGTCCGGGGCGTATAAAACTCACCGGTCCGGGAAATTGAGGATATATGGAAGTCCCCAAAGGGGACCGTTTTTAACGGATTTAAGAGAAGAGATAACAGATGGCGAACCACGCATCGTCCAAGAAAAGAATCCGCCGCAATGCGAAGCGCTTTGACATTAACAAGGCACGCCGCAGCCGGATTCGTACATTTGTTAAAAAGGTTGAACTTGCCATTGCGGCCGGTAACGCGAAGGATGCCGGAGAGGCTCTTAAAGCGGCCCAGCCGGAACTTGACCGCGGGGTTTCGAAAGGGATTTTGCACCGCAATACGGCATCGCGCAAATTGTCGCGCCTGTCGGCAAGAATCAAGGCTCTTAGCTGAGCCAAAATAGCGTGAACATCCAGTAGCGCCCACCCAAATAAAGTAAAAACAAATATTTTCTAGCGTCTTTGGAAGTAATCCATAAGGCGCTGGTCCATTATATACAGTAAATCTAAAGTTCGATTATTTCTTTTTTGATGTTCCCTTTTTGATCTCATTGCTTCGTCCGACAAAAAAGTTGTAGTCTTTGAATCGAAGGACGACGAAGAAACGTCCTTGAGGTTGGGAGTGCCAAACTTAGCGGTTGGCAAGACCTGAAGCGGCGTATGAAGCCCGGTTTTCAGGCATTTTAGGGGAGGAGCCCGCAAGAGAGGGCTTTGTGTAAAGGGGAATAGGCCAGCAGGAAAACAGGCTGTTCAGAGATACTGGATATTTTGTTTTTCCGGATGAATGCCTCCTTAATTTTCGCTGATCAGGCATATAAAAATGCAAGTGCGTATGCGTTTGCAAATGCCTTTTTTGTGCCGCGAGGACGAATTATGAGCGCAAAAACGGTAATTAAAGTCCGGTCAGCAATCGTAGATGAACGACATTAATAAATTGGAGAGTAAGTGGGATGAATGAGACCGGGGGAATGAGTGTCGGTGCGGCAAAAAATGATAACGGAACGCCATTTGATTCGTATCTGCCGACGCCGGAAATCCTAGCGCTATGGGACAGCGTCTATAGTTGTCTGCGCGGTGAGTTCGGAGAAGCCGTTTTCAGGAGCTGGCTCAAGCCCTTGACGCTTCAGGCCTATTATCATGAAACCCTCGAGGTTTCGGTTCCCACACGCTTCATGAAAGACTGGATCCAGTCGCACTATGCGGCGCGTATTCTCGAAATGTGCATTGAGGAAGGTCAGGGCGTAAAACGTCTTGAAATCGTGGTCGTTCAGAATCCAATTCAAAGCGATGGTGTGGCCGTTGACGGCGCTGCAGCAGAAATTGCGCCGGCAAAGGCCAATCTCAATCAGCAAAGTGACGAGCTGGATGAGCTTTCCTCGCCGCTTGATAAGAGATTTACCTTCGATACGTTTGTTGTCGGCAAGCCGAACGCTCTGGCCCATGCGGCGGCCCGGCGGGTTGTTGAAAGCGCGGGCGTGCCGTTCAATCCGCTGTTCCTTTACGGCGGGGTCGGGCTCGGCAAGACGCACCTGATGCATGCTAT
>CAZKGT010000148.1:2136-5915 GCA_964552285.1 uncultured Pseudobdellovibrionaceae bacterium | reverse complement strand
CGGCCATGCGCGTTGCCGCCGGGGCTGTCGCCCGCAAGGTGCTGGAGGCTGAGATCGGGGTGCATGTCGAGATCCACGGAGCGGTTGTGCAGATCGGGCCGCATGGAATTTCAGAACGCCGCTGGGATGTTGACGAGATCAACAACAATCCATTCTTCAGTCCTGATGCGAGCATTGTGGATCAATGGTCTGATTTTCTTGATGAAAAGCGGAAAGAGGGTTCCAGCGCCGGCGCGCTGGTCGAGGTTCGGGTGTCCGGTGTTCCTGCGGGGCTTGGCGCTCCTGTCTATGACAAGCTTGATTCCGATCTGGCCAAGGCGATGATGTCGATCAATGCGGTCAAGGGCGTGGAGATAGGCAATGGTTTTGAAGCAGTGGCGCTGGGCGGTGAGCAGAATGCCGATGAAATCCGCATTGGCGAAGACGGTCTGCCTGTGTTTTTGTCGAATAATGCGGGCGGGATTCTTGGCGGAATTACAACGGGTCAGCAGATAATTATAAGAATTGCATTTAAGCCAACCAGTTCTATCCTGATGCCCCGCCAGACTATTGATACGGAGGGCAATGAAACGGACATTGTGACCAAGGGCCGTCACGATCCGTGCGTGGGCATTCGCGGCGTGCCGGTTGCGGAGGCCATGATGGCCTGCGTTCTGGCCGATCACTGGTTGCGGCATAAGGCGCAATGTCTCTAAGGCTCGTTCCTCTAATCTGTTGCCTGTTCCGGGCTTCGCATATACTCTTTTTGTTGGACAACACAGGAACCAGTCATGAGCCGCACATCCTGGCATAAAAACCGTACACTGATTTCCAATCCGAGCCCCGTGGTTCCGGGTTATAAGCGGGAGAGTGCTGGCCTGCGTATCGGCAAGTGGGCGCTGACGGCGCTGAAGCGAACCTGTATGACAATCGGGGCGCTGGTATTGTTCATGTCGTTCATGGGGCTGATGGTGACGATCAGTGCAATGCATCAGGTGGAGGTTGGCCTGCCGGAGCGCATGATCCTGCTTTACCGGATCGAGGGCGGTCTGCGCGAAGTGCCGCAGGAGCCGACCTTTAGCGATCCGCTCGGTTTCAAGCGGCTGACGGTTCACCAGATGATCAGGGTGCTGGACAAGGCGGTCGGGGACGACCGTGTCGAGGGGCTGATTGCCAGCATGAAGGAGCCGGGACTTTCCATCGCCCATGTGCAGGAGTTTCGTGAGGCGCTGAAGCGGTTCCGGGAGAGCGGCAAGTTTGCCTATTTCTACGCGGCGGATATGGGCTACGGCCTTGGGACCTACTACCTGGCCTCGGGGTTTGAGGAGGTCTGGATGCAGCCTGTCGGGATGATGGCCATTCCGGGGATCAGCATGGAAATGCCTTTTATCCGCGGCACGCTCGACAGGTTGGGCATCAGGCCGCAGGTTTTTCAGCGCAAGGAGTACAAGACGCTTTACGAGAGTGCCACCAATCATGAAATGTCGCCTGAGAGTCGCGAGATGATGAGTGCGATTGCTGAAGGTCTTGGCGAGGAGATTATTGCCGAGATTGCCGCCGATCGCGAACTTGATGTCGATAATATCCGCACGCTGGTGGATCAGGCTATCTTTACAGATGAGGAGGCTCTGGCGGCAGGGCTGATCGACCGGCTGGATTACGGCTCGACGATGCTCGAGGAGATCCGCGAGGGGCTGACGGGCGATCCGGACAGTGAGGATCTGCCGCTTATTCTTGTCAACAGCTATGCCGAGGATGCTCTCGGGCATGACAAGACAAAGGAGCGGGCCGAGGGTAACGGCAAGGCCGATGTGGCGCTGGTCTATGTTGTCGGGGCGATCATGCCCGGGGAGACGCAGTCGTCCGCCTCGCCGATGCTGATGGGCGAGGATATCGCGGCGGCCGACAGTATTGCCTCGGCCATCAAGACGGCGGTGGATGATGAGGATATCAAGGCGATTGTCCTGCGGGTCGACAGTCCCGGCGGTTCGCCAACAGCTTCGGAAACGATTCGCAACGCCATGATGCAGGCGCGGGAGAAGGGCAAGCCGGTGATTGTGTCCATGGGGTCAACGGCGGCGTCCGGCGGTTACTGGGTGGCCAGCGGCGCGGACGAGATCTATGCCCTGCCGATGACGCTGACCGGGTCGATCGGCGTGGTGAGCGGCAAGTTCATCCTGCAGGATATGTGGGGCAAGATCGGGACGAACTGGGAGAGCGTCGAATGGGGCGATAAGTCCGGCATGTTCTCCATGAACGAGCCCTATAGCGCAGGCGAGGTCGAACGGATCGACGCCATGCTGGACAGTATCTACGACAACTTCATCAGGCGCGTGGCCGAAGGGCGCGGGATGACGGTCGCAGAGGCCGATAAGGTCGCGCGCGGCCGCGCCTGGACGGGAATGCAGGCGCTTGGGATCGGTCTTGTCGATACGCTCGGCGGGATGAACGATGCGCTGGACCGTGCTGCGGTGCTGATCGGCGAGGAGAGCCGCGCGGACGTGAATATCCGTATCCTGCCCAAGCCTAAGTCGCCGATCGAGCAACTGGTTGCGCTTTTCTCCGAGGCGCGCGTGCCGGAGTATATGCGCACGCAGGCCGAGTTGATGACGCTCGCCGATCCGTACTTAAGGGAGATTGCCCGCATCCGCAATCCGAACGACTTCATGGTTTATGAGGATATCGAGTTCCGGTAAGCGGCCTGCCGCTACGCCTTTTCAGGCTGCGATCGCGCCATCGGCGGGCAGCCAGTCTAACATATATGGATCAAGCTTTTTTTCGAGGATCATCCTCAGGCGCTTTTCGAAGTCGTGGTAGTTCATGATGATATGGTCCGGCCCGACATTTTTTTCCAGCACGGCCACTGAGGCATTGAGCCCGTAGGCCAGCGGCTGGACCGGGCAGGGCAGGTGGCCTTCCGCGGCCAGCGCCGCCGTAATATCCTTGTGCCGGTCGCCGATATACCAGATGACATCGCCGCCCGCGGGCTGGCGCTTCATCCCGGAAATCGCCCTTAACAGCGGGTCCGGGTCGGGTTTGGAGCGGCGGATATCCTCGCGAAACGTGGTGGTTTCGAAATATTGCGCCAGTTCGAATTTTTCGAGAATGTCATGGCCGTAGCCTTTGCCGAGCCCGTTGCTGACAAGGCCTATCGGGATATCGAACTCGCGCAGCAAATCCAGAATGCCGTAAATGCCGGGGCAGGGCTCGACAATCTCGTCGACGCCCTTGCGGCGCAGCTTATGGATGGCGCGGTGGACCAGCAGCTTCTTGCGTTTTCCTTCCTTCCATTCCACCAGCGGTGCGGGTTTGATCCTGCGCCGGAACAGCTTCGAGAAAAACTTGCCGCTCTTGTAACAAAGATCGTCCAGAACCTCGAGCATGTGCAGCAGGCGCGGGTTGATATGTCGCACCGTCGTGCCGTCCATGTCGAAGAGGACGATTGTCGGTTTTTGCAAACTCATGACTTTATTAGACCCCACTTTCACATTTTGGAGAATAGGCATTTTGGCGCGGCACACAAGTGTCTGTGGATGGAATTCTTCTTCCTCCGTCATTCCCGCGGCGCGCCTGCAAGGCGCTGGCACGGCGGGAATCCAGTAAAGACACAGCACGCTGTGCTGTGGCATATGGATCCCCGATGTTGGTACAAAATCCTCGCTTTGCTCCGGTTTTGTCTCGGCCTGCCTGCGCGAAGCCGGAGTGTCTTCGCTTCGGCGGAGGCAGGGGATGACGAGAGAGGGCGGCGCGGATATAGGCGCGCTGTTTGCTGAGGAGCGCGCATAGCCTGAGACACGGGG
>CAZKGT010000148.1:0-2126 GCA_964552285.1 uncultured Pseudobdellovibrionaceae bacterium | reverse complement strand
CTTATAAGCGTTGCGGGCGCTGGCCGCCTTACCCTCATCCGTGCGCGGGCCGGTGGATTTTTGCCACGGTTTTGTCCGCCGGATCAGTCTGGCGCACTCTTTGCGGTATTTTGGCGGATAAGGCCTTCTTTTCTTTCGCATTTCAGGTTTCGTCAGTTCGTTTGACGGTTTCGGCGGGCAGGGCCCCGGAGGCGGGTGCCGGCTTTGGCGCGGAAAGCTTGTTCATGTAATCAATCGCCGCGCGCGCCTTGACCGTGTCGACGCACTGCTTTTGCGTGCGCAGGGCGAAATGCATCCAGTCTTGTGCCGAACTGTAGCCGCGCTCAAAGCCCCCTATAACTTTTTTACCGACAATGATTTTAAACAGCCAGTCGAGGATTTCCGCCTGCTCTTCCAGAAGCGCCGGGTTGACATCCCCGCCCCCGGCGGCGGCTTCGCCGAGCGCGCTTTCAAGGGCGTCGCAGATTTCGGTCAGGGCGGAGTCGGAAGGGATGGGGGGTGGTTGTATGGGTGGGGTGTCTTCATCATAGGGCATGAAGCGATTATAGGAATATATTCATATTTTGTCAAGTTTGACGAAAGGTTCTGCAGCAAGCCGCGGGGTATCCGTCATTGCGAGGAGGCCCCGCCGACGAAGCAATCCAGAAAAGAACTGGATTGCCACGCTCTGTTGGTCGCTCGTAATGACGAGCCCAAAGCGGTACGCATTTAACCCGTAAGAGATTAAAAGCCCTGAAACAGGAAATCGAGGGAGTCGGTTATGTCCTGTCTGTGCCGGTCTTCAATATTTTCGACTGTGGGGCCAAGGTCTGCTTTTGTGATCGTGGCGATATCTGTTGTTCTTAAGACATAGGCTTTGTTTTTTATCTTCAAAACGGGATTAAGCCTTGGCAGTGCTTCCGTGCGCGCTTTGGAGGCGGGGGCGAGTGGGATCACGACACGGCTGTGCAGTTCGTCAAATAAATCGGCCTGTACGACGACGACAAGAGGAACCGTTTTGCTGTTGAAACTGTGAACGTCAAATCTGGCCATGTTTTAGTCGGCCCAGTAAGGTTTGATCGAAACGCCTTCTTCCTCGAGGCGTTTGTTATGCGCCTTGATAGCGGCCTTGTTTTGTGCGAGCCATGCCTGTCCCCGTGCTTCGCGAATGGCAGCGATAATGCCGGCCTCGGCAGCGCGGGAGGTGTTGAGGTCAAGGGCCTTGGCCTCTTTCAGGATATCTTCCCGCACGGTCAGGTTAACCGGGCGGCGTTTGGCGGTTTCCGTTTCGTGCGTTGTGGTCATGGCGGTGTCTTTCTGTATGTTTCTATTTTATACGCATGTCTTGTGTGCGTCAATTATGCGCATATTTTCTGATTGAATTTTAACCGCGAAGGTGCGAAGTCACGAAGATATCGGTCAGGAGAGGGCGGGAGGTTTTGTTCCGGTGCGGGGGTGTCTTCATCATAGGGCATGAAGCGATTGTAGGAATACATTCATATTTTGTCAAATCGATCTTTTCCTAATGGACCGTAGCCGTGTTGAGTTTGCTGGGAAAATCATCCGGCAATGTTTTGCAAAAAATATTCATGTGTTTGATAACATTTTCAATTTTATTGTTATCCGGCGTCCAAAGGCAGGCGTCATCAGATATTGAAACTCTTAGCCCTTTATTTCCGTCTATATGAGTTCCAAGCTTAAATTCCCATTTTCCGTTCTTCACATCACAGTTTTTAATTTTTCCATCGGCTTTATCGTTGTCCAGATAAAGGCAGTAAGAAAATCCTTTTTTCTCAGGCAAGAGTGAAAAACCTACCGTTCTCCAAACACTTGCGTTTTTTATTCTTAGTGTTGCTTCATAAGCTGTTGGGCCGTTATGTATTCGCAGGACGAGAGAGTTTTTGCTGGTAGAGTAGAATAATTCCAATGTAAGGAGTGGACTTCTTGAAATTAAGTGACTAAAAATCACTCCCTCTTCGTGAATCTGTTCGTATCTTTCAAAGGAGATGTTTGCTGTCCATGCAATTCCCTTAGTAAAAGAAATGTTTGGTTGTTTTGGTATACTGAAATATTCATCGTAGTCTAGGTGCATTACATTAGACCTGTTGCAAAAGTAGGGTAATTTTGTAGCAGGTGCAATTTGTCCT
>CAZKGT010000147.1:0-5921 GCA_964552285.1 uncultured Pseudobdellovibrionaceae bacterium | reverse complement strand
CAACAGCCAGAGCAGGAGGAAGAACGCCATCATCGCGGTCACGAAGTCGGCGTAGGCCACCTTCCAGGCGCCGCCATGGTGGCCGCCGCCCTTTTTGATGACTTTCTTGATGATAACCGGTTGTTCGTCGTCGCCCTTTTTGGCCATCGGTTTTCCTCCGTCAGCTCGGGCTCGGCAGTTCGTTCAGCTTTTCTTCCAGTTCGATAAAGCTTGGCTGGACATTGTGCGGCAGGAATTTACGGGCGAATTCCACCGCAACCTGCGGAGCTGAGCCGTTCAGGAAGGCAATAACCGCCACTTTTATGCATTTGTAATAGATAATTTCCCCTTCCGCCTTGGCGGTGAGGGCGCCGGCCACGGGGGCAACAAAGGCGTAGGAGAGCCAGACACCAAGGAACGTTCCCACCAGGGCGCTGCCGATCATTTTTCCCAGAATTTCCGGCGGTTCTGTAATGGAGGCCATTGTCTTGATCACGCCCAGCACGGCGGCAACAATACCAAGCGCCGGAATGCCATCGGCCATTGTCTGTACGGCATGGCCGGGATGAAGTTTTTCGTGGGAGAGGGTTTCGATCTCCTCATCCATAAGAGCTTCGATTTCGTGCGGGTCTTCATTGCCGAGCGAGATAATCCGTAAGTAATCGCACAGGAACGTTACGGCGTGATGGTTGCCCATGAATCCTTTGAACTGTTGCAGAAGCTCGCTCTCATGCGGTTCTTCGATATGCTGTTCCATGGCCAGCCAGCCTTTGGTCCGGGCGAGCTTGAAAACCATATAGAGCATGCTGAGCAGCTCGAAATAGTCGTCCTTGGAGTGTGCGTTGGGTTTTATCAGGACGTTGAGGTTCTTGACTGTGTGTTTTACGACCTCTCCCGGGTTTGCAACGATAAAGGCACAAACCGCGCAGCCAAAAATAATCAGGAACTCACCCGGCATCGCCTTGAAGATGACGCCCATCAGCCCCATGAAGTGCTGAAATTCGAAATGCATCGCGACGAGCAGGCCGCCGAACGTGCATACAAAAACGAGGAGAATACCGATTAGCTTCATGGCAGTTCAGGAAATCCTTTCTCTGTTTTGCCCGAAAATAGAGCTTCCCGATTATCAGGATGCCGTACTGGTCTTAAAAAGCGCTTAAGTGAATATGGTAAACTCCACAAGAGGGAAGCCGAAATTGCTCAGCTATTATGGCAGCTTAGGGCGCAAACGGGAAGGGAATAATTCCTGTGTGGACAGTTGTATATTTAACCCGACAGACTTTTGGGCGGGTCGTATTCCGGTTTGGCCGAGGGCCTGGCGAACAGAAAGCCTTGTGCATAGTCCGCGCCGAGATGTTTCAGGCGGTAGGCCTGCTCTTCTTCCTCAACCATTTCGGCAACGACCTTGATGTTCAGATCCTTGCACATGGATATCAGGTTTTTGACCATGGCTTCGTCGCGGTCGGAGACGAGGATTTTTTTCGTGTACTGGCCGTCGATCTTCAGGTAATCGACGTGGAGCCCCTGCAGATACTGGAAGGAGGCCGAGCCCGCGCCAAAATCGTCAAGGCAGGTCTTGAAGCCCTCGGCGCGCAGGGTGCCGATGAAATTGTTCACTTTCTCAAGGTTTTCGATCTGTGTGGATTCGGTGATCTCGAAAATCAGCCGTTTGGCGTTTTCCTTATCTGCTTTCAGTTTCGCATGCAGCTTGTCAAAGAAGGCATCGCTTTGCATGGACTGGCCGGAGATGTTGATGGCAAAGGAACTGCGCCGACCGCTCGATTTATATTGCAGGTAGTTGAGAGCGCGGTCGCAGACGGCCATATCGAATTCCGGGGCCATGCCGACATCCTCGGCGAACATGATCCATTCCAGCGTCGATCCCTTGTCGTGGAAACGGGACAGCATTTCGAAATGGGCTTCCTTGTAGCCGTCATTGAGGTCGACGATGGGCTGGAAGACGATATCGAAGTTCAGTTGCTGGATGATGGATTTTAACTGGACAATCCGCTCCGCATTGGCACTGACATAGGCCTTGAAGCCGGAGTTTAGGGTTTCGATTGTCAGGTCCGTGCCTTTGCGCTCAAATTCGTTGATTGTATAGATCAGTGCCTTGGTAGTTTCGCGCTCGCTTAGGGAGGCGAGTTCGGATGTGACGGTTTTGCTGCTGACGTTGATGGCGTCACCGTCCGGGTCGATTTCCTTTGCAAGCTGTGCAATTTGATCACTTAAATAGGCAGAATCAATCTCTTTGTCGTGCAGGATGCTGTAGCGGCCGTCGCCGATCTGGGCGGCGGTTTTGCCGTCGATCGATTTGGTGCGGAGCAGGGAGCCGATGCCGTCGATAAAGGCGTCCCAGTTTTTATCGCCGAGTCGGTCTTTCAGTTCATCCGTTTCGATGATGTCGAGCAGGGTAAGGTCCAGGTCCTGTTTCAGCGATCTGGCAAGGTCGAGGGACTCGCGGGCGGCGTGCAGGAAGGTATCCTTGTCCAGCAGGTCTTTTTCTTCGGATGTGCGGACGAATTCCCCGGCACGGGCGAGCAGGACACTGGTAAAGCCGAGAGTCAGGTAGAATTTTTCGCTGTCAGGCATTTTGATGGCAGTGACGACGGCGCGCCTGTCTTCGCCAAATTCCTTGTCGAGCGTCACCAGCATCGGGCCGCAGCGGCGCACGGGCAGAGCCTTGCTGCGCAGGGCGACAAGGGCCGGGCGGTCCTGTTTTGAAAAGAGTTCCAGCCAATCACGACCGATCAGCGCAAGTTCGTCCACGCCGGTAATGCCTTTGGCGGCGCCAAGGGCATATTCGACTTCTCCTTTTTCGCTGACCTCGATGAACAAATCGGCAGAGGCAAAGGAAAAGGCGAGAAAACGGTCTCGCTGTTCTTTCAGGTTATCGGACATGGATCTTTGGATCTGCTCCCCAAACAGACAATAAATCATTCTACCACAATAATTTATTGTGTCAGAGTAAGTTTATTTTTCCGTAAATGTTTAAAGAGGCGTAAGAATAGAGGTTTTTGAAGGAATAGCCTTGATTTCGGTTCCGTTGTGAGCTTTGTTGTCGCTTATGGTCCGGAAGATGCACATGGCGGGTTTTATGATCCTGCTGCTGCTGGGCGCGAATATCGCGCTGGCGCAGCACTCGACCGTCCATTTTACGCCTGAAGGTCATCCCGGCATTCACCATGGGCACGATCATGAACATCACGGCGATCATGATCACGGAGAACATAACGGGCCGCAATATGTCGGGTTTTGCCAGATTTGCTTTTTCTCAAAAGGGTTCTCCTGGATAAAGCCGGCGGAGATCGTTGTTTTTCCTGTTCCGGTTTACGAAACCGGATTTTCCTCTTTTGTACTGAAAGAGCTTCGAAAAGGGCGCGCTGCGCCCGTTTATCTGGCGCGCGCACCGCCTGTCTTTTCTTTCTAAACACCTACAACAATTCAACAATATTTAGAAAGAAAGGACATGAGACATGTCTAGAAAACTGCTATTGGCAGCCAGTGCGGTTGCTGTCTTAAGTGCATCTCCGGCTTGGGCCGCAGACGATGCCGATATCGATGCCCTTCGCAGTGAAATTCAGGCGATGCGGGCAATGTACGAAAACAAGATTGAAAGTCTTGAAACCCGTTTGCAGGAAATGGAAAGTCGGCAGGCTACGCATGCTGCACAGCTTGAGCCGTCTGCCGGAGGACCGCTTCCTGTTCCCGCGACTGCTTCACGCCGCGTATCGGATAACAGCTTCAATCCGTCCGTGAGTGTCATTTTGCAGGGTAAGTACAACGCTTTTTCCGAGGAAACGTCGGAACTTGCCGGTTTTGCCATCGGCGAGGAGGCCGAACGCGGCGAGGAAGGGCTGACACTTGACGAAACCGAGCTGAACTTTTCAGCCAGTGTCGATGACAAGTTCCGCGGGAACGCCACCATCGCCCTGCACGAGCATGACGGTGAAGGCGTGGAGGTCGAGATCGAAGAGGCCTATGTGGAAACGCTGGCGCTTCCTTACGGGCTAAGCGCCAGGGCCGGGCGGTTTTTTGCCGATCTCGGGTATCTCAACAGCCACCACACCCATGAGGACGATTTCGCCGACCGGCCGTTGCCGAGCCGGGCCTTTTTGAACAAGGCCTATAACGATGACGGCGTGCAGCTTTCGTGGATCCTGCCGACGGATATCTATTCGGAAATCGGTGGCGGGATCTTTCAGGGAGACGATTTCCCGGCGGGCGGCGGTGACGGTTCCGATATCGGGGCCTGGTCCGTTTACGGCCGGGTCGGCGGCGATATCGGTGACAACACGGCCTGGCGTTTCGGCCTGTCCACGTTGCAGACCGAAGGTATCGACCGGGCGGCGAACGAGGATGCTGTTCTTTTTGAGGGCGACAGTGACCTTTATATCGCCGATCTGCGTCTGACATGGGCGCCGACGGGCAATCCGGTGAATGAGGAAGTCATCCTTCAGGGTGAATATTTCTACCGGGACGAAGACGGCACTTATGACGACACCGATGCCGGAACAGGCCGTGTGGTTTATGACGATCACCAGAGCGGCTGGTATGCGCAAGGGGTCTACAAGTTCCATCCGCAGTGGCGGGTCGGGGCGCGTTATAGCGAGCTTTCCCAGGGCAGCGTTCCCGCCGGCCTGACGGGCAGCGCCCTTGACGACGGCGGACACGATCCGTGGAGTGCCACGGGCATGGTTGACTGGACCAACAGTGAGTTCAGCCGTTTGCGCCTGCAATACAATCATGAAGAGCTTGCGGATAACAACGAAGACGATCAGCTTGTCCTGCAATACATCATGAGCATCGGCGCTCACGGCGCGCATGCGTTTTAGGGGGTGTCCATGTTCAAAAAAAGTAATCATAAGGCTGTCACCCCCGCGAAGGCGGGGGGACGGTCAATTCTCAGGCGGACGCGCAGGTTGACAAACGACCGGATGCCCGCCGTCGCGGGCATTACGGTTTTGTGCTTTCTGATATTTTCGGCAATGCCTGCAACCGCCCGAGCCGCCGTCAATGTCTTTGCCTGCGAGCCCGAATGGGGGGCGCTGGCCGAAGAAATCGGCGGAGATCTTGTCTCCGTCACCACGGCGACGTCGGCGCGGCAGGACGTTCACCATATCCGTGCCAAACCGAGTCTGCTGGCAGCTATGCGGAAGGCTGATCTGGTGCTGTGCTCCGGCGCGGCGCTGGAATCGGGCTGGCTGCCTGTTTTGCTGAGAAAGGCGGGCGGGCCGGACGTGCAGCAGGAAACGGTCGGCTGGATGATGGCCTCCGATTATGTAGATAAGCTCGAGATCATGGAGCATGCCGACCGCTCAATGGGACATGTGCATCCGGAGGGCAATCCGCATGTGCATCTCAATCCGCGTAACATTACGATAATTGCGGATGTGCTGGCGGAGCGTTTGTTGTTGCTCGATCAGGAGCATACGGATGTCTACCTAAAGAACGCCGAAGATTTCAAGGCGCGCTGGCAGGCGATGATTGTACAGTGGGAGCGACAGGGCGCCGGGCTTAAGGGCGCAAATGTTGTCGTCTATCACAAGGGCTGGTCATACCTGCTTCACTGGCTTGATATCAAAAGCGTGGCTTCGCTGGAGCCAAAGCCGGGCATTCCGCCGACGGCTTCCCATCTTGAAGACGTTCTACAGTCTATAAAGGGCAAGGACGTTAGGGGTATTCTCATTGCCCCGTATGAGGATGAGAAGGCGGCGCAATGGCTGGCTGACCGGCACTGCCGGGTGCTGCTGGCAGAGGACCACCCCATCAACCGCGAGGTCGCCTTGGAGCTGCTCGGCGGGATGGGGCTCGTGGTGGATATCGCCGTGGACGGCGTGCAAGCCCTGGAGAAGGCACGCGGTGGCGGCTACGCCCTGGTTCTCATGGATATGCGCATGCCCAACATGGATGGTCTGGAGGCGACCCGCGCCATCCGCGCC
>CAZKGT010000146.1:0-5953 GCA_964552285.1 uncultured Pseudobdellovibrionaceae bacterium | reverse complement strand
GTGCGCGCCGCAGCCGCAGCCGCCTCACAGCCTGCGTGCCCTCCTCCGACAACAATAACGTCAAAATCCTTGCGCATAGCCGGGCGTTATACTGTTTTTTAAGGAAAATTTCCAGTTTATTTTCCGATACAAAAATCCCGGAAAATGACGTCGAGCAGGTCTTCGACATCCACGCGGCCTGTAATCCGGCCGAGCGCACGGATCGCAAGGCGCACATCTTCGGCCAGTAGTTCCGGCATTTCGGCCTCAAAAGAACGCTTTAGCGCATTCCGGCATTCTTCGAGCGCCTGCCGGTGCCGTTGACGGGTTAGAGAGGGCGCCTCGCGTTTTCCAATCAGGTTTTCAATCCTTTCCTGTAAAAGCGATAACAGCGCTTCCATTCCTTCTCCGGTCTGAGCCGAAATCTCCAAAATGTCATCCTGAGCGAAGCCGAAGGATTCTGGATCCTTCAGTCGCGCCGCTCCTTCAGGATGACAGTCCACTTTGTTAAATGCGACGACCGCATTTTCATCTGCCAGCGACAATGTATGATGATCAGGCTCTTCCCCGGCATCAAACAACAGCAAACGGATATCTGCCCCTTCCGCACGCTTTAAGGCCCGGCGGATGCCTTCTGATTCAATTGAATCCTGCCCTTCCGTTCCAATCTGATCCGGCCGAAGACCGGCCGTATCTGCCAGAATAACCGGGTATCCGCCGAGATCGAGATGAACCTCAATCACATCCCGTGTCGTCCCGGCAATATCGGAAACAATTGCCACATCCCGCTGCACCAGCGCATTGACGAGAGAAGATTTCCCGGCGTTCGGCGCGCCAATCACGGCAACATGAATTCCGTCTCGCAACCTCTCCCCGCGCCGGTTATCGGACAGATGAGCGGTCATTTCATCCAGTAACGCCTCAAGCTCCGGTCTTACCTGCGCCGCAACGCCGCCCGGCAAATCCTCGTTCGGAAAATCAAGATCGGCCTCAAGATAGGCAAGAGATCGCGTCAACCGCTCCCGCCAGCCATTGTAAAGCGCGGCCAGCACGCCGCCCATTTGCGAAAGCGCCTGCGACGCCTGCGCCTGCGTTTCCGCATTAATCAGGTCTGCAACTGCTTCAGCTGCCGTTAAATCCATCTTGCCGTTTTCAAAGGCGCGCCGCGTAAATTCACCGGGTTCCGCCATCCGGTGTCCGTCAAGCCGTGCCAGCGATTCCAGAACCGCGCCCACAACGGCACGGCCGCCATGGACCTGATATTCCACAACATCTTCGCCGGTGTAACTCGCCGGACCCCCAAAAAACATCACCAGCGCACGATCTAGTGTTTCACGTGAAACAGAGTCCTTAAGCGTCCTGAGAGCCGCCTGACGCGCCTGAACGTTTTTTTCGCCGCTCAAAGCCTCAAGACCAGAGCGCGCCTGCGGCCCGGATACGCGAATAACGGCCACCCCGGACCGTCCCGGCGGCGTTGCCAGTGCAAAAATCGTCTCGTTCATGACAGGCTTCATAGCATATAGAACATATTGTCACACAGTGATTTTTTCCTCAATTCGTCTTGACTCTGACGGCACAACTTTGTATTAACGCACTAATACAAACGGTGGACATGCAACCTAGTGGATAATGAGTATTTCCCCCCTCGAACAAACAACGGAAGAAGAGGTCGATTCGCAAAGCATCCGCGAATCGGTAAACGACCTCGAATCACTGTTCGATGCGCTGCTACAGCTCAAAACACGAGAGGAAATCGCGCGCTTTTTCCGGGATCTGTGTACCCCGGCAGAAATGCGTGAACTGGCCGACCGCTGGCTGATCGCCCGGCTTCTCGACAACGGCAAGATGTCCTACCGCGATATAAGCGCCCGCACCGGCGCCAGCACCACCACCGTCGGCCGCGTGGCCCGATTTTTAAAAGAAGAGCCCTATCAGGGCTACAAGCTCGTACTCAAACGGCTGAATAAATAGAGGTTTAAATGAATTTCGACCAAGTAGCGACAGCTATAAAGGCAGGCCCCGGCAGCGTCCTTAAGGTATCGCTTCCCAAAAAAGGGCACCTGCAAAAGGAAACCGGCAGAATAATTGATGCTGCCGGTTTTAAGTTATGGGCCCGGAATGCTGAAACCGGCGACTGGGTCTCCTGGGATCACAAAAAATCAAATGATTCTGATGCACCCGATAACAGGGTTGATGTCGTACTGATAGAAGACACATCGGGAGATATGGGATTTTTCTGCGGCTTCATGGAACGCTCAAAAGACGGCATTCAGGACACCGCCATAGGATGGAGAGACATACAAATCACAGGAAGAGACGTTCAAATTGATTTTGAACTTGCTGCCTCAGGCGTCGATCTTCGTCCCAAAATCGTTATGCCTTTGAATTTCTCACGGTGTGATATGCACCTACTGTCAAGGACGGCAGGTGACATTAGTGCAAACGACTTTGATGATATGCGAGATGTGAACGATCGGCTAATTGTAGCGACATCATATGAAGCAGCCGCGCACGCATGGTTCACAGCCCGGAAAATTGAGAATGTGCATATTATTAAGCGTGATGGCGGCATTGAGGCTTACGCGAATGGCTCTATTTTGCCGCCAACGGTTGCCTGCGTAGTTGATCTTGTCGATACGGGTACCAGCGCAAAACAAAACGGGCTTTACAAAAACCAGACACTTTTCCCGAGTTATGCCTGCGTTGTAATGCGGCCCGGCGAAATCCCGGAGACAGTAGAAGATCAGGCCAGAACATTCATTAAAAGAATTGCAGACGCCGCATCTGAAATTTGTACGGCCACGCAATTTGAAAACAAAGAGCTTGAACCGTTTTACGGTGCCGGCGTTATTCATCCGCTACAACAATCCAAGCCTGTACGCGCCGTCGCATAAAAATAGACTTAGCGGCCCCCGATTGCTAAATTCTCTTTTATTTGCAAGCAAAGGGGGAAGAAAACATGCCCGGAAAAGAGATACAAATTGCCGCAAAAGACGGCGGCCAGTTTATGGCGTATATTGCCATGCCGGAAACGCTACCCGCACCGGCGGTTATCGTTATTCAGGAAATTTTCGGCGTTAATCAGGAATTGCGCGACAAATGTAATGATCTGGCCGCGCAGGGCTATATCGCTATATGCCCTGACCTGTTCTGGCGCATGGAGCCGAATGTACAACTCACCGACAAGACCGAGGAAGAATGGCAAAAAGCCTTCGGCTTCTTCCAGAACTTCGACATTGATCTCGGTATTGAAGACCTGCGCGCCACGCTCCACACCATGCGCGGCCATGCCGACTGTAATGGAAAAGTCGGCGCCATCGGTTATTGTCTGGGCGGCAAACTGGCCTACATGATGGCGGCGCGTACAGGCGTTGATTGCTCTGTCGGTTATTACGGTGTCGGACTTGGCAGCATGCTGGATGAAGCGGATGGAATCAAAAATCCGCTTCTGCTGCATATCGCCGAAGACGATGAATACGTCCCGACCGAAGAACAGGAAATAATAGTGCCGGTTCTTTCAGACCACCCACACGTGACAATACATTCTTACCCCGGCGCAAAACACGCTTTTGCACGCGGGCAGGGGATCAATTACAATGAAGAGGCTGCCTCGGCGGCGAATATACGTACCAAGGACTTTCTACAAACCCATCTTCAGCCTGCGAAAGCCGCGTGATAGAAGAGCACCCTGACGAGGCGACAAAAGAAGAACTTGATCCGGCCCTGGCTGAAAAAGCTCTGGGACGGGTCCGTGCCATGGTACGCGGCAACGGCCTGAACCCGGCGGATGTATCACTGGAAGAACATGACGGCAGCGTTCTGGAATTCGATGCCGTCACACGCCTGAAACTCGGGCCGAAGATCGCTGAAAAAACCATCAAGGGAAGGCATACGGGCGGCGAAGTGGTCGCCTCCGTACCGGAAGTTCAAAAAGCCATTACCCGGGAAATCGACAAAGCCACTAAGGATCCGGGCGTTGCAAAAATGGTTTTTGACGCCCTGATGAAACGAGCAGACAAGGGCTATTTTCTGCAAAATTTCAGGGTACCGCTCAACAAGCTGCAAAAAGATTTCGTCCGGCATGACGGCTGCTCATCCTGCAATGCATCGGGGAAAGTTCCATGCCCGAACTGTAAAGCACTGGGTTATACGCCCTGCAAACAATGCCGTGGTGAAAAATACGAAATCTGCCCGGAATGCCGGGGCATTCGGTTCATACAGGGCCCGAACGGCCAGACCAAATGTCATCGCTGCCACGGACAGGGACGCATCAGCTGTACCATGTGTCGCCAGACCGGACAGATCGATTGCAAATTCTGTAAAAGAACAGGGAAATCCGTTTGTAAACAATGCGATGGCGCAGGCTGGATGAGCTACATCACACACTTTGAAATGCACGCCGATACCTTTTTTGAATATGATCGCGAGAACCTGCCGGAATCGGTCATCCCTTATATCGAACAGCTCGGCGCGAAACTGCATGAATCCGGTCACGCCGAAATACAAACCGGGCAGGCGGAAGAAACCAATAACGAAATTGTCATTCCCTATCACCTGAAACTGCCCTGGGGCGGTATCGCTTTTAAATTCGGCGAAGATCCGGTCAAGGCGCGCCTGTTCGGCTATAACGGAAAACTGGTCGATGCGCCGCCGTTTCTTGAAAAATACATTGCCCCCGGCATTAACAATCTTGAACAGGCCGCGCAGGGCCATGGCAATATTGCAAAACTAATCCACGATGCCGGTACCTTCAGGACTGTTGCCGATGCGATTATCGCCGCCGCGATGCTGTCCCGGAAAAAGGGCCTGGCGATGGTGCGGAAAAACACGCCGCTCGGCATAGAGGTTGCAACCATCCAGAAAATGATCGTAAACGCCGATGCCGCCATCAAGCACATTACAAGAACGCCGCGTATTATCGGTCTTGTGATTGGGCTGATTGTTTCGGCGGTTTTGGAAAGCCTTTATGTTCTCGGCCCGCTGCGCCCGATATTGTCGGGCGCGCTCTCAAACAACAGCCTGATGATGGTGGCCGACGCCGCATTGATTGCACTCAGCGGCTATTTGGCGGTCTTTATTATCCAGACCAGCGCCCAGAATGCTATGAACACGGCGCTAAAAGACGTTCTCAAAAAAGCCGGCGGCAAAAAAATTCCGCCGAAAACCGGTAATAGCGGCCTGATCGCCTGCGGCGGAAGCGCCGTTATCTTTCTGATTCTACTGGAACTTTCCATCCATACCGGCCCGGCAGCGCCTGAATGGTACGCCTCCCTGCGCCAATAAAAGTGACCCCGCCGTATGGGACAACGGCGGGGTCAAACTTTGCAAGGGACACATACTTGCCGGCTGCGTTGACGCTAGCGTTTCCAGCGCCAGTCGGACAGACCGTTCAGAGCCTCTTCGCGTTTGCACTGGCGGTATGCAGAAACAGCGAGAACCTGCATGTTGCCACTGCCGGGTACGCCTATATAGGGGCTAAAACGGCTTCCGGCTTTTCCTGATCCGGCGATTTCCTTGGGTCCGAGGGCGAATCGGACGCCAAAGACCAGACCAAGAGCAGCCACCTTTCCGGCATCGCGCCGGGTTTCATCCGCAGCAGATATGGGGTTGGTATGGCGGATAGATTGTAGCAGGGGAAGACACGGATCCTCTGCGGATGAAGGAGGGGTGTTTAGTGAGGAGAAGCTATGGTTACGCAGAACACGGTTGTCTGCCGGTACCTGAGTCTCGAACGACCAGGCGGAGCCGGCAGTATAAGCAAAGACAAAAAGGAACATAATTGCTACGGCCGCACATGCACGCAGTGAGCGCGCAGACGCACCTGTAGTCTTTCGGTATTTCACAGACATTTTTCCCACCCTGTGCAGACCTTTTTTATTCTCGAATGTTGCCCGTATTCATATCCTCAAGGGGACATACTAGACCTGTTGCAAAAGTAGGGTAATTTTGTAGCAGGTGCAATTTGTCCTTTCGA
>CAZKGT010000145.1:956-6004 GCA_964552285.1 uncultured Pseudobdellovibrionaceae bacterium | reverse complement strand
ACCGAAATATCGAACGTCTTGTGCGAGTCCTGTTCGGCGAGACCCGCCTCGTTACCTTGCGCCTTCTGATCCTCATATATATCGCGCGCCTTTTGCTTGGGCAGGACTTCACCTGTCACCGGCTGCCCGTCGATCCAGTAGGTAAACTCATTCACCGCAGCCTTATGCGGAACGGGGAAGGAGTAAATCGCCTCCAGATCCTGCGCGTTCGGGTTGTGAAATACCTGCTCGATCGTCGTGATCGCATATCCGTCCTGGATCACGACCTTGACATCGTGCGTGCGGATATCAAGGGCAGGCAGGCTGCCATTGGCTGGACTCAGCAGGCCCGCGGCCTCGGCCGTGTCCATAGGGGCCGTCAGCAGGGCGCAAGCCGCAATCCCGCTCAGAGCCATCATTCGAAAGGTCTTGTTTAACATCTTTACCTCCATTGGTTTAACTGAACAACGTTCAGAATAAAATCAAAAAAATACCAGGTGCTATTTTCATTAAACCACAAAAATAAACAATGTTCAATAAAAAAGTGAACGCAGTTCAGAAGATGTGGTAGTATAATCTCTCAATCGTCATCCCGTTGGCGTTGAGCGAAGCGAAACTCGCACGAACAGGATCCACGACGTGAGCTGCAAAGCAGCTCGCATTCCTGGACCCCGGACGTATAAGCAGGCCATTCGGCCTGCCTCCGGGGTGACGACCGAAGAGGAACAGGAACAAACAAAATGGCCAGAAGAAGCGACCACACACGCGAAGAACTGCAATCCCTGATGCTGGAGGCCGGCTGGAAAATCGTCGGCGAGGAGGGGTTTTCCGCTCTGACTGCCCGCAGGCTCGCCGGGGAGGTCGGTTACGCGCCCGGCACGATCTACAACGTCTTTGGCTCGATGGATGGTTTTATCCTGACCCTGAACGCCCGCGCGCTGGATGAACTCTATGACACACTGAATGCATACACGGACGAGGATCCTGTTTCCGGCATGAAGGCGCTGGCCGCCGCCTATATAAAATTTACGCAGGAGCGGGGCCCTTACTGGCGCATGCTCTTCACCCACCGCGTGTCAGCCGACACCGAAATCCCCGACTGGTACCGCGAAAAAGTCGAAAAACTCTTCGAGCCCCTGCAAACCCTCCTGAAACCTCTTTACGGTGAAGACCGCGCCGAAGAACGCCGCCTCGCCGCCCGCACCCTCTGGGCCTCCGTCCACGGCATGTGCATGCTCCAGGACACAGGCCGCACCGGCCTTGTCATGGATGGCGCGGTTGAGAGGATGGCGGATTACCTGATTGATCGGTTTGTGGCAGGGCTATAGCGTCTTTAGAAAGCTACAGCCTGTTTTGCCTTTCGTTTTCCAAACTTTGTTTCAGGGCACGTTTGTGAGATTTTAGCTCATAAGGTAGATACATTAGCTCAGCGTAAGCTGCACAAAACAAGGCCACAATGGGACGAAAAATGCCAGTTCCTGCACTTTGTTTCCAGGCCTCTTTCAGAATAACCGGCTTGTTTCTAAGAACCCTCTTGAATTGGTCAGAAACGCCTTCGTTTTCTGTCCGACCTTCATAGATGTTCTTTTCTTCCGAGCTGTCTGTCATGAATTATCCGCCTGTCGATAAATTGTTCAAGATTGCGGGCGTTGTATCATGTGGTTTGCATAATATCAAGCGGGATTCTGCAGGATTAACCCTTCTCCCGCATAAGCCGCTGCTTTTGTTTGCCCCAGTCCCGGCTCTTCTCAGTCTCCCGCTTATCATGCATCTTCTTACCCTTGGCCAGCGCAATCTCAATCTTGGCCATGCCGCGGGCGTCGAAATAGAGTTTTAGCGGGACGATGGTGTAGCCTTCCCTTGAGACAGCGCCGAGCAGTTTGTTGACCTCCCGTTTATGGAGCAGGAGCTTGCGGAAGCGGCGCGGTTCGTGCTGGAGGTGGCGTCCGGCCTGCTGGTATTCGGGGATGTGGGCGTTGAAGAGGTAAATTTCGCCGTTCTTCGGGCCAACGTGAGACTCGTTAAGGCTGCACTGGCCCATCCGCAGGGATTTCACTTCCGTGCCCTGCAGGGCGATTCCGGCCTCGAACTTGTCCTCAATATGATAATCGAACCGCGCACGCCGGTTCTCCGCGACCAGCGCGTTGGTTGATAAAAGGCCCGATTTGCTTTTCTTCTTCTTGCTCATTTTTTTCACCGCGAAGACGCGAAGATGCGAGGTTTTCTCAGAAACGCGCGCATCAGCGCGCCAAATTGAATCTTGGTGACTTGGTGTCTTGGTGGTGAAAAATTTTTAAAAACCACCAAGGCACAAAGACACCAAGTTCTTTTATTACGCAATTCGTGCGCTTGTTTTCTTCGTACCTTCGCGTCTTCGCGGTAAAAACGAATTTACCCGTGGGCGGAGACTTTGCCGTTTTCGTTCCCGGAAAGCAAGCCCGCGAAATCCATTGCCGTATCGACGGTGGCGCGGGCCGCATCGCTTGCCGGGACCAGCGGCAGGCGTACTTCGTCCGTGCTGAGGCCAAGTTTGCTCGCCGCATATTTCACCGGGGCGGGGGATGTCTCGCAGAACAGCGCCTTGTGCAGCGGCGCCAGACGATCGCGAAGATCCTTCATCGTGTCGAGATCGCCTTCCTCCCAGGCCGTGAACATCGCACTGCACAGTGCCGGCGCAACGTTGGAGGTCACAGAAATACAGCCATGTCCGCCTTGCGCCCAGAAACCGGTAGCCGTGGCATCCTCGCCGGAAAGCTGGCGGAAGTCAGGGCCGATAATGCTCCGCGTATTCAGCGGGCGGGCGAGATCGTTGGTGGCATCCTTGACCCCGGCAATGTTCGGCAGTTCCGCAAGCCTTGCCATCGTCTCGATGCTCATATCGATCACGCAGCGCCCCGGGATGTTGTAGATAATCACCGGCAGGCCGACTTCCTGAATGGCCTTATAGTGCTGGAACAACCCTTCCTGTGAAGGTTTGTTGTAATAGGGCGTGACCACAAGCGCCGCATCGGCGCCCGCATCTTTGGCGTGCTGCGTCATTTCAAGCGCCTCGGCTGTGGAATTCGAGCCCGTTCCGGCCAGAACCGGCACTCTACCCTTGACCGCGCCCACGCACCTTTGAACAATGTCGTTATGTTCTTTATGAGACAGCGTAGGAGACTCCCCGGTCGTTCCGCAGGGAACAAGGCCCGAAATGCCTTGTTCGATCTGCCATTCGATAAGGTTTTCATACGCTTGCCAGTCAATCTCGCCGTTTTTAAAGGGCGTGATGAGGGCGGTGAAGTAGCCTTTAAACATGATCCGTCTTCCGTTTGTGTTCATAATACCGGGCAAAAAACGCGAATCACCCTACCTGTAAGCGACCTCCTGTGCAAGAAAACAGCGATTCTCGCCTTTGTTCTTATTGTCGCACTGTCCGTATCGCTGGGATTGCCCGCCGCCCGCGCGCTCGATACGCCGAGCGCCGCTTCCTTCGTCCCCGATTCCGGGGAGCGCGCCATTATTGTTCAGGCGCTTCAGGCCATGGAGCAGGGACGCTGGTCTTATGCGCGGGAAAAAGTGGCGCAGGCAGGCCATCCGCTCGGTATGGACTTGTATCGCTGGATGCTCTACCGCGATAGCAGCTACACCCCGGATTTCAACGACATCAGCGCATTCCTGAAGCGCCACCCAGACTGGCCCGGTCAGAAAAGAGTGCGCCGCCTGGCCGAGGAAGCCATGCCGAAGTCCCTTTCAAAGGCGAAGATGCTGGAATGGTTTACACAATATCCGCCGCTGACCCCGGAAGGCGCCGACCGCTATCTCCAGTCTCTGGCCGGCACGGGCGATGTCGAAAAGCTCCGGCGCGAGGCGCGGGACTGGTGGGCCAATGTTCTGATGACGCCCGAGGAGCAAAAACATTTCCTTGATAAATACCGCGCTTATCTGGATGAAGGCTCCCACAAACGGCGCTTCGATAAGCTGTTGTTTTCCGGGCATTACACCAACGCCCGCGCCGTGGCGAAAATTCTGGGGGGCGGCTATCCGGAACTGGCCGAGGCGAGAATTGCACTGGCCCGTCAAAGCGGCGGCGTCAATGCACGGATCGCAAAAGTTCCCATGCGCCTGCAAAGCGATCCCGGCCTGCTGTACGAGCGGCTCAAATGGCGGCGGGAAAAGGGTATGGATTACCGTGCAATGGAAATCCTTCACAATTCCCCGCCTGCGGAGAAGATCACGAATTTAAATGACTGGTGGCGGGAGCGGCATATTCTCGCCCGCCGCCTGATTGAAAAGAAGCAGTATGAAAGCGCCTATCTGCTGGTCAGCGCCCACCGGCAAACGCACGGTGGTTCGTATGCCGATGCCGAGTGGCTTGCCGGATGGCTGGCGCTCAAATATCTGGACAAACCGTGGGATGCCTTCGAGCATTTCGAAGCCGTCTATAACAATGTCAGCCTGCCGATCAGCCGGGCGCGCGGCGCTTACTGGGCGGGTCTTGCGAGCAGGGAACTGGGGTATAAGGAGGTCGCACAAAAATGGTTCGAAGCGGCGGCCATGCATCCCGAAACCTTTTACGGCCAGATGGCTCTCCCCCATACATCGGCAGAGTTCAGGCTGCCATCGGACGGTGCGCCGAAACTGATGATGGAAGATCGTCACAAATCCTATCAGACATCGCTTTCGCAGGCGGCAAGGCTGCTCCACAGGGCCGGGCTCAGAAGCGAAACCAGCGCTTTCCTTGAGGCAATGGAGGCTCAGGTGGAGGAGCCGAAAGATTACCAGATGATTGCCGAACTGGCCTATGACTTGAAGCATTTCCATGACTCCGTGCGTGTTGCAAAAAGGGCTTCCTATAAGGGGGTTGTTCTGCCGGAATATGCCTACCCGACCATGGTCTCGCAGATGCGCGATGTAAAACTGGAATGGGCGCTGGTGCACGCGCTGATCCGTCAGGAAAGCGCTTTCGATTACAAGGCAAAAAGCAGCGCCGGCGCCCGCGGCCTGATGCAGCTTATGCCGGCCACAGCCAAAGAGGTGGCGCGAAAAAGCGGCCTGTCACATAAAACTTCATGGCTCACCACACGCCC
>CAZKGT010000145.1:0-946 GCA_964552285.1 uncultured Pseudobdellovibrionaceae bacterium | reverse complement strand
TATCTGGAACAGATGCTGGCGGAATTCGACGGCTCTTACCCGCTGGCGCTCGCCGCCTATAACGCAGGGCCGAACCGTGTAAAGCGCTGGTTGAAGGAAAAAGGCGACCCACGCAAGGGCGAGATAGATCTTGTCGACTGGATCGAACTGATCCCGATTTACGAGACGAGAAACTACGTCCAGCGGGTTCTGGAGAACGTGTATGTCTACCGCCTGAAACTCAAGGACGTACAGAAATACGCTCCGGCGCCGCTCCATGTTTCACTGCGTAAATGACAAGGCGCATTGCAACTTGAAAATCTTCTTTTGGCTACATACGGGAAGATTAATTCTATATATGCCACTTTTATGTAACCTTATGTTGTAAAAGAAAAAAGTCTGTGTTCTGATTGAAAGAGGAGTCGTAAGGGTATTTTTCTTACACTAACCCAAAAGATAGCTGTAAAATATAAAAGCAATGAGCATGAATCTTTTACTCGCGGACGACCATACATTATTTCGTGATGCCATCGTCCAGTACATCGAAAGAGCGGAACCAGAGGCCAACGTGGCTCTGGCCAAGAGCCTGCAGGAAGTCTTCGAGACACTGGAAGATGGCGGGCCGGGTCAGGAAATTGACCTTATACTGCTCGATCTCAAAATGCCCGGCATGAAGGGGGTAAAAGGCATCAAGGATTTGAAGGATAAATATCCTGACATTCCTGTTGCGCTGATGTCCGGTGTTGCCGAAAGCCGGGACGTTCAGGAGGCAATGGATCTTGGCATTGTCGGTTACTTCCCGAAAACCATGTCAGGCAAGGCGATGCTGAAGGCGATCCAGCTTGTTCTGACGGGCGAGCGTTTCCTGCCGATCGACAAGGATACGCATGATGTTATGCCCTCGTACTATAATGGCGGCTATGAAAGCGGCGGTCCGCCGCCGTACAGCCATGTGGAGCCGGGGCAA
>CAZKGT010000144.1:0-6174 GCA_964552285.1 uncultured Pseudobdellovibrionaceae bacterium | reverse complement strand
GTTCCCTGCTACCTGATCTTTATCGAGAAAAGCTGGGTCGCCGGGCAGATCGCAAAGAGAATCCCGCCGGACGTGGAAATGGCGCTTGGCGATACCATCTTCGAGCTTCAGTTTGAGAACAACCCTGCCCTCATCAAAGACCCGGACCTGGAACACCGCCTTTACGCCATGGCGTCTTACCTGACACGCGCAAACAGTGATACGCCTTACATGTTTCACTTCCACATCATAAAGGAAGATTCCGTCAACGCCTTCGCCATGCCGGGCGGCCATATCATTTTCCATTCCGCTCTGCTGGAAAAAGCGGGCTCAGCCGAAGAAGTCCTCGGTGTCATGGCGCACGAAATGGCCCACGTCACCGAGCGCCACAGCCTGCAACAGATCATCCATTCCCTAAGCAGCCGTATCCTTATTTCACTCCTGACGGCAGGCACAGGCGACATGGTCGGCGAGATTGCCTATAACGCCGGCTATCTCTCCGAACAGGGCTATTCCCGCGAACAGGAATTCGAGGCCGACGCCATCGGGTTTGAAATGCTGCTAAGAGCAAAAATATCGCCGCAGGGACAGGTCGATTTCTTCCATACCCTGGAAGAAGAATACGGCTCGCTTTCAAAACTATCGAATATGAAAGCCCTGACACTTTTCAGCACACATCCCGGCACCGAAGACAGGATCAGGGTGCTGGAATCCCGTATTGAACAGCTTCCCGTTCTGCCCGAAAAGAGGGCGTTTGATTTCGAGGGTTTTCAGGATAGACTGTCCGAGGTGCTCAACAGCGAGACGGGGGAAATCGAATGAAGCACACCATCGAAGGAGGCCCCTCCTTTGCCAACATCCACCTAACATTGGAGCCCGGAGAAAGCATCACTACCGAATCGGGGGCTATGGCCAGCATGGATGCGGGCATACATCACAAGGCCCGCATGAACGGCGGCCTGTTCGGCGCGCTGATCCGCAAATTCCTGGGCGGTGAAACGCTCTTCATCAACGTCTTCACGAACAAAACGCAGCAGGCTCAGAACATTGTCCTGACGCAGGCCAAGCCTGGCAACATTCAGTCGATTGAGCTGAACGGTGGCGGCATCTTCCTGCAACCCGGAGCGTACATATGCTCAACACCGGGCATAAAAATCGCAATCAAATGGGCGGGCATCCGCTCTTTCATCGCCCGCGAGGGCCTGTTCCGTCAGTACATAACCGGCCACGGACGCTTATGGTTCGGTGCCTACGGCCACATCTACGAACGTGAAATGGACGGCGAGTTTCTCGTCGATTCCAGCCACCTGGTTGCCTACGACCCGATGGTGAAAATCAACCTCCAGCTTTCCGGCGGCCTGATCTCCAGCATCACGAGCGGTGAAGGCTTCGTTACACGCCTTGCCGGAAAGGGCAAGGTCTTCATCCAGTCGCGCAGCCTTTCCGGGCTGGTCGCATGGATCAATCCGAAACTCTAGGCGAGAAAGAACAGCATCATGCAGGTGGATATTCTCGAACAACCCGCAAACACCGTTGCCAAAGTGACCTTCTCACAAGGCGAGGAACTCACAGCCGAGGGCGGCAGCATGGTTGCCATGTCGTCCGGCCTTGACATCAAGACCACCACGCACAAGCGCGGCTCGGGCGGTATTATGAAGGCCCTGAAGCGCGCCGTCGGCGGCGAGAGCTTTTTCCTGAACCATTACAAGTGCACAGCGCCCGAGGCCACGGTCTATATCGCCCCGGCGCTCAGCGGCGACATCATGGTCCATGAACTCACCAACTGTAACCTCGTCGTGCAGGGTACATCCTTCCTTGCCGAAATCGGCGACGTCGATGTCGATCTCGGCTGGCAGGGTTTCAAGAGCATCTTCTCCGGCGAAGGCCTGTTCTGGCTGAAACTCAGCGGGCGCGGAAAAGCGCTCATCAACTCATTCGGCAAGATCTACCCGATAGAGGTTGACGGCGAATATATCGTCGACACCAGCCATATCGTTGCCTTCGAAGACACATTGAAGTTCAACATTTCGAAGGTCGGCGGAAGCTGGCTCGGCTCCTTCCTCGGCGGCGAGGGCTTCGTCTGCCGCTTCAAGGGCAAGGGCAAAGTCTGGTGCCAGTCGCATGCCCCGCGCAGTTTCGGCCTTATCATCGGCCCCATGCTAAGACCCAGATAAGGAGAAAGATTATGCAGGACGCCGCCATTCAGGAAAAAGCCGCCCCGGAAAAGAAGGACATGGATTACACCTTCGAAGGCCAGCCCGATTTCGCGCTCGTCAAAATCAAGCTCAAGGAAGGGGAGACGGTCAAGGCCGAAGCCTCGGCCATGGTGACGATGGACACCAACATCCGCATGGAAACCAAATTCAAGGGCGGCTTTAAACGCTTCCTAGGCGGGGAAAGCATCTTCATCAACGAGTTCACCGCCGAACAGTTCCCCGGCGAAATTGCTTTTGCGAGCGGTATGCCGGGCGATATGCGCCATACCTACGTCGAGGAGAACGAGCCGGTTTTCCTGCAAAGCGGCGCTTTTATTGCCGCAGGGAAAGGTGTCGAACTGCTGACCAAATGGCAGGGTCTCGTGAAAGGCTTTTTCTCCGGCGCGGGCATGTTCCTGATCAAGGCGGAAGGCAAGGGCGACCTGTTCTTCAACTCTTATGGCGGCATTATCGAGGTAGACGTGACGGATGAATATTTCGTCGACACCAACCACATTGTCGGTTTCACAGGCGGGCTTGAATACAGCGTCACCAAATTCGGCGGCTATAAATCCTTCTTCTTCTCAGGAGAAGGTCTGGTTGCACGGTTCAAAGGACAAGGCAAGCTCTGGATCCAGACCAGAAACTACCCCGGATTTGCCGCTTGGGTGTGGCCCTTCAGGCCACAAAGATCGAATGATTAGGAACCCTTCTTCTTAGATACAAAGTCAGGATCAACCTTGCGCACCGCCTTCAAAATTGCTGTCGGTTGTGTGTAATTTAGAAAATGCCCGCCATGAGCAAGAGGCATGACATGCATCTCTTTCGCATTCGTCATCTGCTCAACGATATAGTCGACGTTTTCAAACGGCACCAGCCGGTCATCCTTCGCGTGCACCACGGAAACGGAACAGATAATATTCCGCAACCGCGGTTTCAGGTTTTTCAGGAAATCCCCGTACTGCATCAGTTCATCGTTGCTGTGCCGGATCGAACGGGTCAGTATCCATGACAGCGCCGGATGGGCGAAGATTTTCTGGACCGGCCTTACCTTCTCCAATACCGGATTTAAGGAACCGCCGACCAGAACCAGCCCCGCAATACTGCCCGGAAAATCCGCAGCCAGCCGGGCCGCTATACCCGCCCCCAACGAATGGCCCACCAGAATAGGTTTTGCATCCACCGATAAAATGCCCATCAGGTCACTTAAGTAAACCATATCCATCTCAAGGTTCGGCTTTTCCTGATACGTCATACCAAACCCTGGCCGGTCGATGGCGCAAATAGAATATTCATGCGGATAGTGAAGAAATTTCTCCCACTCGCTGCCATCGCCGGGAGAGCCATGAATAAAAATCAGCGGCCGCCTGCTGTGCCGGGTTTCCGTGTAGAGGTAGGTAAGCTCGCGATGCTCGCGGACGAGCATCTTCTGCGAACACCAGAAATGGCTGATCATCCGTCCGCGTCGCACTCCTGCGCCGCCAAGATCGTCGTAATAAGTCCTGAAAAAAACCTTGGACGCCTCAAAGAGACTCCATTCCCAGTCGTTCATTCAAATTCCGTCCGTCCATTTCGTCCAGCCAGCTATATACTTTCTTCTCCGGGTCGTACGCAACACAAGACCCGTTATCCAGAGGCGCTCTTGCCTTGTCGATGCTTACATACATCATGGCCTTGCTTCCATCTGACAGGAAAACGGCCCGCCTGTCATATCGCTCCCCCACCCCTTCAAGAACATCCAGCTCACGTAAAGTTGCGTCATCAATCTCATAAATCTCACCGGCAATCCTTCCGTTTCCATCCGGCTCAACTGCCGGATAGGTGCGCCCCGGCGCATGGAAAGATGCAAACCTAACCATTTTCCAGCAGGCGTCGGTCTCGGCCTCGCCAATAAAATTCGCCGTAGCCATAAACCCGCTGTTACGCGCGCCTTTCTTAAGTGTTCCGTAGACAAAAACGCGGTGCATCAACAGACCTCAATACGCCATTATCCGTCCCTGCTTCAATTCCAGCACGCGGTCCATCTGTTCGGCCAGATCGAGGTTGTGCGTGGCAATCAGTGCCCCTATCCCGTGATCACGAACCAGTTCTAGAAGCTGCTCGAAGACTTTTGCTGACGTTTGCGGATCGAGGTTTCCCGTTGGTTCGTCGGCCAGCAAAAGTCTGGGCCGGTTGGCAAGCGCCCGTGCCATCGCCACCCGCTGCTGCTCCCCGCCGGAAAGCCGCGCCGGACGGTGATCGGCCCGCTCCTCCAGCTTCATCCCGGCCAGAAGTTCCATACCGCGCTCCCCTGCCTCTTTCCTGGAGACACCTGCGATCATCTGTGGAATGACAATATTCTCGAGCGCCGAGAACTCCGGTTGCAGGTAATGGAACTGATAGACGAACCCGACCATGTCGCGCCGGATAAGCGTACGCTCAATATCACTGAGCTTTGCCACGTCCTTGCCGTCCACCATAATTTGCCCTGATGTCGGCGTATCCAGTAGCCCGGCAAGCTGCAAAAGCGTCGATTTCCCCGCTCCGCTCGGCCCGACAAGCGCAACAATCTCCCCCGGCTCGATGCTCATATTGACGTCATTCAGGACCGTGAGGCTATTGCCGCCCTGATGGAAAGTTTTGGTCACACCTCTCAGCCTCAATAAAGCGCGCTCCTCTGCGGGGGAGGTTTTTTTCTCCTCAGCACTACTCATACCGAAGCGCCTCCACAGGATCGAGCCTCGCCGCACGCAGGGCCGGAAAGACCGTCGCCCCGAACGAGAGCACAAACGCGATCGCTACCACAGCCGTGACTTCCGCCCAGTCAATCTCCGCAGGCAGCTTCGAAAGAAAATAAATCTCCTCGGAAAACAAATTCTTGCCCGTCAATCCCTCCAGCACCTGGCGGATGCTCTCGATATTCAGCGCAAACGCTATTCCCGCCAGCGCCCCGCCAACCGTGCCGGCCAGCCCGATGCTCGCCCCGGTCAGCATAAAAATTTTCATGATACTCGCCCGCGTCGCGCCCATTGTCCGCATAATCGCGATATCCCGCGCCTTGTCCTTCACAAGCATGATCATCGAAGAAATGATATTGAACGCCGCCACTAGGATAATCATGGTCAGGATCAGGAACATGACATTGCGCTCGACCTGAAGCGCGTTGAAAAAGCTGCTGTTGGTATCACGCCAGTCATAAACCCCTGCTCTCCCTTCAACCACCATCTCAATACGATCCCGCATCACATTGATATTTAAAGGATCGTCCGTCACAATTTCAATCTCAGAAACCCCGCCGGACATCTGGAAAAACTTCTGCGTGTGCGAAAGCGGCATATAGACAAAGCCGTTATTATACTCATACATCCCGACATCGAAGACCATCGCGACTTTGGCCCGCATCTGGCGTGGAATGCCCCCGAAGGGGGTCGAGCGCGCCTTGGGTGACATCAGGACGATCTCGTCCCCAATCGCCAGCCTCAGCCGT
Source organism: uncultured Pseudobdellovibrionaceae bacterium (assembly GCA_964552285.1). GTDB lineage: Bacteria > Pseudomonadota > Alphaproteobacteria > Micavibrionales > Micavibrionaceae > CAZKGT01. The sequence continues at coordinate 534 of CAZKGT010000144.1, read as the reverse complement.
TTAGCCAGCGCTTCACCAACAGCCACGCTTGCTCCCTCGAAACTGGCAAGATCGCCGCCTGTTATTGAATCAGAAAGAATAGGCTTCCCGGCGAAATCCTCTGCCGTAATCCCGCGCACCATCACACCTGTGGAAACACCGCTTACAGTAAGCAATGCCTGACTTTCAATCTGCGCGCTGGCGCTCTCCACGCCCTGCACACCCTTTAGCTGCGCCACCAGGTCCTCGTACCCTGTAAGCGGCCCACTCTGCGCATAAACACTGATATGCCCATTCAGTCCCAGCAATCGCCCCATCAGCTCCTGCCGAAACCCGTTCATCACGCTCATGACAATAATCAACGTCGCCACGCCAAGCAGGATGCCGAGAAAGGAAAACCCGGCAATCACAGAGACGAACCCTTCCGCCTTCCGCGCCCGCAGGTACCGCCCCGCCATCATGAATTCAAAAGGTGAGAACATTTATTTCTTCAGTGTTTTGGCACACTACCGGACACAGCTGGGATAAGGCGGTGAATTGATTCATACTTTCAGA
>CAZKGT010000143.1:0-6274 GCA_964552285.1 uncultured Pseudobdellovibrionaceae bacterium | reverse complement strand
CCCCAGTAAACCTTTGCCTGTCAATGTGTTCTGATGCAGAGTCCGGTAGTGTGCTAGATCTCTAAAAACGTTATTTTGAAAGGCTATTTGCTTATTCACTAAAAAATATCGAATCTTTGTCTTCCGAGAGATACATGCAGTCGCAAAAACCCCTTTTGCAGTCTTTTTGTGGAATAGGCATTTTTTCCAAGGCCTCATCAATCGTAAACCTTTCGCCGTTTATCTCCGATGCTGTATCACAGTCACCTCTTCCGCAGACCTCTAATATAAAGCGACTGGAAGAACTTGCTCGTTTCATACCCATCAATTGCATTTTATTACTCTCTCTGAGTGGCAAATACGGATCCCGTTTCTCCAAGTCATAAAGCACTCGCGCCTGATGCCAATAAATAGATTTTGCTGCTTCATAATAATTTTTCTTCATGGCATTTTCCAAATATTCATTGGAGAGCGACCAAAAAACGTCCCCGAAAGATGGATGTTTTTTAAATTTCTTTCCTAAAAGTTTTTCTCTCTGGGAAAATTCTTTTTCACTCCCCCCAATAGCTTGTAAATGTTTGATATAAGCCTTTCTTGTACGTTGTTTTTGTTTTTTAACATCAAAGGCCGCAGCTTGTTCTTCCGTAAAAAGAGAAGGTTTACCGTTATCTTTTCGTACCACAATTTTATTTTTGCACTCTGAACATTTTCGGTTACGTTCTATTTCCTTTTCAAATAAGAATCCGCAATATGGGCACGTTCTGGCCTGCGCTGATTTTCTATATAAAAAATCATAAAGTCTTTTAATCATTTTATATTACCCCATTTGATTATAAAAAAGCCACCAGAGCTGTCCTGCTCTGGTAGCCGGGAGTTTCTAAGCCGCAAGTAGACGACCGCGACGGCCTTTACGCCGAAACGCTGGACATTCGCCGCCGCCTCCCGGCCATAAGCCGAGAAGCGAGGTTTTGACGGATACGTCATCCGCTACTTGAGGGGTTAGAAAGCCCCAGCTTGCCCAAAAGGACAAACATAGGATTGTTTTTATAGAAACATGCTGTAAAATACAACGCTGAATGATAATGACTTGTTATGAACAGAAAAGCCCCTGACTTTATAATCCGGGGGCATAAAAAGGGGCACAAAAAAAGTTTGTGTTTTTATTTATAAATAGAAACAACGACTTAAATAAACAATTCAAGTCCCTCCACCGACCAAAGGCCTATCCCGTAAAAATATAGGCAATAGAATTACGTGATTATCCGTGTTCTTGGTGCTTACGAAGCCCGTTTCAGTTCGGCGCCTTCTTCCGGCATAACGTCCGGGCGGCCGATGGAAATGTACCGGAAGCCGTATTCGGCGGCTTCTTCGGGCTTGTAGATATTGCGCAGGTCCAGCAGGCGGCGCGTTTTCATGGTCACAGCCAGCCGGTCGAGATTAAGGGCGCGAAACTCGTTCCATTCGGTGATGATGACGAGCGCGTCAGCGCCTTCGGCAACCTGATAGGGGTCTTCGCACCATTCGACATTATCGAGATGCTTTGCGGCCTGTTCCGTTGCAACCGGATCGTAGGCGGCAACCTTTGCGCCTGCATTCTGGAGGGCCGGGATAATCACCAGCGACGGCGCTTCGCGGACGTCATCGGTGTTGGGTTTGAAGGACACGCCGAGAATGCCGATGCGCTTGCCCTTTATATCGCCGTCACAGGCTTCGATAATGCGCTGGGCCATTTGTTTCTGGCGGTTGGCATTTACCTTGACGACGGTTTCGACGATGTTCTGGTTCGCGCCGAATTTCTGGCCTGTCTGTGTGAGGGCAAGCGTGTCTTTCGGGAAGCAGGAGCCGCCATAGCCGGGGCCGGCATGCAGGAATTTCGAGCCGATCCGGCCGTCCATACCCATGGCGCGGGCGACGTCCTGGACGTTTGCCCCGGTTTTTTCGCACAGATTGGCGATTTCATTGATAAAGGTGATCTTGGTCGCAAGGAAGGCGTTGGAGGCGTATTTGATCAGTTCCGAGCTTTCCGGCGTGGTAAAGACGATAGGTGTTTCATTCAGGTAAAGCGGCCGGTACAACTCGCGCATGACTTCCTTGGCGCGCTTGGAACTGAGGCCGATGACGACCCGGTCCGGGCGCATGAAATCGTTGATGGCGGCGCCTTCGCGCAGGAACTCCGGGTTGGAGCAGACATCGAACTCCGCATCCGGGCGCACTTCGCGGATGATATTCTCAACTTCACGGGCCGTGCCGACGGGGACGGTGGATTTGGTGACAATGACCGTATAGCCGTCCATGGCTTCAGCGATTTCCCTAGCTGCCTGATAGACAAAAGAAAGATCGGCATGGCCGTCCGAGCGGCGCGGCGGCGTGCCTACGGCGATAAAGACGGCATCGGCGCCCTGTACGGTTTCCTTGATATCTGTGGTAAAGGAAAGGCGGCCCCCTTTGACCTGCCGTTCGACAAGATCGTCAAGGCCGGGTTCGTAAATCGGAATTTCGCCCGCCTTCAGGCGCTTGATTTTTTGCTCGTCCTTATCGGCACAAACAACTTCGATGCCGAATTCCGCAAAACAGGTTCCGGAGACAAGCCCTACATAGCCGGTGCCGATCATTCCAATACGCATGGATCAATTTCCCTCAAAATCGCTGAATATGCCCGGACACTAACGGATTTTGGCTGGAGGCGGTAGCAAAAATTGCGGTTTTGCGGACATTTTTGTCGATGATTTGCCATCCGGCATTGCCAAGCCGGGAAAAGATTGGATAATGTTCGCGAAAGACTGCTGCTTCGCAGTTATCGAAAACAGATATTTAAAGGATAGGAAATGGCTAAAAAAGACGACAAAGCAGCTCCCGCAGAAGGAAACGGCGCAGCCGCCGCAGCGCCTGCTGCGAACATGCCGCTGTTTTACGAGAACCCGGTTCCGCTGGACAAGCAAAAGCATGCCAATCTGGCGCTTAAGAAAGATTTTGGCCTTGGCTTTACAACGGGCATTAATGCCGTTCCGATCAATCTGATTGAACTGCCGCAGGTATGCCATTTCTATCCGATCGCCTTTTCGCCGGACGGCAGCGCAACGCCGGTTGCTATTCTTGGTGTGCGGGACAATGAGAACCTGTTTGTCAGCCCGGCAGGGCGGTGGGAGCCGGATAGCTATATCCCGGCTTATATCCGCCGCTATCCGTTTATCTTCTCCGAGCTTCCGGATTCGGATCAGCTGACGCTATGTGTCGACCTGAACGACAAGGTGACAGAAGAGGGCGGCGAGCAGAAGTTTTTTGACGAGCAGGGCGAGCCGAGCCAGCTTTCGCAGAATGCTCTGGAGTTCTGCAAGTCCTATCATGCGGCGGCCCAGCAGACGCTGGAATTCAGCAAGGATCTGGCAGCGGCCGATATCCTGGTCGAGCGTGAGGCGCAGATTAATGTGGCCAACAAGACCCGGATCAATTTCTCCGGCTTCCGGATTGTCGATGAAGAAAAATTTGCTGCTCTGCCGGATGCAACAATTCTCGACTGGCGTAAAAAAGGCTGGCTGCCTTTCATTTATGCGCACCTGTTTTCCGGGGCGCAGTGGCAGCGGCTTACACGTCTTTTGAATGACCGGATGGAGAAGGAAGCGGCATAAAGCCGCTTCTTTTTTTGCCGGTTCTGTGGATATTTTTCGATAACGTTCTTGATTCGAAAACCACAGGCGTGCTAGCAATCTCTATCATCAAGAAATTGCGAGGTAAGTGCCATGGCGAAGGTTGGGGCGCAGCGTGCCGCTGAGTTGACGGGTAAATCCAAATCCACCATTCAAAGGGCCATGAATAGTGGCAAGATTTCCTTTGAAATCGATGCAAACGGGCGTCGTGTGATCGATGTTTCCGAGCTTGAACGGGCCTTCGGTCTGCAAAATGCAGCCAATGATACCGGCAATGTGGTTGAGGCCGAGCTTAAGAAAGCTGCCGATATCCTGGAAACGGAGCGTCTAAGGATGCGTATCCGGATGCTGGAAGAGCAGCTTGACGCGACGAAAGAGCAGCTTGACGATCTGAAAGAGCAGCGCGATCTATGGCAACGTCAGGCACAGCAGGTATTGATTACCAGCCAGTACAGCCAGAAACAGGCCGAAGAACTTCAGGCGGAACTGAAAGAGCGTGAGCGCAAGGAAAAGGCCCGCCGCCAGCAAGCGTTGGAAGCCAAGATGAAAAAACTTCAGGGGCAAAATCAGAACCAGAATGCGCCGCGTGCGGCTTCAGCGGGAACTGATACTGATGAGGATGCCGGCAATTTCGACGTTAAGGAGCTTTGGAAGAAGCTTCGCGGCGCTGCCTGACAGGGTTTTTAAATAGCTTGTCTCCTTTCGGGCGCCTTGGGGAAAGGCGTCCGTTTTTTTACGCAAAAAATTCAGCGCCTGTTTTTCTTTATGCTAAAATATGCAGATGCGCCTGTTCATTTCTTTAGCCCTGTCTGTTTTCTTTTTTGCTGCCGTTCCGGTTTATGCGGCAGAGGATTCGATGCCGCAGATACAAGGGCATTTACCGACCTATAACGAGGATTCTTTTTTCGAGGAAATGGAAGAGCCGACTTATGGCGATCCGGGCTACCAGTCCGGTTCCAGTATACTCGACCAGCTTGATCCGGATCTTGTGAATGAACTGCTTGAGGAAATGCAGCAGGTCCACGATACCTGCGCCTCCGATGGATTGCAGAGCAGATTTTACGACTGCGAGTGCCTGGCCGTACAATATCTGGACAAGCGCCTCGAAATGGGGCCGGAAGCAAGTAACGGCAAGATTATGATGCAAATCAATAAAGAATGCGCCAATCCGGTAGGGGTTGCGGGGTATTCGTACGGTGTTTGCGAAGAGCGGATGATCCTGATGAACAGGCCGGACTTTAAATCGGTTTGCGAATGTTTTGCCAATACGGTTGCCAAAACCTATGGGGAGCGTCCGCGTCTGGAGTCACGCTATTGGCAGCGTGTCCAGGCCTACGCTTATACCCAGTGCGGGTACGTAAAACGCCGATAGCGTCGTTAAGGGTTTTCTTTTCCTAAAAATCGTCAGCGTCGAAATGGCGGACAGGGTCTGCGCCTTTTTTGACGATCTCCAGACTGGCGGCACTTTCCGGCAGGATATGCGCCAGATAAAAGTCTGCCGTCGCGGTCTTGTTCCAGGCAAAGTCTGGGTCCTCTTTTTCCAGCGTCAGTGCTGCCAGGGTGCTGCGTTCCATCATGACGGCGCCGGCAATCGTGCCGAAAGCTTTCAGGAAGGGGACGGCGATCGCGGAGAGTTCCTCGGCGGCGGACGGGTCTTTTCCAAGCAACTCTTCCGTAACGCTCTTTAGTTCTGCAAGTGAGGCTTTGAGGGAATCGGCGGCGGCAAAATTTTCTGCCTCGATCAGCCAGTCCATGATTGCCTTGCCGCGGTCGCCTGCGAGTTTGCGGAATATCAGGTCCATGGCCTGAATACCGTTGGTGCCCTCGTAAATCGGCAGAATACGCGCATCACGGTAGAACTGGGCAACGCCTGTTTCTTCGATGAACCCCATGCCGCCATGGACCTGAATGCCGGTTGAGGCAACCTGCACGGCCATGTCTGTGCACCATGCCTTGACAACCGGGGTCATCAGGTCAACGCGGGCCTGCGCTGCTGCATCTCCTTCCTGTGCCTTGTCGAGCGTGAGCGCGGCATCGTAGGTCAGCATGCGGCCTGCCTCAACGCGTGCTTTCATGGAGAGCAGCATGCGCCGGACGTCCGGGTGGTGGATAATGGCGACCTGCTCGTCCGAATCGAACGTTTTTCCCTGTATGCGCTCACGGGCGTAAGACAGAGCGGCCTGGTAGGCTGCCTCGCCAATGGCCACACCCTGCAGACCGACGGACAGGCGCGCGTTATTCATCATCGTGAACATGTAGCGCAGGCCTTCATGTTCTTGGCCGACGAGGTAGCCTGTTGCACCGCCCTCATCGCCGAACTGCATGGTGCAGGTGGGGGAGGCGTGGATGCCGAGCTTGTGTTCAAGACCTGTACACTTGGCATCGTTGCGGGTGCCGTCAGAAAGGATTTTGGGCACGATGAACATCGAAATGCCTTTGACTCCTTCGGGGGAACCCGGCGTGCGCGCCAGAACGAGGTGAACGATATTGTCCGTTAAATCATGTTCGCCGTAGGTGATATAAATCTTCTGTCCCGAGATTTTGTAGCTTCCGTCCGCCTGCGGTTCGGCCGTAGACCGGATGGCGGCAAGGTCCGAGCCTGCCTGTGGCTCTGTCAGGTTCATGGTGCCGGTCCACTCGCCCGAGATCAG
>CAZKGT010000142.1:0-6306 GCA_964552285.1 uncultured Pseudobdellovibrionaceae bacterium | reverse complement strand
GCAGGCGGCATTACCCAGCATATCGGCGCCTATCAGGTGACGATGAGTAACGGCGAGAAAATCACCTTCCTCGATACCCCGGGCCACGCCGCCTTTACGGAGATGCGCGCACGCGGTGCGAATGTCACGGACATTGTGATCCTGATCGTTGCCGCCGACGACAGCCTTATGCCGCAGACAATTGAAGCCATCAGCCACGCCAAAGCTGCCGAGGTGCCGATTATCGTGGCAATCAATAAAATCGATCTTCCCGCTGCCAATCCGCAGAAAATCAAACAGGACCTGCTCCAGCACGAGATTATCGTCGAGGAGTTGAGCGGTGATGTTCAGTGTGTCGAGATTTCTGCCAAGCAGAAAAAGAACCTCGACAAGCTCGAAGAAGCCATTCTCCTGCAGGCAGAGCTTCTTGAGCTTAAGGCCAATCCGAACCGCCCTGCCGAAGGTGTTGTCGTTGAATCCAAACAGGAAGTCGGCCGCGGTTCCGTGGCAACGGTTCTGGTTGAAAAAGGAACACTGCGCATCGGCGATATTATGGTCGTCGGTGCAGAATCAGGCCGCGTCCGCGCCCTGATTGACGATAAGGGGCAGAATATCTCTGAAGCTCTGCCCGGCCAGCCGGTTGAGATTCTCGGACTGCAGGGGACGCCTGGCGCCGGCGACAAGCTTTACGTCGTCGCCGATGAAGCCCGCGCCCGTGAAATTGCCGAATACCGCCAGCGCAAGCGCCGCGAAGCGCAGGCGGCAATTGCACTGAAAGGCCGCACCACGCTGGAAGACCTTCTGGAACAGGCGCAAAAAGGCGAGAAAACCACCCTGCCCGCCGTTATCAAAGCGGACGTGCATGGCTCTATCGAGGCCATTATCGGCTCGCTCCAGAAAATGGAAGACGAGAACGAGGATATCGAGGTCCGTGTTCTGCACCAGGGTGTCGGCGGGATTACGGAGTCTGATGTTCAGCTTGCCAAAGCGTCCGGCGGTATCATTGTCGGCTTTAACGTCCGTGCCAATGCGCAGGCCCGCGATCTGGCGCAACGCGAGGGCGTTGATATTCGTTATTACAACGTGATTTACGATGTGATTGAGGATGCGAAGACCATTCTCTCCGGCCTTCTGGCCCCGGCCCTGCGCGAGGAATATCTCGGCCAGGCGGAGATCCGCCAGGTCTTCAACATTACCAAAGTCGGTAAGGTCGGCGGCTGCATGGTCACGGTCGGCGAGGTCAAACGCGGCGCCAAGGTTCGACTGTTGCGTGATGATGTTGTTATCCATGAGGGTACACTCAAAACCCTCAAGCGCTTCAAGGACGAAGTCAAAGAGGTCAAGGAAGGCATGGAATGCGGCATGGCCTTTGAAAACTACGACGACATCAAGGAAGGCGACGTCATCGAATGCTTCGATGTGATCGAGGAAGCGCGTAAAGTCGAGTAAGTCCTGCCATGAAACACCATCATCAAAAGAAAGGGCCGACACAGCGTCAGCTCCGTGTTGGCGAGCAGCTCCGGCATGTGATTGCAGAAATCCTGCAGCGCGGGCATTTTCATGATCCGGTCCTGCTGGACGCCGGAAAGGTGACCGTAACGGAAGTGCGGATTACGCCTGACCTTAAAAACGCCAAGGCCTATGTGATGTCTTTGGGCGGCCAGCAGCTTGATGAGATTATTGAGGCACTGAATGAGGCCTCCTCTTACTTCCAGAAAGAGATTAACCGCAAGACTGAGCTTAAATTCACACCGCGCCTGCGCTTTGTGGAAGATCAGAGTTTTGAGCAAGCGGGACGGATTGAAGAAATACTGAGAGAAATTCCCAAGCCTAAAGAGGATTATTGAGCCACTAAGGGCACTAAGTTTTTTTTAGTGATCTTAGTGTCCTTAGTGCCGAAAAAAGACAAAATGCGCAAACGCAAAGGCAATATCATCAACGGCTGGATTAACCTCGACAAGCCGGCAGGCATGGGCTCGACGAATGCTGTCGGCGCCATCAAACGCCTTTTAAAGCCGCAAAAGGCCGGACATGCCGGCACGCTTGATCCGCTTGCCTCGGGCATTCTGCCGATTGCTCTGGGTGAGGCTACCAAGACCATTCCCTTCGCGCAGGATCATCTCAAAACCTACACATTCTATATCCGCTGGGGTGAGCAGCGCTCTACAGATGATGCGGAAGGTGAGGTCGTTGCTACATCCGATGTACGCCCGTCAGAAAAAAATATTCTGGCTGCCCTGCCCGCTTTTACCGGTGAGATAGAGCAGGTGCCGCCGCAGTTTTCTGCCATCAAAATCGACGGACAGCGTGCCTATGACCTGGCGCGGGACGGTGAAACGCCGGAACTTAAGGCGCGTACGGTCTTCATAGAGAGTATTGAGCTTACCGAAACAGCCGCCGGCTTTGCCCGCTTTGAGGTTGTCTCCGGCAAGGGCGCCTATATGCGCTCCCTTGCCCGCGATATTCCTCTGGCGCTTGGAACGGTTGGTTATATTGCGGACCTGCGGCGTACGGCGGTGGGGCCGTTTACGGAGGAAAACGCGATTTCTCTGGACATTTTGGAAAAAATCGGTGAAAGTGCCGCCCCGTTGGACGAGGCTTTGCTCCCTGTTCAGACCGTGCTGGACGACATCCCGGCACTGGCCTTAAACGAGCGGGAAGCGGCGCTGCTGAAAAACGGGCAAAAGCTTGCCTTTATCGCCCGGCCTGATATGGAACGCATCCAGAAGGCCGGCATCGAGATAGAAAAGCGCAAGCCCGTAACGGCTCTGGCCTTTTTTCAGGGAACCCCTGTGGCCCTGACGGAGGTTGAAGGCGTGGAAATAAGGCCCGTCCGTATTTTGAACCTATAAGCAAAGGAGAAAACGATGTCGATAGCTGCAGAAAAGAAGCAGGAACTGATTAACGACTATCAGACAAAAAAAGGCGACACCGGCTCCCCGGAAGTCCAGATCGCCATCCTGACCGAGCGGATCAACAACCTGTCCGCCCACATGCAGGCACACAAGCACGATTTCCACAGCCGCCGCGGCCTGCTGGCCATGGTTGCCAAGCGTCGTAAACTGCTGGATTACCTGAAGCGTGTTGATGAACCGCGCTATCAGGAAGTCATCAAACGGCTGGGTATCCGGAGATAAGAATTCAAAAAGGCGGCTTAAAGGGCCGCCTTTTGTTTACTGCCGGTCAAGACCGGGGAAAGTCATGGCCACAGATGATGGCAAGCCGGGAGCTGTCTGTTCAATTACATTCTCCAGTGAGCCACTTACCTCTCCCGTCACATCACCGATATTCTCTTTAATCTCAGTCGTCAGAGCGGACGCACCCAAAGCAACGGCGGCCGCAAACGCCATTGCCGTTGCCATCGGTAATATCGTGCTTTTGTCCCGATAGTACGGCCAGAAATCATGCACGATAGTGTCGCGGACCTTCTTGTGCCATGGTCTGGCGCGTCGTTCATCCTCTATTTTTTTTATGATCGCATCTAATTGCGATGTTGGCATATATAACCTCCCTGTTTTTCTCCTAGGCCGCTTCCTTGTCCTTCAGCGGATAGCGGTTCACGACTTCGCCGTTTTCAAATTCCACGACGACAGGCACGCCTGTTTCCATTTCGGCCTTGTTGATCGTCTCCGGGGTTTCAAGGCCCAGTATAATCAGCATGGCGCGCAGGGAATTGCCATGAGCGGCAATCAAAACGTTTTTGCCTTCGTCGACCAGCGGCTTGATATTGGCCGTGTAATAAGGGCGGACGCGGTTTTCAACAACATCCTGCAGGCATTCGCCGCCCGGCGGACGCGTGTCGTAAGAACGGCGCCAGATATGAACCTGTTCGTCGCCGTATTTTTCCGCTGTTTCAGCCTTGTTAAGCCCGGTGAGATCGCCGTAATCGCGTTCACGCAGATCATCATGTTTGATCATGGTCCCCAGCAAGGATTCCTGCCCGGCGCTGTTCAGAGCGATCTCCGCCGTGTGATAGGCGCGCATTTGCGTACTGGTAAAAACCTGGTCGAATTCAATACCGGCAGCCTTCAGGCGGCTTCCGGCGTCTGCGGCCTCCTCCCGGCCCAGATCTGACAGGTCGATATCGTGAAAGCCCGTAAAGCGGTTCTCAAGGTTCCACTGAGACTGACCGTGACGAAGAAGAACAAGGTAATTGGACATAGATACCCCTCATAAACTGGTTACCACAAACGTTGTGTGCGGCTCATCTTATACGATTCTCAGTGCTTTTGAAGTGTTTTGGGAGTATTTGAGGTTCTGCTACAGATTGACGCATGTTATTGACATAACCGTGATTTTTATATATTAGTCTTCTCTACTTAATTGGAGGCGAATATGCTTGATCTTCCAATCGAAGACCTAACAACAGAGCCGATGGAAACCCATGTCATCGGTGGATCGACAAATTGCGGTGGAGCCCGACAGCCAACACTCTGCATCCAGTTTAACAAGGGTAACGACGAGTATACGGACATCTCAATTCATTGCAGCAGCACAGACCAGATAAAAGCTGTTAAAGCGCTTGCCAAAAGGCCTGCGAAAAACCTTACAAAAGTCACTCTTGCCTTCAACGAACAAATGCCCCTCTCTCCAAACGCTCCACAGCCTGCGATAACGGGTGATATGGAGTACGGCGGAAAAGTGGTTCGTGTCTCCGTATACGCCGGTCATATAGCTGCTGCTTTTTCGACGCCAGTTGCCACATAGCAAGAATCCTTTGACTTCCGGGCCAATTAGTGGTTTGTATCATCCCGTGAAAAGGGTGAAGCGGCGGCGCGTCGGTTGACTGTCAAGAACAGCCCCATATAAAAGCACTGTTCTTCATTGTCCACCGAACACCATCCCCTTCTCTCCATTTCATGAAAATCTTAACGCGAGGACTCCATCCCGAAGGCGGGTATGGGGCCAGCACAAACAACAGGAATCAAAAATGACAGATAAAATGTTTAAGGTCTTCCGCAAGGAAATCGACTTTGCCGGAAAGCAACTTGTACTGGAAACAGGAAAAATCGCCCGTCAGGCTGATGGGTCCGTAATGGCAACGCTTGGCGGTACGTCCGTGCTCTGTACGGTCGTGGGCGCTCGGGATGTGCGTGAAGGTCAGGATTTCTTCCCGCTCTCCGTCCACTACCAGGAAAAAACCTATGCCGCCGGGAAGATCCCGGGCGGCTTCTTCAAACGTGAGGCCAAGCCGAGCGAGAAGGAAGTCCTGACAAGCCGCCTGATCGACCGCCCGATCCGCCCGCTTTTCCCCAAAGGCTTTCTCAACGAGGTGCAGGTGATCTGTACAGTGGTTGCGCACGATCTTGAAAATGACCCGGATATGGTCGCCATGGCCGGTACGTCCGCCGCACTGACAATTTCCGGCATTCCTTTCATGGGGCCGATCGGGGCCGCGCGCGTGGGGTATAAGGATGGCGAGTACATCGTTAATCCGACCACGGCTGACATGGAAGAGTCCGATCTTGACCTCATCGTCGCCGGAACGCAGGAAGGCGTTCTGATGGTTGAATCGGAGGCGCAGGAGCTGTCCGAGGACATTATGCTGGGTGCCGTTATGGCTGGTTGGAAAGCGTTCCAGTCTGTAATCGATGGCATTATTGATCTGGCCGAGATGTGCGCCAAGGAACCATGGGATATCCCGGAAACACCGGAAGCCATCAAGAAAATGGCCGAAGCTCTCAAAGCCAAATTCTCCGCCGACGTCGAGAAAGCCTACGGCATCACGGAAAAGCTGGCCCGCCAGGAAGCCGTTGGTGAAATCCGGGCAAAAGCCATTGAGGAATTTCTCGACGAGGAAAACGGCCTGACCGAGAGCGTAATTACCTCCAAGTTCAAGTCCGTTGAATCCGATGTCGTCCGCGGCAGCATCCTGAAAACCGGCAAGCGTATCGACGAGCGCGATACCAAAACCGTTCGTCCGATCGTTGCCGAGGTTGGCATTTTGCCGCGCGCTCACGGCTCTGCCCTCTTCACCCGCGGCGAGACGCAGGCGCTTGTGGTAACAACGCTCGGCACCGGACAGGACGAACAGATTATCGATGCGCTTGAAGGCGAATATCGCGAGAGCTTCCTGCTGCACTACAACTTCCCGCCTTATTCTGTTGGCGAAGCCGGCCGCATGGGCCCGCCGGGCCGCCGCGAAGTCGGTCACGGCAAACTGGCATGGCGCGCCATTCACCCGCTGCTGCCGGATACGGAAACCTTTCCGTACACAATCCGGGCCGTTTCGGAGATCACCCGCGAGTCGCTGATCGAAATGATGGTCGGGCGTCCGATGGAAGCCGAGTTCCCCCCGCGCGCGACGACGCCCGGCCGCGAACGACT
>CAZKGT010000141.1:0-6331 GCA_964552285.1 uncultured Pseudobdellovibrionaceae bacterium | reverse complement strand
GCCTTCCTGCGGCGGTCCTCCGGCCACTCGGGATCGACCTCGTTTGCAATTCGCTTGTCGGAATCGCCGCCCATTTTAATATCTGTGCCTCGCCCTGCCATGTTGGTGGCGATCGTCACGGCGCCCGGTTGCCCGGCCTGCGAGATGATCATGGCTTCCTGTTCGTGGTGGCGGGCGTTCAGCACGTTGTGCTTGATCTTTTCTTTCTTGAGTCGTGCCGCCAGTTTTTCCGACTTATCAATGGAAACCGTACCGACCAGAACCGGCTGCTTGCGCTTGTGGCATTCCCTGATCAGGTCGAGGATCGCATCCTCTTTTTCGGCAAGGTTCTTATAGATCTCGTCATCATGGTCGAGCCTGTTGACGGCTACGTTCGTCGGCATCTCGACAACGCCGAGATTGTAGATTTCCGCAAACTCCGCTGCTTCTGTCATGGCGGTGCCGGTCATTCCGGCCAGTTTCGGGTAAAGCCGGAAATAATTCTGGAAGGTGATCGAGGCCAGAGTCTGGTTCTCGGTCTGGATGTTGACCTTTTCCTTGGCTTCGAGCGCCTGGTGAAGGCCTTCGGAATAACGGCGGCCTTCCATCATCCGTCCGGTAAATTCGTCAATAATGATGACCTTGCCGTCCTTGATGATATAGTCGGTGTCCCGCGCAAACAGTTTGTGCGCCCTCAATGCCTGCTGGGCGTGGTGCACGAGGGAGATATTCTGGATGTCGTACATGCTGCCTTCCTGAAGCAGTCCGTGTTCGCGCAGCTTGTTTTCAACCTGCTCCTGGCCTTCCTCGGTCAGGTTGACCGTTTTTGTCTTTTCATCGAGTTCGTAATCGTCCGGCGTTAACGAGGGAATGATCTTATCAACGGCAAGATAAAGATCTGTCGCGCTGTCGGAAGGACCGGAGATGATCAGCGGCGTCCGCGCCTCGTCAATCAGGATCGAGTCGACTTCGTCGACGATGGCAAAATTGAAATCCCGCTGAACCATGCCCTCAAGCTGGAACTTCATATTGTCGCGCAGGTAATCAAATCCAAACTCGTTGTTGGTGCCGTAGGTGACATCCGCATTGTAAGCATCGCGGCGTTCGTGATCCATCAGCCCGTTGACGATACAGCCGACATTGAGTCCCAGAAACCTGTATATCTGGCCCATCCATTCCGAGTCGCGCTGCGCCAGGTAGTCGTTGACGGTAACGACGTGCACACCCTTGCCGGAGATCGCGTTGAGGTAAACGGGCAGGGTGGCGACCAGCGTCTTGCCTTCACCCGTTTTCATCTCGGCGATTCTGCCTTCGTGCAGAACCACGCCGCCGACAAGCTGCACATCGAAATGCCGCTGGCCCAGCGTCCGTTTGGCGGCCTCGCGCACGACGGCAAAAGATTCGTGCAGCAGATTATCGAGTGGTTCGCCGTTCTCAAGCCGCTGGCGGAAGATCGCTGTCTGGCCGCGCAGCTCGTCATCGCTGAGCGGCTCGTATGTCGCTTCCAGCGCGTTGATGGGGTCGATGTGGCTATAGAGTTTTTTCAGGACTCTGTCGTTGCTCGAGCCAAAGATTTTTGTCGCAAAATTAAGCAGCATGGGTGTCCGTATATCCCTTCCGGCTACCTGATATAAGCCCCGTAAAGGAAAGCGTCAATGTGCCCTTGCATTTTGAAGCAAAATGTCCATAGTTTGTGGATACTTTTTTCAGGTACTTAAGAGGAAGGAAGACCATGTCTGATCAGGGTCAAAAATCAAATACAGGAATATTTATCGTTCTCGGCGTACTGATCGTCGTCGTGATCGCCGGCCTGGCGGTTGCCTCGGGGCAGTTCATGAAGCCCGGTGAGAGCGCAACAGAGAAAGTTGCCGCTGTCAATTCAGGAACCAAACCGTCGACGGAACCGGCGGCCGGGGAAGAAGGCGCTCCTGCTGAAGCGGCTCCGGAAGAAGATGTTGCCGACGCTGACGCGCCCGAGCCGCTGAAAATCCGCCAGGGCAATCCCGTCGTTGCAAAGGTTGACGGCCAGGACATCATGCGCGGCGAGGTTTTCGGCTTTATCCAGAACCTGCCCGAAGATATGCGCAAGCTTCCCATCCAGCAGCTTTATCCGCTGGCTCTTGAGCAGGTTATTAATGCGAAAGTGGTTGAGGAGAAAGTTGCCGGCGCCAATCTCGATTCCAACGAGGAAGTTAAAAAACAACTGGAGCAGGCGAAGAAACAGATCGTCCGCAACGTCTTTATCCAGCAGAAAGTCAACGAGCTTGTTACCGAAGACCGCCTGAAGAAATCCTATGATGAATACATCGAGAATGTCGGTGATGTCGAAGAAACCAAGGCCCGCCACATTCTGGTTGAAACGGAAGACGAAGCCAGGGATCTGCTGGCAAAACTGAATGACGGTGCCGCATTTGAGGATCTGGCCAAAGAACATTCCACGGGCCCGTCCGCAGAGCGCGGCGGCGATCTCGGCTGGTTCACGAAGGAAGAAATGGTTCCGGAATTTGCGGAATACGCCTTTGAGATCAAGCCGGGCAATGTCGGAAAGAAGCCGGTGAAAACCCAGTTCGGCTGGCACGTTGTAAAGGTGGAAGAGCGCCGCATGCGCCCCAAACCGGAATTTGAAGCCGTTAAGCCGTTTCTGGAAGTTCAGATTCGCCGTGAGGCGCTGGCCGAACTGGTCAATGGCTGGCGCGAAAAGGCCGAGGTCGAGCAGTTCGATATCAACGGCGATCCGATTGAACCGTCCGCAGGTCAGGAAGCGCCGGAGGATGCGGAATAAGTTATTCTCTTCTTCATGAAAGAAGGGAATTTAGCATCGCCCCGGATCAGTTCCGGGGCGTTCGCATATCAGAGAGCATGTAATGGTAATATTCACACAAAAAACACTCAGCTGCGCCGATGCGCTCGACCTGCCTGCGCCGGATCGCCCGTCCGGACTTCCGGTGATCTTTGTCGTTGCGGCGGCGCTCATTGATACGGATGGGCGCATCTTGCTGGCGCAGCGTCCGGAAGGAAAGTCCATGGCCGGTCTCTGGGAGTTTCCCGGCGGCAAGGTCCATGAGGATGAGACGCCGGAATTTGCCCTGATGCGTGAGTTGCGCGAGGAACTGGAAATCGAGACCCGCCCCTGCTGTTTTTCACCGGCAGGCTTTGCGTCCCACAGCTATGCCGATTTTCACCTGATGATGCCGCTTTTTATCTGTCGTACCTGGAAGGGGATACCGCGTGCCACCGAAGGACAGACATTGAAATGGGTTTATCCGAAGGATATGTATGAATACGAAATGCCTGCGGCGGATGTGCCGCTGGTCGAATGCCTGAGCCGGACGCTCTAGAAAATGTATAACTCCGTCTACGATTTCAAATCTTTCTACAACAGTCGCTCCGGGCGCCTGATCCGGCGTGTCCTGAGCCGCCGGATACGTGAGTTCTGGCCCGAAACAAAAGATCTTCGTATTCTCGGCTGTGGTTATGCAGTTCCTTACCTCAGAATGTTTGGAGAGGACGCCGAGCGCATTTTCGCAGCCATGCCGGCAGCCCTTGGCGCTCACCACTGGCCGGAAGACGGCGGCGGCCTGACATGCCTGTCGGAGGAGGCGGAGCTGCCGTTCGAGACAAATTCTATTGACCGGATACTTCTCATCCACAATCTCGAATATGCGGAGCTCTTGCAGCCGAACCTCGGGGAGTTATGGCGCGTCCTGAAAAGCAACGGACGCCTGCTGGTGATCGTCCCGAACCGCCTTGGCTTCTGGGCGCGCGCCGACTGGAGTCCCTTTGGCAACGGCACGCCGTTTTCCGCCTCGCAGATCCGCTA
This sequence comes from uncultured Pseudobdellovibrionaceae bacterium, assembly GCA_964552285.1. Classification (GTDB taxonomy): domain Bacteria; phylum Pseudomonadota; class Alphaproteobacteria; order Micavibrionales; family Micavibrionaceae; genus CAZKGT01. Next base: position 2,532 of record CAZKGT010000141.1, on the reverse strand, counting down.
TTACATGAGGGAAAACCTGTTCGTTCATGAAAGAACGGAAGAGGCTCTGTTCGTTCCGCCGATCCGCTGGCCGCTTGTCTTCCGTTTTGCAGGCATGCACGAGGCGATTGGCCGCAGGTTATACCCGGCGCTTGGCGGCGTTCATATGATCGAGGCCAGCAAACAGCTCTATGCCGGGACGAAGATCAAGGAAGGCTCGAAGGTCCGCATCCGCGGACGCGAGATATTCATTCCCAAACCCGTGCCGGTCCCGAGAGGAGATCTACTTTAGTCCCAGCGGGTTCTCCGGATCGATCCCGTCCATAAACGGAATTCGCCGGTCGACATTTGTGATCTGGTATATCAGGCCGATCCAGCTGCCGACCATCGAACGGGCGCTATCCACCCATGTGTTGTCCAGCGTTGCCGCAAATTCTTCCTCTGGAAACTCGCCGGGGTCTTTGCCTGCCTCGATGTCGGCCTGGAACCGGTGAACGCGGGCAGCTGTTTCCTCGTTGAAGTAATTGACAGGAAAATCGGGATAGGTCGGGCGACCGCCTTCCCGGAAAACATTTACCTCGCGCCGGTATTCCTTCAGCAGGCTGAACGTGTCATATTCGGGATGCCCCTGAAAACAGAGAAGGCGAATGCCGTCTTCGCTCGTCGCGGCATGAACGCCGGCTTTATCGCTTTCGGCCAGAATGCGCATGCCAGCTTTTACAAACTGCTCGCGCCTGACTTCGCTATGCCGTGCATGCGGTGCGTTGAAAACCGTATTCATTCCCTGTACGAGTGGGTGTTCCCGGTCCGTAACCCTGTGGGAAAAAATCCCGAAATGTTTTTCCTCGCTCCAGCCCGGTTCCTGACCGTAGCCATACGTCATGGCCGCATGACCTGAAAGACAGGAACATAGCGTCGATGTTACATTTTCACGCGCCCACTCGATCGCCTCAACAAGTGGCTTCCAGTAAGTTTCCTCACGGACATGAGGATTTTGTTCTTCACTGGCACCGGTGATAATAAGTGCGTCCAGCCCTTCTTCCTGAAGCTTTTCAAAAGGCTCGTAATATTGCTTAAAATACGCTGTTGCCTTTTCTCCACGCTCTACGACGGGCAGCGTGAAAGGGTGGATATAGATCTGCGCAACCCGGTTACTTTCGCCGATCAGCCGAAAGAACTGACGCTCTGTGGCCTCGAGAACAGCGTCCGGCATGATGTTCAGGAAACCGATATGCAGCTCCCGGATATCCTGATGAATGGCGCGCGCTGTTGGCAGGACGTAACGCCCTTCTTGGCGCAGGCGTTCGAAAGTCGGCAGTCCCGAATGTTCCACAAGAGGCATGTTTCACCCTATATCTTCTTTTGTTCGTTTGATTTCTGTCAGTTACCGCTGTATGAACGATGTTATTACATCTAAGGCCCGGAAATGTCTATGTCAAAGAAACTGGAAAAAATACGCCAGCACATCGATTCGATGGACGACCAGATCCATGATCTGCTGATGGAGCGGGCCGCGCTTGTTTCCGAGATTTCCGAGGAAAAACGCAAGAGCAATATGAAGGTGGTCCAGCCCGCGCGCGAGGCGGTGATGATCCGCCGGCTGCTGGCCCGGCATGAAGGACCGCTGCCGAAGGCTGCCGTCGTCCGTATCTGGCGTGAACTTGTCGGCGCTGTTTCCCTGCTGCAGACGGGCCTGAAGGTCGCCGTGACCGTACCGGATGATAAATCGTTCTACTGGGATATGGCCCGCGATTATTTCGGCAGCGTCCTGCCGATGCAAAAAACGGTTAACCCATTGATATCGGTATCCATGGTGCGTGAGGACGAGGCGACATTTGCCGTGGTGCCGTGGCCGGTCGATGAAGATACCAATCCCTGGTGGGCCTATCTGATGAGTGAGGGTGAAGATGCCATGCGGATCGTCGTACGTCTTCCCTACGGGGACCAGTCTGGAGAATCTCCCGACCCGACCCAGATGGCTCTTATCGTGGCCAAAAACGCTTTCGATGCAACCGCGGAGGACCGCAGCTTTCTGGCGATCGAGGTCGATCAGAGCGTCAGCCGTGCCAGGATCGTAGACGTTGCCAAGGAACTGGAACTAACGCCGCTCAGCCTGCATTCGCGCAAATGCCCTACGCAGTCGATGCCAACGCTTCATTTGTTGGAAGTAGATGAATATATCGGCGAAGACGATCCGCGCCTGAAGCAGATCACCGAAAAACTGGAAGACGCCAGTGCAAGATGCCTGTGCATCGGCGGTTATCCCGTCCCGCCGGTCTATAAAGAAAAAGAATCGAAGTCGTAAAATGTTCAACCAGATCACCATTATCGGATACGGCCTGATCGGCTCGTCTTTGGGGCGGGCGGTAAAGGCGCATGGGTTGGCGGAGCGTGTGGTTTGTGTCGATGCCGACCCGCTCGTGTGTGAAACGGTTATGAGTTTGAAAATCGCCGACAGCGCCACCATCAATCCGGAGGAGGGCGTGCGCGGCAGCGATCTTGTCGTCCTGGCCTCGCCGCTCGGTGCGATGAATGCGATCGGCCGGGCGATGG
>CAZKGT010000140.1:0-6421 GCA_964552285.1 uncultured Pseudobdellovibrionaceae bacterium | reverse complement strand
AAGGCCGAGGACAAGCTGAGCGGCGACAGCGGCATCCGCGGCCGTCCCGCCTCGCTTCAAGACCGCGTAGGCCGCCTTTGTTGCATAAGGGTTGGCCGTCACGGCCATATATTGCGTTCCGTTCGCCGGTGTTTGCTGCGTTCGGCCGGTTGCTTTTTCAGGAGAAGCCTGCGCAAAAACGCCCCCTGCGGACAGAACAAGCAGCAGTGCAGTTTGAACAAAAGCAAGAAATTTCATATAATTAACCTTTAATATCTATTTTTTCCTTGCATTCCCGGAGAGGAATGTTAGGAATTCTGTGCTTTTTAAAAGTGAAACGCAAATATTTGACAACCGGAAAGGGGTGATAATTTTGGTAAGCGTCAACGTAAGAGACAATAACGTTGATCAGGCTCTGAAGGCTCTGAAAAAGAAGATGCAGCGCGAAGGTATTTTTCGCGAAATGAAACTGCGCCGCAATCACGAGAAACCTTCCGAGAAGAAGGCCCGCGAAAAGGCTGAAGCCGTTCGCCGCGCACGTAAGCTTGAACGCAAGCGCCGCGACCGCGACTAGCCTCCTTTACCTGTCACTATTTGCGAAACCACCGGAAGAGACATCCGGTGGTTTTGTGTTACAATTTCTCCTGATGTTAATATAATCATATCAATCTGATCTTTGGCTGGAGGGGCCGTGATACGCATCAAGACAGCTTTGTTTTTCAGCTTTGTTTTTGTTCTCCTGATGACCGTTCAGGCTTCTGTAGCCTTTGCCGACGTCTGGGATATATACAGAGCCGAGAGTAAAATGTTCGACGTTGATTTTCCGGGCGAGCCGGAAGTTTCTGTCTGTACGATGCGGGTCGATGAAAACAGGACGCTCTATTCGGAACAGATGAGCTATGCCATGGATATCCCCAGTATGCCGGGCGAAAAAAAGCATATGTTCATTCGCGTCGACCAGAGCTGGGGAGATCCTGTCACCTTCCAATCAAAAATACTCATCGAACTTAAAAAAGCACAGGAACGTTACGTTCAGCACTATACGCAGCAAGGAGCAAGAATTCAAAAGATCGAAGACCTGAAACGGGACGGCTATCTTGGAAAAGATATCCAGATAACGATGATGAATGGGGACAAGGAAATGGGAATCCGGGCCAAGATATATTTTTCCGGGCGCACAAAAGTACAGCAGGTTGTCATCTCTCCTGTCGAAGACATTGGGAACTATACGACCATGCAGTTTTTCCACTCTCTGCGGCTGTATGAGGGGGAAGCCAAAGAGGTTGGTTTTATTGAAGACGAGTGGAAAGAGTTTCTGATCGATGAACAGGGCCTGTTCAGCGTCCGCATTCCGACACAATGTTCGCCCTATGTCACATCAGAGCCAAAGATTACCGAGAACGGCCCGCTTCGCAGCCTTACCATCCTGTTCTATGATCCGGTTCTGGCCAAACACCTCCAGTATTCCGTATTTCTATACACATTCGAAAACGAGCACATTACAGAAGATATTCTGAACTTATATATTGACCAGTATCACGTACCAAACCCTGATGATAAACTAAAGGACAAGGAGTTCGCCTTTGGCGATTTTACGGGAAGCTACTATTGGTACCCGGAAGTCCCCTACTTCCAGGAACCGGAAGATTTCTCGGAAATTATCAAGGCGATGTATGTGAACAACTACTTCGGAAAAAGCTATATCCTGATTCAGGAAGTCAGGGGAGAAAAGGCATATATTCAGTCAAGCATTGTCGATAACTTAATGGCCTCCCTGAAGCTAACCCAACAGCCCGACGCGGAAATTCTATATAAGTAAAAACCTATTCCTGAGACTGCCGCAACACCGCCTCGATTTTCTCGAGATATGCGGCCAGTTCTTTTTTGCCTGCTGCAGTGATCCGGTACGTCGTCAAGGGCTTGCGTTCAACGAATGTCTTTTCAATGGCAATTAATCCTCCCTCTTCAAGCTTGCGCGCATGCGTGGAGAAATTACCGCGGGACAGCTTCAGGGTATCTATCATTGTGTTGAAATCAACCGCCCCCTTCTCGGCAGCAAGAGTGGCAAGGATTGCCAGCCTTGCGCGGTCGCTCAAAAGAGGATTGATCATCAGAAGATCGCTGGCGCTCATTGTTCACCTGTATCCTGATTTTTGATTTTCTTTTTGAATCCCACAATCCCTACCAGACTGAACATGTTAATCCCCAGAAATACAATGAGAGGGATCATCATCAGCCCAGCCCCCGTCAAAAACATCACAAGCGCACCGGCAAAGCAGGCCAGCCCCAATAGAGTCGATAATCTTGCACCAAGGACAAAAAACCGGCCCTGCATTACCCAGTCACCGGTAAAAAGCAGCAGCGCAGGCGCAAGCCATTCAGGCTTTCCAGCCAGGATGATCGCACAAAAGGCGGCATATTTCACAAACAGGTCCGAAAAGAGAGAAAGGTTCCTGAAATGGGTAAAATACCGCTCCGTATATTCATCATATTTCTGACGCTGTTTTCTTGCCTGAAAGGCGACAAGACCATAGCCACCAGCCAGAAACATCAGTAACACCACACCAGCCGAAACAATGCCTGACATCTGTAATGCCGCGTCACCGGCAGATGCCAGCACATCCGTCGTCAGCAAATATTTCTCCGGGAAATCAAGGATCACAAGGCACACAACAAAGGTCAGTGCAATAATATGCAGCTTATGGTGCAATTCCACTGAATCAACGCCGAGCGGACTCTGGTTTTTTCGCAGCAGGACTGCGTGCTTCAACGCCTCAAGGTCAGATAGCGCCTTTTGGGTTTGATGGGCTTCGTTCATTTTACCCTCCATTACAAATTAGTTTGTGATATAAACTAGTTTATAATGATCGGGATTATATGTCAATCATATTCGTGATTTCAGATTAGATGCTCTCCGTCATCTGCCGGAGCCATTTTGCCTCATCGTCATTCATCTTTTCAGAAAAAGTGCTGTAGACGAGCGCATGATAGGCGTTCAGCCAGTCTTTTTCCTGATCCGTCAACAGCGACGGCTCGATGAGGCGCCGGTCAATGGGCGCCAAAGTGATAGTCCGGAACTGAAGAATGGCAGCGCCGTTTTCGTTTTTCTCCCCGCTATCTTCAACCAGGACAAGGTTTTCTATACGGATGCCGTAAGCTCCCTCCCGGTAATAACCGGGCTCGTTAGACAGGACCATACCCGGACGTAAAGGCTCCGTTCCCCTTGGAGAGATACTTGCCGCCTCCTCATGAACGGAAAGATAACAGCCGACGCCATGGCCGGTGCCATGCGCATAGTCCAGCCCAGCATCCCAGAGCGGCCTGCGGGCCAGCGCATCAATCTGCGCGCCGACAGTGCCTTCCGGGAAACGGGCGCTGGCAATCGCTATGTGCCCCTTCAGGACGCGGGTGAAGTTTTCACGCATGTCCTGCGCAGGCGCTCCAATGGCGATCGTGCGGGTAACGTCTGTCGTGCCTTCCTGATACTGCCCGCCACTGTCGATCAGAAGAAGACTGTCGCCCCTGATCGGCAGACAGGTTTCCTCTGTCGCCCGGTAATGGATGACCGCCCCGTTCGGCCCGAATCCGCAGATCGGATCGAAACTGTCTTCCCTGAATTCCGGGTCCATGGAACGGAATTCCTTCAGCTTGTCTTCAATGGTGAGTTCGGTCTGACCTCCCTCCGCCGCCGCCCTGTCCAGCCACGCCAGAAAACGCGTCAATGACAGCCCGTCACGTTCATGCGCGCGGATCATCGCCTCCTGCTCGGCCTTTGTTTTACAGGCCTTGGGAAGAATGCAGGGGTCGCGAACATCCTTTACCTTTGCGCCTGCCTCTTCCAGTCGTGCACGAAACCATTGCGCGGCGCTTTTGGGATCCAGCATGACCGTTTTCCCGGCCAGTCCGTTCATTGCTTCCGGCAGGTCATCCGGCGAACGAACCCGGACCGCATTGCCGATATGCCTGCGCACATCTGCGCCAACCTTACTTTCCGGGATAAACCAGTCAACTTTGCCGTCCTGCCAGAGAAAAGCATAGGACAGGGCCAGCGGGACATGCGGCACGTCATGGCCGCGGATATTCAGAAGCCATGCGGTGGAATCCGGGCTTGCCAGAATGGCGGCATCGGCGCCCTGATCGCCGATAGCAGCCGCAATTTCCGCTCGCTTGTCAGCAGAGGATTTTCCGGCGATTTTTTCAGGAAAGATTTCAACCGGATCCATCGGCGGTTCCGGCCGGCCATCCCAGGCCAGATCAACAAGGTTTTCCTCCACAGGAACCATCTCTATGCCCTTTGGATCAAGCTTTTCATGCCAGCCGTCTATCTGGCCTGCCGTATGCACCCACGGATCAAAACCGATCTTTGCGCCTTTTCCTGCATTCTCTGTGATCCAGCCCGTCAACGGCGTTTTCATGTAATCGGCCGTATCGTACAGTTCCCTGTCGACCTGACGTTTGATCTGGATTGTGTAACGGCCATCCGTCATCACAACCGCCCTGTCCTTTAGTACAACAGCGGCACCAGCCGAACCGGTAAACCCCGTCAGCCACTTAAGGCGCTCCGCACAGGCCGGGACATACTCGCCCTGAAACTCATCCGCACGCGGCACGATAAAGCCGTCCAGAGCGCATTTTTCCATCTGCGCGCGCAGGCCGGCCAGTCTTTGCTGGAATATGCTCATACTCATCACTGTTGCCTTTGAAAGAACTGCGCTATTCTTACACTTATGAATGAGGCTGTCACCACAGATGCTGCGCATGTCATCGTCTTCGGAAATGAAAAAGGCGGCTCGGGTAAATCAACCTCCGCCATGCATACGGCTGTCGCTCTGCTGCGGCTCGGATACAGGGTCGGTACGATCGACCTTGACGCCCGGCAGGGAACGCTCAGCCGTTATATGCGCAATCGCTGGGCGTTCGCCGCAAAAAACGAGCTTCCCACGCCAATGCCCGTTCACATGGCAATCGAAAAAAGCCAGGCCGGTACGGTAGAAACACAGCAGCAAGAGGAGCAGAATTTTCTTATGCTGGCGCTGGCCGAGCTTGGCGTAACGTGCGATTTCATCGTAATCGACACGCCGGGCAGCGACAGCTTCCTTAGCCGTCTTGCCCATAGCTATGCCGATACGCTGGTTACGCCGCTCAATGACAGTCTTGTCGACCTGGATGTTCTGGCTGATATCGACCCTGAGACACACGCCATCAGGGAACCCTCCATCTATACGAAAATGGTGTCGGAACAACGTAAAGACGGGATGAGGTGGCTGGTCATGCGCAACCGGCTTTCACACATTGATGCCGGCAACAAAAAGCTGGTCGGCGACCTTCTGGGGTCTATGGCCGAAAAATTCGGCTTTACGCTCGTGCACGGTTTTGGCGAACGCGTGATCTTCAAAGAACTGTTTTTAAAGGGACTGACACTGCTCGACATCAAGGAAGATCCCAATATACCGATGACAATGTCGCAAATTTCCGCCAGGCAGGAAGTAAGGCAGCTTATTCTCGCCGTAGGCCCTGAAAAAATCAAAGGGCGCAGAAGGCCGGATGGCTTCCCGTAGCTATCCTCACTGTTACTTTATTTTTTGCCATAATCCTGTATACTTCTAAAAGGGGGCTTACGTGCTAAAGAATGTAAAAACATATCTGGGTGTCTTTTTGGGGCTCATTGTGCTCGCAGGCTGCGTTCCGGAACAGCAGTCAACCAGACGGCAAGATCCCTACAACAGAAGCAATGCTCAAACTGACTATTACGCCACCTCAATGGTGCAGTACTCCAGAGGCGTTCAGTTTCAGGTTGAAGACCTGTTGAATGCAGGGGCCCCATCGCTAACGGCCCATGGAACCCTCTTGGCCAGCCGGCAGATGACTGGCTTGACTCTGCATACTGCCTGGATACGGCGACAGCCCCGCAAAGGAGCATGATCCTTACCTGGATCAGTGACGTCCAGAACGGCAGGCTGACCTTGCGCGGCGCTGGCTAGGGGGCGGCCGGACAAATCAACCAGAGGATATTGAGGACGACGCCGGGCGCCAATGCAGGCGTCATGGACGCACAAGGGATGATTTCCCTCTCCAACGTGCGTGGCGATACGAACCAAACCGATCTTTTCCTGCCTGCCGGATGTAACCTCAATATTCCGGCCGGATCTCCCGTTATGATCGTGGAGCTCATCGAAAACGTAGCAAGGGGCGCGCACGATACGGCCGGCTATGAGTATGAGGTAAGCGATACGGCCTGTGCCAACGAGGGCAAGATCGGCCTGCGTGCCGAACGGCGGTTCTTTAACACCGATCCCGACGCAGGAACTTCCGTTGAAGACGCCAATATGGCGGATCTGAATTATGAAGACGGCTGCATGGACCTGCCGGGGGCAATTGTTCCGCCTCCGCCCGCGCCGGCAGCCATTGCCCCTCCTGCGGCGCCGCCACAGCCCAGCATGAT
>CAZKGT010000139.1:0-6505 GCA_964552285.1 uncultured Pseudobdellovibrionaceae bacterium | reverse complement strand
TTTGAAATTCCAAAAACAGAAGAAAAAACACCTACTTTTGCAACAGGTCTAATATCATTTTTTACGGTCGATTGACTTTTCAGAGTCGTCGATTTGATTTTCCGGCATTCCTATGCGCAATAAACTTTTCATTTCTTCTCATATTTTTTGTCTGGCGGGGTATGCTCGTTACGCATGTTGACGTTAATCGTTTGCTGGAATGGGATAACCCGTATGCACTCTTTATCTACGGTTGGGGAGTCATAACAGTTCTTTCCCCCATTTTTAAAGACAGGTATCAGAAGGCCTGTAATCAGGAAAACCCGTCTGACCTCATGACGAAACCCGGCTCCAAAGACGAAGAAGAATTCGAAGACGAATGCGACGCCGATCACACCAACCCGCGCGGCGGGTGCGGCTGTTGTTAGTGCTTTCTTCTTTATCCGTCACCCCCGCGGAGGCGGGGGTCTGGGCGAGTTTCAGGTGGCGTGATGATTGATCCCGTTTGCATTTCCGCTTCCATAGCGTTTATAAAACCTGTCATGGACGAACGACTTAAAAAGCTGTTGAGAGATTCCACCAGCGGACCCTCTGTTTCCGCCGGTTCCCCGCTATGGAACGCCGGGCAAAAGCCTGCGCAAACCCATGATCTTGATGACGACGACGATGACTGTACCACGCCCCATGGCGGTGGCTGTGGTTGTTGTTAAAATTCCCTGTACCCCCTTTTCGCCCCTTTGCTAAACTTCCCCCATGAATCGAACAAAGAGGGAATAATCCTATGCCGCGTTTTGCCTGTATCGCGTTTTTTGCCGTTCTCGCGCTTTCCGCCTGCGGCCCCGTTTACAAGACCGATTATCACCTCACCACCCCGCCGACACAGGAGGGGAAAATCTGCGCCAATAACTGCCTCGACAAAAAGGCCGCCTGTCAGGCAACCTGCCGGGCCGATGAAGCCGAGTGCAAGCACATCAAGGCGCTGGAGGCCGAGAACGCATGGCTGCGCTACAGGGAAGAGCGCCGCGAGCAAGGCCGGGAACTCAAAAAAACCAAAAGCAGTTTTGAGAATTACAGCGCCTGCAATTCCTCAAACTGCCTTGAAAATTGTGAGAGCTTCCACCGCGTTTGCCATTCCAATTGCGGCGGCGATGTCGTCGAACACACTGTCTGCACGGCGTTTTGTGAATAAAGAAAACCGCCGCCGCAACATCAATTTGCGGCGGGGCGACGCTCTTTCATTTCCGGGAACGGATCAGGCCGCGCCCGGCCCGCCGCTATCTATTGCCTGATACTGGGCCTGAATAAACTGGGCCAGCGGCTCGCCGCCCTGGATGCCGTTGCCTTCGAGCAGGGCCAGCGTATTTTCCGGCCCAAGGCCGTTTTCGGCACAGGTCTGGCACAGCCCGCCAAGCGCGCTGGCGATTTGCTGGTCGTCCTGGGCCTGTGCGGCGACAACGACCTGCTTCAGGTTTTCGATGATTGCTGCTTCGTCGATTTGAGGATTTTCATCAGACATGTCTGATTTGCTCCTTTGCTTTGGGTTGTACATCGCGGGGGAGCAACAGAGGATACGAACTTAATCATAACGTGTTACAACCTATTATGACCACCCGAGCACATATGAATCCCATGTGCAAGGGAAAACGGGACTTATTGGGATGATTCCCCGGAAAATGCGGCTCAGCGCTCCAGCCACGCCTGGAACATCAGCACGGTCCAGAGTTTTGTCGCGTGGTTGCCTGTGCCGTTCAGGTGCTCCTGCCAGACGGCCCGGACTTGCTCCGCGTCCAGCCAGCCTTCATTCGCGAGCCGGTCTTCGGCGAGCAGGCTTTCCGCCCAGTCCCTTAAATCCCCGCGCAGCCATGCACCGACGGGCATGTTGAAACCCTGCTTGGGCCGCTCGAACAGTGTTTTGGGGACGTGGCGGTGCAGGACTTTGCGCAGGAGCCACTTGCCTTTGCCGTCGCGGATTTTCATGCGCTCGGGCAGGGACCAGGCAAATTCGTAAATACGCGCATCGAGCAGCGGCGCGCGGGCCTCCAGCGATACGGCCATCGAGGCGCGGTCGACCTTCACCAGAATATCGTTCGGCAGGTAGGACAGCGCGTCACCAAACATCATCCGTTCGGCAAAGCTTAGGCCCTTCGGCATCCATTCCTCCTGCCAGAGCGGGATCGGCAGCTCCGACGCATCCGTCGCGGGTGGTTTATCCCACTGGCTGAGCAAACGCTTATAGATGATCTCCGGCCCCTCGAGCGGCAGGGCATCGGCGAGCTTATAAAGCTTCTCGCCGAATTGCGGGTGCTTCGGGTTCACGCGGTCCCAGTGTTCTGTGGGCCATTTTTTAATCCCGCGTGCCATCCAGCGCCGCAGGGGCAGCGGCATCATCTTCATCCGGTTCCAGAGTTTCGGGCCGGTGAAATGCCGGTTATAGCCGCCGAACATTTCATCCCCCCCGTCCCCGGAAAGTGCCACCGTCACATCCTGCCGTGCAAAGCGGGAAACAAGGTAGGTCGGGATCGCGGAAATATCGGCGAACGGCTCGTCGTAAATTTCTGGCAGGGACGGGATCACGGCAAGCGCATCCTGCGGGTTTAAATATAATTCGTGATGATCGGTGCCAAGATGCGCGGCGATTTTCCTTGCGGGCGCGGCTTCATCGAACCCGGCCTCGTGAAAGCCGATCGTATAGGTTTTAACCGGCGGTCCGGCTTCACGCTGCATCAGGGCGACAATCGCAGAACTGTCGATCCCGCCCGACAAAAACGCGCCGAGCGGCACATCGGAGATCATCCGCTCGCGCACGCAGGTAGATAAGAGTGACTCAAAATCTTCAGTAGCTTCCTCATCGGAAAGGCCGCGCATTTTCTCCCGCGCTTGCGTGGTCACATTCGCATGATGCCAGTAAGGCTCAATGCTCGCCGATAAATCCGATCCGGGCTGAAGGTTTTCTGCATCCAGCACCATCCGGCATCCGGGCGGCAGGGTGAAGACGCCCTTGTAAATGCAGTAAGGCGCAGGCACATAGCCATAGCGCATATAAAGCCCCAGCACATGGCGGTTGATCTCCGGCCTGAAATCCGGGTGCGCACGAAGAGCCTTCAGTTCCGAAGCAAAGAGAACGGCCTTTCCCGCCCAGCCGACATAAAGCGGTTTTTTGCCCAGACGGTCACGGACAAGATGTAGCGTTCTTTCCTGACGGTCCCAGAGCGCAAAGGCGAACATGCCGTTGATCTTTTGCAGGGTAAGATTGAGCCCCCATTGATCGACGGCCGCCAGCAGCACTTCCGTATCCGACCGTCCCCGGAACGCAACCCCCGCGCGTTCCAGATCCGCCTGAAGATCAAGGTAATTGTATATCTCGCCGTTATAGCTCACGACATAGCGCTCGGAGGCGGAAGCCATCGGCTGATGTCCTTCCGGCGAAAGATCGAGAATGGACAGGCGGCGGTGCGCGAGGACAAGCGGCACGTCCGGGTCCTGCCATACGCCGCCATCATCCGGTCCGCGGTGGACAAGCGCACCGGCCATATTCTGCGCGTAGCCATGCAGGGCGCGCCGGTCGGCGCTTGCACTTAATTCCAGTAATCCTGCAATTCCACACATATATAGCTCGTTAGGCCGTTTCGTATTGCTCCGGATCTGGTAACATGAAGCTGTTTGGGGAAAAAGGAAAGAGTTCTTGAATATCGACCTGCTATTTACAAAAGACGGCGAGCCGGGCCTCATCTGTGATGAGCCGTTCGACCACCCGGCCATGGCCGTTCTGTTCGATATGTCAGAACGGGTCATGAGCGTCGAGTTCGAGGAAATGGACAGCCGCCAGCTCAACATCCCCGTCGAGGATGATTTTGCAAACGCGCTCTATTATTCGGAGCGCATTCAACTCGGCGTTATCCTCGAAGGCAAAATTGCGGGAACTCTCCAGCTCCCGCTGATCCTGCTTGAAGAGGGCGAGCTTCTGACAACCGGCAAAATGGCCAGGCCGCAAAGCTCCATCGTTTCTTTTGAACGCTTCGTCAGGACCTGCGAAACCGGGCAGCCGGTCCACCGCGACGAACTCGGCAATGAGGCCACGCTCGGCTCCGTCATGGATGCAACGGTGATGGTTGCGCCGCAATTCGCGCCGCAACTGGCGCGTCAGCGCGCTTTGGAAGCCGGCCCGAAAACGCCGGGAATGAGTCCGCGCGCGCCGGGGCCTCTTGGTCCGGGCGGTCTGGGTGGCGGCGCTGGAGGGGGAACCGTCCGCCGGCCACCCCAAAGGCCCCAATCCACAGGCGAGTCTGACAATGAGACAGATTGACGCTTTGACATCGTCTTCCGGGGCGCTAAGTTATTCAATGTAAAAACCTACAGGAGATTCAAATGGCAAAATCTGCTATAGCCGACGGATTGCAGAACATTCTGGCCGATACGTTCGTGCTGTATTTCAAGACCCACAGCTTTCACTGGAACGTGACAGGTGTACATTTCAAGCCGCTGCATGATTTGTTTATGGAGCAATACACGGAGCTTTGGAACGCCACGGACGAGATCGCCGAGCGTATCCGCACGCTGAACGAATGGGCGCCTGTAAGCTGGGATCAGATGGTGGCAAAGGCTTCCCTTAAAGAGGTCGGCCAGCTTCCCGATGCGAATGGAATGGTTGAGCAGCTTGCGGCAGATAACCGTGCCATTGTCGATGTGATCTATCCGGTGCTTAAAACCGCGCAGGACGAAGGTGACGAGGTAACGGCCGGCCTGCTGACGGAACGTGCCACCATCCACGAAAAAGCCGCCTGGATGCTGGAAAGCAGCAAACAATAAGCACACAGGGGACACAATACTATTGTGTCCCCATCTCCGGATATCCGGAGCATTTAATCGTTAGCACGGATTTTCCGCCACTCCATGACATTCTTATTATGCCCGGCCAGCGTCTTGGCAAAGACATGGCCTCCTGTGCCGTCTGCGACGAAGAAAAGGTAATCGTGCTCTTCCGGGTTCAGAACGGCTTCCAGCGAGGCCCGGCCCGGATTGGCGATCGGTCCCGGCGGCAGGCCGGGATATTTATAGGTGTTGTAGGGGGAGTCGTAGGTAAGGTCCGTTTTCAATAGCCTTCGCCCGAGCGGCCCCTGTCCGCCATTTTGCGGACGCCCGTCCGTCAGGGCGTAAATTACGGTCGGATCGGACTGGAGCAGCATTCCGGCCTTCAGGCGATTGATGAACACCCCGGCAATCCGTTTTCTTTCCGATGCCACGCCGGTTTCCTTTTCAACGATGGAGGCAAGAGTCACGGCTTCCGCCTGTGTGCTGAAAGGAAGATTACTGGCCCGGCCCGGCCACAATTCTTCCAGGGTTTTATTCATCCCGTCCGACATCTGTGAGACAATGGCCTGCCGCGGCGCATTGCGCGTATAGTGATAGGTTTCGGGGAGCAGGGCGCCGTCCGGCGGGATAATATTGATACGTCCCTCCATCATGTCGGCCTCGTTGATAAGGCCAACAATCTGCCAGCTGGTCAGGCCTTCGGGGACGGTGATTTTGCGTTCATAGACTTTGCCGCTCTCCAGCAAATCCAGAATCTGTTCCATAGACATCCCGGCCAGCAATTCATACTCGCCTGCCTTGAGCGCCGTATGCTGTTCGGTCAGGCGGGCGGCAATCCGGAAAAGCTGCGGGTCGGAAATGGCGCTTTCTTTATAAAGGGCCTCGGAGATAGCTGTGACCCCCTGTCCTGGCTTCACCATAAACAGAACGGGCGCCCCAAGCGGCCCCGGTGCGCGGTATTGCTGCTGGCCCCAGTAAAAGACGCCCGCCAGTCCGCAGGCGGCGATGATGATAAGTACAACCAGAGAAGTGAGGAGCCGCCTGATCATGGGACGTTATGCACCCTGTTTCAGTCCGCCGCGGGATTCAAAAAATTTCTTTTTCATGGCATTGAAGCGCGGCTTTGGAAAGCCCAGTCCGGCCCTTATTTCCTCCATCAATCTTTCTTCCTTCTCATCGGCCACGCCGTCCGCGGCCAGAATGAGAAAAGCCGCCCGGATAAGCTTTAATTTGAGGTCGTCCGTCAGGATCGGTTTAACAACCGCCAGTTCATCAGACATCGTCACGCCGTCGCGCTGCATCTGCGCGACAATCTCGCGCACGAACCCTTCATCCAGTTTATTGCCTGTCAGCTTTTCGAAGATGCGGCAGATCGAGACAAGCTCTTCATCATCGAGTTTTCCATCGGCAATCGCCATCGCCGTCATGCATCGCGCCAGTGCCTGGAATGCCGCGCCCGCATCATGGGCATGCACGCCTTCCTCGGGCCGCAGCCCGCGGGAGAGCATGTAAAAGCCGACGCCAAAGACAACAACGCCAAGGCCGATAATAAGAAAGGAAACCGGCATCAACCCCACGGACAGATGCCCCAGATGAACCAGCGCCAGTACGATTCCGCCCAAAATCGCAATCGCCAGACCAGAAAGCAGTATCTTTGTCGCCAGCATATTTCTTCTCCCTAACAAAAACGAACCAGACCCAAAGGGTAAGTATAGGG
>CAZKGT010000138.1:0-6531 GCA_964552285.1 uncultured Pseudobdellovibrionaceae bacterium | reverse complement strand
TTCTCTCGTACATAATTCCATCCTAGCATCAGTGCTTAGATGGAATAGCCCCTTTCTTAATATATCCAGATCTCCACCAAGTAAGAACCCCAGCCTTGCCCCTACACGTCCCTCGGCAAGTGATACAAGGCGCTCCGCCACACGGCCGTTGCCGAATGTCCGCCCCTGTTTTTTCCTCTCAGCATCAAAAATATCGACAAGAACCGGCGCAACATCCTGTGCAAGCGAATGCCCGACCTTTAAAGCCTGCTGCCTGAAAATATCAACAAGCTCCTGATTTGTACGGTGCCCCGTATTGAGAATGCCTGCAAAACGGGTACGCATCCCCTTGAAGTGCGCAAGAATATCCCGCATCTCCTCTTCATAACCGGCAATGACCAGCCCCACTTCATGACCGTTCTTCGTCAGTTCGGCGTTTGAAATATCGATAAAATGCTTTCCAAAATCCTTTTCGTCACTCGAATTCCAGACGGCCTGAAATTCATCGATAAAAATCACTGCCCGCTTTCTGCATCTGTCAAAAAGATCCTTTGTCTGGACGTCGGTATCCCCGACATGATTGCCGATAATATCGCCGCGATGCAATTCGTGAAACTGTGGCGTTTTCAGGGCATCCATTGCATAGACATACCGGCCCCATATTCTGGCAATCGTGGTCTTTCCGGTGCCAGTCCCGCCGGTAACGATCAGGGCTATCTGCGGCAGATCTTTTGCCTTTCCATCCTGAAATTTTTTGTACCGGAACAGAATCTGTGCAGCGAGAGCATTCAAGTCATGTTTAAGATCGTCCATACCAATCAGAGAATCCAGTTCCGCCTTGGCAGCAGCCAATTCATCCCAGCGGACATTTAAATGACCATCCGGATCAAAATCCGAGCCGACCCAATGCTGGTATTGCGCCAACGCGCCCGAAAATGACGGCTCCTGCCAGCCATCAAAAAGATTCCCCTCTCCGTCAAAAATCAGGGCATAAGCCTGCCCGCCTTCTTCGTCTACAGCCAAACGCCGTGCGCTGGCTGGCGCGGCACCGGAAAGGACTTCAAACCTTTCCAGAGATTTCCCCGGCTTTAATAAAAAGTGATACTTCGTCCCGTCAGAAAGGTCTCTGGCTTTACGGAATGGGCATTGGGTCTGCACAGCAGAATCAGCCCACTGAGAATCAGTCTCCTGCGACATAAAACATGTTCCCTGTTATTTATATGTTTTCCCTAACAGGTGTAGATATGCGCGATATCAGTTATGTGTTCAAGAAAAAATTGTACCTCCCCGCTATAGAAAACAGGAACAGATCAGAATACCGTATAAATGCTTGAATAACAGATCTAACCTTATACCACACCGGCAAACCAGTAGAGAATGTCGTAAAGGGTTTCGTCGATGAACATGCCGAAGATCACGAAAAACCCGGCCAGTTCCCACGGGATTTTAACCACATACGTCACGAGAAACGCCGTCCAGATATAGGAATAAACGCTGAGCACGATCATGACAGGATAGAGCGCTTCCCAGTCCTGCATACCGGTGGCCAGCAGAATGGCCAGAGGCAACGTCAGCACCGCCGCCGACACGCTCAGCCAGTTACTCGCGGTAATCAGCCGGAACAGGCAGTCCTCTTTCTTCAGAACCCGCAGAAACATAAAGGAAAAGGCAATCCCGAAAGCAATCGCCAGCACGGACCGCAGGCAGTAAAGCGCCGTGATAACCTGGACGGACATGCTTTCCATCCCCGGCTCCAGAGGCTTATACGGGATCATGATCAAAAGGAAAGGAATGGTGGCCAGCAGCAACACGCCAAACGAACGGACCATCGCCTCGCGGTCGTTCCGGAACCGTTTGGCCCCCTGCGGCATAAACAAAGGAATCTCAAGACACCCCAGTAACGCCTGTTTTATTTCGCCTTTTTGAAACATGCCTCCGGCCCTCCTTTTGTTTCAAGGATACCAAAAAAGGATTTTCCAATGCAAAATTGGGAAGATTTCACCACGGAGAACACGGAATTTCCGTGGTGAAAAACCTAGAACCGCGCCAATGCCGCGCCCCAGGTGAGGCCGCCGCCGAGCGCTTCGAACAGGATCATATCGCCGCGTTTAATCCGCCCGTCATTGACAGCCTCGGCCAGCGCCAGCGGAATGGAAGCCGCCGAGGTATTGCCGTGCCGGTCGACCGTGACGACCACCTGCTCCATCGGCATTTTCAGCTTTTTGGCCGTGGCCTCGATAATCCGGATATTGGCCTGGTGCGGCACCAGCCAGTCGATCTCCTCCGGCCCGGTCCCGTTATGCTCCAGCACTTCCGCAACAATATCGCTCATATAATTGACGGCATGGCGGAACACCTCCTTGCCGTCCATGATGATCTTGCCGCATTCGCCCGTCGTTCCCGGCCCGCCAGTCGCATACAGGATATTCCTGAGATCCCCGTTCGCATGAAGATGCGTGGACAAAATACCCCTGTCTTCGCCGCTCTCGTCCGCCTCAAGGATCACCGCGCCCGCCCCGTCGCCGAACAGGACGCAGGTCGTCCGGTCCTCCCAGTCGACAATGGTGGAAAATTTCTCCGCCCCGATCAGCATCAGGCGTTTTGCCTGCCCGCTGCGGATCAGGCCGTCCGCCACGCTCATCCCGTAAACAAACCCGGCGCAGGCCGCCGCCACGTCAAAGGCAGGCCCCTGCTGAATTCCAAGCTCGGCCTGCACGGCAACCGCCACCGATGGAAAGGTAAGGTCCGGCGTCGCCGTGGCCACAATCACCCCGTCTATATCGGCCCCGCTCAGCCCCGCCTTTTCCAGCGCCTGCCTCCCCGCCTTGATCGCCATGTCCGAGGTTGCCTCATCGTCCCCGCATAAATGCCGCTCACGTATACCCGTGCGCTGGACGATCCACTCATCGCTCGTCTCGACCATCTTCTCAAGGTCGGCATTGGTCAGAATGCGCGGCGGAAGATAGGCGCCGCAGGATAAAATCGTGGACCGTATGCTCATGTCGTTTCGTTCTCCAGAAGGTCGTCGGAAAAGAAGGATTCCTGACTGACCAGATTTTCAATTTCTTCCCGCACACGTTCGTTATAGCCCTGCCCGGCCAGATTGGCTGCCACCAGCACGGCCCGCGAAAACCCGTAGGCATCGCTGCTGCCGTGACTTTTGACGCACACCCCGTCAAGCCCCAGAAACATCCCGCCGTTATAATAACGCGGATCCACCCGCTTCTTCAGCCGCCGCATCGCCGGATAGGCCAGCATCCCGCCAAGCTTGGCAAACAGCGAAGACATAAACGCCTCGCGCACATAATGACTGGTCAGCGTTCCCATCCCTTCCGCCAGCTTCAGCGCGACGTTACCGGTAAACCCGTCCGTCACCACAACATCGACCGTGCCGAGCGGAATGTCGTTGCCCTCGATATAACCGTGGAAGCTGCCCGGAAACTCGATATTTTTCAGTATGGACGCCGCCTGACGAAGCTGCATATGCCCCTTCATTTCCTCGGTGCCGACATTCAGCAGCCCCACCGAAGGCTTTTCCACGCCCCGGATCACACGCGCATAAACCGCGCCCAGAACGGCAAACTGCACAAGGTTCTCGGCATTGCAGACCACGTTTGCGCCAAGATCCAGCATCACCGTCTCCCGGCTCATCGTCGGAAACACACTGGCAATCGCGGGTCTGTGAATACCGGGCAGGCTCTTCAGCACGAACTTGGCCATCGCCATCAGCGCCCCCGTATTACCGGAAGACACAACGCTGACCGCCCGCTTTTCCGCCACCGCGTTGATCGCCAGCCGCATGCTTGACTGCCGCCCGGTGCGCAGTGCAACGGACGGTTTCTCGTCGCTTCGGACCATGGAATCGGTATGCTGAATCTCGGAAACGTTCTTCAGGGATGGATGGGCGTCAACCAGCGGCCTGACCTTACGGTCATCGCCGACAAACAGAAAGCGCAGACCCGGCTTTTCCTCCAGCGCAAGCGCTGCGCCGGATACAACGGCCTCCGGGCCGGAATCGCCGCCCATCGCGTCAAGGGCAATTGTCAGGTGATTTGTCATACGAAATCAGTTTCAGTCTGCTTCACTCAACCAAGGCTGATTCAAAAGGCAGCTAAAACCTTGCAGCTAAGCGCTGAAAAGTCAATCACGCTCCTCGATTACCTGACGGCCTTTATACATGCCGGTTTTCAGGTCGATGTGGTGACGGCGCACTGGTTCGCCCGTGTTGGAGTCTTCCACCCAGTTCACGGCGCTGATCCCGTCATGCGCGCGGCGCATGTTGCGCTTTGATTTCGTTGTTTTTCTCTTCGGTACGGCCATAATCCCAAATCCTTCGCGAAAATTCGAACCAGCTAGATAACGGATATCCTGCAAAACTGCAAGGAGTTTTTCTTAATCCGCTATTCCTCCCCGGTCCCCTGCCCGATCTTCCATTTCTTCAGAGCAGCAAACGGGTTCTTCACCTCCGCCGGAATCTCGGGGACGGGGGTATCGTCTCCAACCTCATAGTTAACGCCCTCCCGGTGAGGATAGGGCGGCAGGCAAAGAGCCAGATATTGGGTAACCAGTTCCCCCAAATCAATCACGCCGCCGACAATCGGCTCGGGATCTTCCGCTTCTTCCAGGATCGGCGTCTCGCCGTGCGTTTTGTGCCCCTGTTTTTCCTGCTTTACTTTGGCAAAGGAAATCGCGGCTTCCGGATCGGCAAACCAGCCCTCGAACGCTTCCTCGACATGCGTTCCGACCGGCTCCAGCGAAACAACACAAAGCTGCGTCACGTCAGCATGAAGCTGACCGCAGATGTGGACCACCATGTTCCCCTGCGCCCGCATCAGGGTCATATCAGCGCTTAAACCGCCGATCCCCTCAAGCCCAAGCCGCCGCGCCAGAGCGCTACGCTCCTCTTCATTGGCCTCAATGTGCAAATGAATGGGCGATGAACCCACATCGTCTGCTTCAATAGCGTAAGACCATTCCGGCGCTAATGGCTCTGTTTTCTTCCGTTTCATGCCACCTTTGCCCTCCCCGGCACAGCAGGCTCAGGAAAAACCATCCTGCCCGCACATATATCCGCATAATCAGAAACCTCCAGAGTCCGGACGCATTCATGGATATACCCCATGAACCCCTCAAGAATCTCCCGCGACGGCGAGGAAACCGTCCCGTAAAGATTACGTGCCAGAGCCTCCGTCAATACAGAATCATCGGAAAGCCCTGCCTCATAGGCCTGCGCCCGGCCATAAAACGCCTTCATCATCCGCTTGACGTGTTTGGGAACGCTTAGATCGCCAACGCCCATTTCGCGCACAGCCCGATCCATATCGACAAACATCCGGTCGAACAGCGCCTGCCCGAAAATTTTTCCGCGCCGCCCTTCACCGTTCAGACGCCGGATGATCAAAAACGCATGCAGGACAAGCAAGTCAAAACGCCCGTCAACCGTATCCGGCACGCCGTAATCCTCATAAAAAACACCGCAACGGGATTGCTGCATAATTCGCCCATACAGCATTTCAACGGACGGACGGGATTGAAACCAATGGAACATTGCGCCATTCTACCTCTTGCTCTTCATTCTTTATAGCGATATACCACGGTTCATGAAAAGCACCACAGCCATGATGAAAAAAATTATCTGCGCCGCCCTGGCCGCTTCGGCGCTGGCCGCCTGCACACCGACAACCGCCACGCTCGGCAACACGATAGAGGACTTCCAACTGGCCGAGGTCCGTCCCGGCACCCATACCCGCAGCGATGTCCTGCGCGCCTTTGGATCGCCGACAACCGTCGCCCCGTTCGACGACAACACCTGGTACTATATCGGCCAGCAAGTGGAAAAGCATGGCATCTTCGATCCCGAAGTCGTTGCGGAGCGTATTATCGTCGTAAAATTCGACGAGCAAGGCACCGTGCGGGCCGTGGAAGAATCCGATACCGGCCGCCTCGACATTCCCCTTGTCGAACGCGAAACCCCGACCCACGGCAACGAGGTCACTTTCATGCAGCAGTTCCTCGGCAACATAGGCCGTTTCAACCCGCCGGAATAAGCAGGTACAAAACAGCTCCGCATAAGCGGGGGGGGTATAGTGATAGGTCAGAGAGTCCCATATTCTGACCACACTTGCCGCTAAAGACACAGACAACCGCCACCGTCATTGGTAGCGGTTGTCTCATATGTGGAATCAGTCACTTAATCATGGAAAACAGCATATAAAACTGCTAAAAAATAGGAATGTCTTAAGCACATGCAAAAGCCAAAACTGACAATGAAAACGCCAATGATAATGACTGGTCAAATCGTGGCAAATATTGGCTAAAGGGCACCTCTAAAAACCCCTGACAGAATTGCAAATTTATGTCCTCATGTCAGGGGTTTTTAGAGGTGCCCTTTAGTATTTGCAATCAGTTTTTTTGGGGAGATAAAGACATCGGGCATTAAATAAATCTTTCTATACAACAACACCCTGCCTACAGAGAAAAGTAGAGAGTATTAAGATTGACCACACTACCGGACACAGCTGGGATAAGGCGGTGAATTGATTCATACTTTCA
>CAZKGT010000137.1:0-6536 GCA_964552285.1 uncultured Pseudobdellovibrionaceae bacterium | reverse complement strand
GACCATAAGCCCCGCCAGCACCGGCGCCAGCTCCCGCGTGACGGACAGGACCACGACGGCCGCCACGGCACTTTCGGCGTTAAAGCGGGTAAAGCCGGTATAGCTTTGCAGCGCCAGCACCATGCCCGTAAACAGCGCCGTCATGCCGACAACCGGCAGGGAATAATAACCGATATCGATAATCTGTCGTCCGATCAGCCGGAAATAGATCGGCGGCAGGAAGGACTGCAGGATGGCATTGCCGATAAAGACAACAAGGCTGCCGACCCCCTGGAAAAACCGCATGATCGATCCGCCGATTGCCTCGCAGGTATCGAGCAGGTATTCAACCGCCGGCCTTGTGGCCTGCGTGTATTCCTCCACTGCCTGAGGATGAAAGAATTTTTCGCCTTCCGGAGCCGTCATGCCGTTCCCTCGGTTTCCAACCTTATTGTGTATAATATCGGGCGGCCCGTTTGCCAAGGCTTGTCAGTATTTCATACGAGATTGTTCCGGCCGTTTCGGCAAGGTCGTCGACACTCTGATGCGGTCCGATAACCTCCAGCATATCGCCGGGCCGCGGACCGGGACAGGGCAGGTGGCCGGTTTCCACGCTCGCCAGATCCATGGAAACCCGCCCAACAACAGGGCAGGCATGGCCGTTCCAGTAAAGCTTCGCCCGGTTGCTGTGCGCGCGGAAAAATCCGTCCGCATAGCCAAGCGAAACGGTTGCCGCGGTCGTGTCCTCCGAAAAACTATGCGTGGCGCCGTATCCGATGCTTTCGCCTTTTTTAACATTCCGGACCTGCAATACCGGCACATCGAGCCTTACGACCGGCTGAACGGGGTTGGGCCTGCCCGGAACCGGGTTTCCGCCATACAGGGCAATGCCGGGGCGCGCCATATCGAGATGCCAGGCTTTATTGCCGAACAGCCCGCCCGAGTTGGCAATGGATTTCGGCGTATTCGGGAACAATGCGCCGATACGCTGGAAGCGCCGGAACTGCTCCGCATTCATCGGGTTATCCGGCGCGTCGGCGCAGGCAAAATGGCTCATAATCGCTTTTAAAGGAAAGCTCTTGATTCGCTCAGGCTCTTGCAGCAGAACGTCCGTTTCATCCGCGCCCAACCCGAGGCGGTTCATGCCCGTGTCAAAATGCAGCAGGGCAGGCCCGCGCGGCCCTTCGGCCCAGCGGCCAATATCGTCCAGACTGTTCAGAACCGGCATCAGCGCATGGGAGAGGTAAGCATCCTGCGCGCCATGCACATAACCGTTCAGCACGGCGATTTCGGCGCCCGGCAGGATCCCGCGTAAAGACACGGCTTCATCGGGCGTTGCGGTAAAAAACGTCCGGCATCCCTCCTGCCAGAGCCTTTTTGCAACCGGCTCGAGGCCCAGCCCATAGGCATCCGCCTTCACAATGCCGGCGATTTTACAGGCCGGCCCGGCCGTGTGATGAAACAGCCTGAAATTTGCGGTCAAAGCGCCCAGATTTATGTTGAGCGCCCCACTGGCAGATTTCTTATTTAATGTTTTTATTTCAGTGTCTTTATATAATTTTTCTTCTGAAATTTGCACCGCAGCACCGCATTTTCGTAAAATTAATACATCGTCGTAACGGAATATAAACCATTTTCAATAAGAATGTAAGCAACGAAACGGCACGGGTATAAAGGGAATAAGAAATGGCTGGTCCAAAAGATATTACATCAGATTGTTTTGCCTTCCAGAAGGCCGAAGATAACGCCCAATCCAACGGGCGCGCGGCTATTGTGCAACGACTTCTGATTGAGCAAAAACTTCTTAGTCCCGGTGGTGACGATGACATGTTCGGTTCGGGCAGCAGTCAGGCTCTGTCGGAATTTCTCGAAGCAAAAACAGGAAGTGCCACGCTTGATGAACAGGCCTTGGATCAACTGGAACAAGATGGAAGTATTTCGGCTGAACAGCGGGCTGCACTTGAGTGGGTGGATAATAACGCCTACTCAGACGCGCAATATGAATGCGCGCAATGCAAGGAAAAACCCGCCGCCACGGTTCAGGATGCAAAGCCTGAAATCGGACCTCCGGAACCAAAGCCACAGATCGCCGATGCTGTGCAGGAAAAGCCTGTGATTGACGGTGGGGTTGGTACAGATCCCGTGGCGAAGGATCGTATTGATGTCCACGAAGGCGCTTCAAATGACGGCATGGAAATTCGTGCAGCGGACGAACCGTCTTTTCGAATCATGGATGAAGCGGGAGCCGATACCGCTGGTGCGTCCGTTTCTGCGGAACAACGCAGGGCAATAGATGAAATGAAGGCGCTGTCGCCCGATGATTTGAAGGGCAGGTTGCAGGAATATGCCAGGGTTGCCAAGGGCGTTAACATAGACGGCATTGAAGCCTCGCCGGATTCAGCAATACAAAAGCTTCAAGAGGAGTTAGTGGCGGCAGGAGAGTCCAGGCTGGCAGACCGTATCGGTGATACTTGGGAAGAAGTGAAACGCGAACCTGCCGGGATGCAGAACGATGGTATAGCACAGAAAATAAGAGAGCTGGGCCCTGAAACGTTAGCACGGATGAAGGATGGCACTGAAACAAGCACATTAGAAGGCAGGGTTGGTCCTAATGATATTGCGGGCAATAGTTTAGAGGAAGGCGGAAGCTTTATTGATGGAGGAGTTTGGAAAAGTGACGGCGAATATCCGATTGCGCAAACACTACCGGATATAATCCCCCCTGATGGTGAGGGGGTAGATCCCGATAGTCTTAGACAAACACTACCATATATAGTGCCTGACGAGCCGACTGATCCTAGGGATGGTATACAGCTTCTGGGCGGCCAGCACGATCTTTCCGAAGTGACGGGTCACGGAACAGAATTTGCCAGCACGAAAATTGATCTGACGGCCGTTTGTGGACAAAAATTTGACCAGAATCCGATCAATGCTTGTTTGGGTGTCGGTGCTGAGGGATATTCCACAGGCGCAGTTTATGGCGTTGAAGGCACCCAGGGGCCAAGGGATCCCAATATAGGTATGATTATGGGGGCCTGACGCCGGAGCGCCAAATCTTTACAGACGTTTATCAAAATCGGCGTATAATAGAGAGCATCCCGCACGGGATGCTTTTTTGTTGATAAAGCGTGGATAGAATAAACCGGTGACGATGGAAAAGGCAGGCAGGGGAGTGAGGTACCCGGAGCGCGGCAGTTCGCGGATTCTGGCCTTTGTCTCGACGATCCTTTTTGCGGCGCTGGCCTTTGTGGTAACCTCGCCGGAGGAAAAGAACAAGCGCGCGCAGGAGCTTGGCAAGAACCAGTCCGAACTTGCTTCCTCCCAGATCATGCAGTTCGCCATCATGACGGAAACCGGCATTATGCGGATGCTGGCGACGATGGGCGTTTCCATCGACCAGGTCAGTTTTGAAAACCCCTATGCCGAAGGCTACGAAAACCCGTCCTGTTACGAAGGCAAGTGCAAGCTGTTCCACCCGCAGGGCGGCGGTGTGGCCTACCGCGAGCCGGACGAGCGCTGGCTCGACCAGTTCCACGCCTTTCAGAACGGTTTTGGCGAATGGGTCTTTCCGGCCAACACCTGCGTGTGGGGTATCCCCTCGCAGGGCACCATTCCCTGCAATCAGGATGGCAGTCCTTCCGAGGAGCTGATTGTTATGCTCCCCTACTTACGAAAAGAATTGTGCCAGGAGATCAACCGCGCCATCCACATTCCGATGCATGAAGGCGAGCCGCCCAAAAATCTCGGCTGCGGCTATGAGTACAGTGAAAAATTTACCGGAATCCTGCATGACGGCTACATGATCCGCGATACGGGCGGCAAGCTGGAGCGTATGAAGACAGGCTGTTTCCACCAGTCCGAAGACGTTTGCCCGTCCGCACCGGATCAATATGTCTTCTTCCACGTCCTGCGCGGACGATAGCCCTATTTCGGTGACAGGATACAAATTAGATACTGTCATCCCCGCGAAGGCGGGAATGACGACGATGGTGGGAATCAGTGTCTAGTCGAAACAGGGAATTAACTATACGTCCTGTCGAGATCACCAAACCGTGTCAGGTTCGGGTCGAAATAGAGCTTCACCGGTCCGATCGGCCCGTGCCGCTGCTTGGCAACAATCACTTCGGCAACGTTGGCGCTCTCCTGAAGCCGCCGTGCCCAGCTTTCATGGCGCTCAAAATATTTCTCGTCGCCCTCGCTGACCTTTTGCGAGGGTTCTTCGCGGGACAGGTAATATTCCTCGCGGTAGATAAACATCACCACATCAGCATCTTGTTCAATTGAGCCCGATTCCCGCAAATCCGAAAGCTGCGGGCGCTTGTCCTCCCGCGATTCCACCGCCCGCGAGAGCTGCGAAAGCGCGACCACCGGAATCTCCAGTTCCTTGGCGATGGCCTTAAGGCCCCGGGTAATTTCTGAAATCTCCAGCACCCGGTTCGTTTCCGACTGGCGGGAGCCGGAGCCCTGAAGCAGTTGCAGATAGTCAACAACCAGCATCCCAAGCCCGTGCTGGCGCTTCAGACGTCTCGCCCTGGTGCGGATCGCCCCGATGGTCAGAGCGGGCGTATCGTCGATATAAAGCGGCACCTGGCTCAGCTTCTGGCTGGCGGCCACAAAGCGCTGGAAATCATTTTCCTTGATCTGGCCCTTACGGATCAGGTCGCCCGAAATGCCGGACTGGTCGGCCAGAATACGCGTGGCGAGCTGGTCCGACGACATCTCCAGCGAGAAAAACCCGACGATCGCCCCTTCCTTGCCGCCGCTTTCCGCATATTTGTTGGCAGCGTTAAAGGCGATATTGGTGGCAAGCGCCGTCTTTCCCATCGAAGGCCGGGCGGCCAGAATGAGAAGGTCGGACGGGTGCAGGCCCCCGAGCTTGGCATCAAGATCCCGAAGGGCTGTGGGCACGCCGGTGACATGGCCTTCCGTTTTGTAGGCATGTTCTGCAATCTCAATGGCGGTCACCACCGAATCGCGCAGGGTTGTAAATCCGCCGCGCACTTGCCCTGTTTCAGCCAGTGAGAACAGGCGGCTTTCCGCCTGCTCGATCACCTGCACGGCCTCTGCCTCGATATGCTGGTTGTAGGAATCGTTGACCATGTCGCCGCCGAGCGTGATCAATTCGCGCCGCAGGTGCAGGTCATAGATCGTCCGTCCGTAATCATGGGCATTGATAACGGTCACGACGCTGGCCGCCAGATCGGCCAGATACTCCGCCCCGCCCACGTGCGAGAGGTCCGAATCCTGCTCGAAATACCCTTTCAGGGTCACGGGCGAAGCCGTTTGCCCCCGGTCGATCAGCTTCAGGATGGCATCATAAATCCGCTGGTGCGCGGGCATGAAGAAATGCTCGGACCGCAGGAAATCGCCAACCTTCTCCAGCGCCCGGTTATCAACCAGCAACGCCCCGATCAAACCCTGTTCTGCCTCCAGATTGTGGGGCAGAATGCGATAACGCGCGCCTTCATCGTCCTGCTGTCCGGCAGGCGCCTGTTGTGTTGCAAGTTCCGTAACCATGAATCGCAGCATAGCAGGGTGCTGGATTCGCCGCTATAGGCCCACCCTGTGGAACACGGGTATAAAACATAATTTTTCACAGCAGGGCATGCAGGGATAAAAAAAGCCTGCCGTTGTCGGGCAGGCTTTTGAAGAATTGGGTATAAGGGCTGAAATCAGGCTTTTTCCTCTTCAGCATCACCTTCGCTTTCAGGAGCCTCTTCCGCTGTTTCTTCTGTTTCGGCAGCTTCGGCCTCGGCAGTTTCGGCGGCGGCCCTGGTTTCCTTCTCGGCCTTTTTGGCTTCGGCCTTGGCGGCTTTGGCAGCGTCTTCTTCAGCCTTTGCATCGGCGGCGGCCTGTTTTTCCTTTTCGGCTTCCAGGGCGCTTTCCTCCAGAACTTCTTCAAGGTTCGTATCGGCCTGCGTTTCCTCTTCAGCCGGAGCTTCTTCCTGCTGGTCGAGATCGGCAATCAGGGCCTTGCCTGTCTTGGCCTGTGTTTCGGCTTCGTCGGCTGTGCGGGCAACGTTAACCGTTACATCGACCGATACTTCCGGGTGCAGGCGGACGGGAACCGGGAACAGACCGATGGTCTTGAAGTTCTGGTTCAGGACCACCATATGGCGTTCGATCTTCACATCCGTTGCGCCCGAGATTTCCTCCGCGATATCGCGCGAGGTCACGGAACCGTATAGCTGGCCGCTTTCGGAAGCCTGGCGGATGATCGCAACCTTGGTGCCTTCCAGCTTCTTGGCAAGCTTTTCGGCTTCGGCGCGGCGCTTGTCGTTCTCGGCTTCGAGATGCTTACGCTGTGCTTCAAAGTAAGCGATGTTTTCCTTCGTCGCGCGCAGGGCTTTTTTCTGCGGCAGAAGGTAGTTGCGCGCATAGCCCGGGCGGACCTTGACGACCTCACCCATATTGCCGAGCTTTTCAATGCGCTCCAGTAGAATGACTTGTGATGACATTTTCTTTAAACCTCCGCCAATTAGCGTGTTGATTCGTTTTCGGTCTGGGAAGTCTGGCCCTGATGACCAAGCAGGAGCTGCTGCTGGTGATCATCGGCG
>CAZKGT010000136.1:422-6548 GCA_964552285.1 uncultured Pseudobdellovibrionaceae bacterium | reverse complement strand
GCATTTTGTGCTCTTTGGCGCGCTGGGCGTGTTTGCGCTCCCAATCACCGCCAGTCAGTCCGGCTGTTTCCTCGGCCAGCGTGGAAATTCCCATCTCCACCCGCTCTCTGGCTGCACGGCCTTCTTTGAGCTGGTCGATCTGGCCGCGCGGTGGCCCGATCCATTCCGCACCCAGATAGGCTTGTCGGATCAAAGGATCAGAGAAAAAGCCAGGAGCTTTTAAATATCCACGCGCCACGGCTTCGGTGATGACGGCTTCATAAACGGGCTGGCAGAAAACAGCCGCCGCCCACTCGCGGCGTGATTTGAAAAACTTCCACGCCTCCAGCAATGCAGCCTGCGCTGCGGAATAACTGGCGGTGAAATGTTTAACCAGCAGCTCGAACGGAATCTCCAAAGCCACGCCGACTTGCCGCATAATGGCCAAAACAAACCCATCGAACGCCTGGTTTGGCCGCTTTGGATCAGCAATCTCTATGCTTTCATACGGCAGCAGGTCGAGAATAGCGCCCGATCCCATTTCAAATTCCTTGTCATCACCTTTCTCTTCGCCCATGGAAGAGATGCCGTCAGGATCCTCGCTGCGGACACCCCCGCACATGATGAGCACGGAAGAGCGCCTCGATGAAGTGGCGGAGATTATGATGCGCGCAGTTGTGCGGCTCAAAAAACGCAGTGGGAACAGCAGTTTAAATGAATATTTGACTGGACTTCAACGTGGCGGCAAGCGTTCATGTCCTTATAAGAATAAGAGGAATAAAGCATGAAAAACAGTGCGTTAGCGCAAATATCAGCCCTGCCTGATATGCAGATACAAGAACTGGAGGTCATGTGGAACAATGTTTTTGATACACCTCCCGCAAACAAGAACAAAACCTATATGATCCGTAAACTGGCCTGGCGCATTCAGGAAATGACCTATGGCGGTTTATCGGAAGATACAAAAGCTCGCCTCAAAAAACTACAGAAAAACCCATCGCTGGGATCAAAGAAAAAAACAGGCATGCCGCCTGTCGGAACGCAGTTTGTGCGGGAGCATGACGGCGAAGAACACCGCGTTATGGTTTTGGAGGACGGATTTGAATATCGCGGCTGCAAATATCGCAGTCTTTCAGAGATCGCGCGGCTGATTACCGGAACACGTTGGTCGGGGCCTAAATTCTTTGGACTGAAGGCATGAGCAAGCTGATAAGAAAAAACTGTGCCATTTACACCAGAAAATCCAGTGAAAACGGTCTGGAAAAGGAATACAACTCTCTCGATGCGCAGCGTGACGCCTGCGAAAACTACATCAAAGTCAAAGCACATGAAAACTGGAAAATGCTGCCAGGTCATTACGATGATGGCGGCATTTCCGGCGGCACAATGGAGCGTGCCGCGCTGCAGAGAATGATGGAAGATATCAGGGCAGGAAAAGTTGACGTGGTCGTTGTCTATAAGATCGACCGGCTTTCGCGCTCCATGTTTGACTTCCTCGGCATGATCAAGTTTTTTGATGAACACAACGTATCGTTTGTATCTGTTACGCAAGACCTGAACACCGATACAGCCATGGGACGGCTTGTTTTAAATGTTTTGCAATCCTTCGCGCAGTTTGAACGCGAGATAGCGTCCGAACGGATCAAGGACAAGATTGCTCTCTCCAAAGAAAAGGGCATGTGGATGGGCGGCACGATTCCATTGGGTTATGATGCCGAGGAGGGCAAACTCTCGGTTAACGAGGATGAGGCAAAAATCGTCCAGCATATTTTTGATGAATTTATCAAAACCGGATCCGCGACAGAAGTGGTCAAGGATCTGAAAAGCCACGGCTACCAGACCAAAGCCAGAAAATCACGGCGCGGCACATATTATCCGGCCAAGGATTTTACCAAATCCAGCCTGTATCAGATTTTGAATAACAAGCTCTATATCGGCAAAATCGAGCATAAGGAAAAAGATAAGGTTTATGAAGGCTTGCACAAAGCCATCATTAATATGAAGCACTGGAATCAGGCGCAAGCGATACTCTCCGGCAACACCCGCGCCAAAATCAGCCTTGATCCAGGTGAAAGGCCATTTTTGCTGAAAGGTATTTTGCAGGATCCCGACGGTTACGCCATCACGCCTTCGACCACAAAGAAAAAGAACAAGAAATACCGTTATTACGTCAGCATTCAGGCGGTGAAAAAAAGCTATAGCGTTTGTCCGCTCAAGACAATCTCTGCGCCTTTGCTTGAGGAGGTGGTGCTCGATCAGACGCGCCGCGTTTTAACCAGTACGGAATGGGTCAACCGGATGTTGGTCTCGCATCCGAATGAAAAGATCAGCATGCACGATGTGACGGCGGCGCTGAAAAACTTCGGCGTTGTCTGGGAAGAGCTGTTTCCCGCCGAGCAAGCCCGCATTGTCCAGCTGATCATTCATAAGATTGCCGTACATCCGAACAAGCTGATTATTGAGTTTCATCCGCCTGGAATGGCTTCGGTACTGCACGAGCTTTTGCCGGAGCTAACCATTAAAAACGTTCAAAACCCGAATATGCATGAGCCTATGATTTTGGAAATTCCCATCGATTTCAAAAAACGGCACAAACGTAAAATCATTACCGCACCAAACGGAGAGGATCTGGTCACCGCAAGACAGCCAAAATTTGACAATGCCTTGCTTAAAGCCGTTGTCCGCGCCCATGAGTGGCAGGACATGCTGGATAACGGAGATGTCCGCTCCATCCGCGAATTGGCCGATCAGGAAAAACTCCCCAGCAGCTATGTCGCAAATGTCATGCAACTCACCGACCTTGCGCCGGATATCACAACCGCCATCGTCAACGGACGGCAACCGCAGTCCCTGCAGCTCAAAACCCTTATGACATCTCAGATTCCAAATGATTGGGACGAGCAGAGGCAGGCTTTAGGCTTCGCTGCTTAAGTTTGTTTCTCCTCTCTGTTGGTAGGCACACCGACTTCAAACCAGTGTTTTTTGCCATCCTTGCAAAACACCGGAAATCAGCCATTCTTGTTTGTCCTGTTTGAAAGCCCGAAGTGGACAGGCTGGAGAGAAAAACGGGCGGAGAGAGAGAATTTGGCCGGATATTGGGGAGAATATCCCGCCCCGAGGTGGACAGAAATAGGCTGCGAGACCTCAGATATTCTGGCCTTTTGCAGTAGTTGTTGCAGGAATAGAGAGGGTTCGAAAACAGATGAATGGCTGGGGTGGGAGGATTCGAACCTCCGCATGGCGATACCAAAAACCGCTGCCTTACCGCTTGGCTACACCCCAACTGCATGGCCTGATCTAAACGGCGTCAAAACCTAATCGAGTTTGCGGCAAAGCGCAAGGGGGTTTGGACGGAAATTATCCAAAGCTTTTCCGGTGCGCCGCAAAATTCCCCTTGGCCATATTTTCCAAAATCTATATATTCGATTCACTTCACGAGGACAAATGGGGATACGGGATGGGGATCAAACGCACATCCAGCGGCCGGATTTATTTCGACGCCGATAGCGAAGCGGGCAACGATACCGGCGTTGAAGCAGGCGTCGAGGAAATTCGTTCGCGCAGAATTCCGGCACCGGCGCAGACGCAGGTCCAGATCGTCGCGCTTCTGGGCCAGATCAGCGAACGGCTGAAGCGCAACGAGGAAGAGCGCGAAGAGCTTTGGGACGAAATCCGCGAGTTCCGCAAGATCGTTGGCGATGTGGAGGATAAGTCCACCAAGGGCGAAAACGCCTATCTCAATCTTGAAAACAAGATTTCCCGATATGAGCGCCTTGAGGCCGAACTTCTGAAACGGCAGGCGCTGATTGAAAAGGCGCAAAAAGAGCACATTCAAAAACTGACAAAGGCCTCGGAATCCCAGACGAACGCATCGGAGCGTTTGATCAACGCCGAGGCTTCGGCTTCCCGGCTGGAGGAAAAGCTCGACGAAACCATAACGCTGCAAAAACGCCTTGACCGCAGGCTCGAAAAGATCACGCAGGACCGCGCACGCATGGTGCGCAAGATGGAGCGGCTCGAGGAGGCGGTGATCGAAACGCAGGACGCCCTGCGCGCCAAGGCGCTGGTGCTCCTGACCGACCAGAGTGCCGCCGTTCAGGCGGGCCTGCCGCATACGCCGGTCATTGAGGATGCGAAGGAAAAGCCGGCGGCGCAAAGGCAGGAAGACAAAAAAAGCCTGTGGGAGAATGTCGGGCGCCCGCGCGCGGTTGGCACGGCGGCAATGCTGGTGGCCGTATTTCTGGCCGGCTGGCTGTTAAGCGGTGAATTGCGGCAGAATCCGATACGGATTACGGGTCCTGACGGCGCATCGACCAGGGAAGCGGTTCTGGCGCAGGTTGATAACGACGTGACAGGCAAGGCGACGCCTGCACAGGAAACGGAGCAGGCTTCTGTCAGCCGGGCACAAATCCCGAATGAGATTGAAGACATCCTCGAAAAGAATTTTGCTGAAGAGATGGAAACGGCTGCAACGGTGGAAGCGGTTTCCCCGGAAGAGCTGCTTGATTTCAATGATGAGGAACAGCTGATCGCCGCGATGGAATCCGATCCGGATGCGCTTGCGGCACAGCTGAACCGGATCGAGCCGGCCACCAGCGACGTGGTCGATGTTATCGAGGCCCCTGTCGAGGAAGTCGCTGCCGTAGCACAGGAAGCGCCCGCGCAGGAAGAGGCCGCGCCGGTAAAGGCGGCTTATACCGCCCCGCCGTCCAAAGTTTCGGCCAGCGCCCGTCCCTCGATTGAACCGGATGCAGACCTGCCGGAGATGATCCGCCAGATAGAAACCAAAGCCTTTAACGGTTCGGCAGAGGCCCAGCACGACCTGGCCGCGATCTATACGGCCGGTCATGGCGGCGTCCGCCAGAATTACGAGCGTGCGGCCTACTGGTTCCGCAAGGCAGGCGAACAGGGGGTTGCCAATGCGCGCTATAATCTCGGCGTTCTCTATCATCAGGGGCTTGGCGTCGGGCAGGATCTGGAAGAAGCCATCAAATGGTACAAGGCATCAGCCGACCTCGGCCATCCGGAAGCCCAGTACAATCTGGGGATTGCCTATATCGAGGGCATCGGCGTTCCGTATGATGCCGAGCAGGCCGCGGCTTATTTTGAGGCAGCCGCCAACCAGCAGATTGTCGAGGCGGCCTATAATCTTGGCCTGATCCATGAAAACGGCCTGCTGGGCGAGGCACGCCCGGATGAGGCATTGCTCTGGTACAAGACCGCCGCTGACTGGGGCAGCCCGGAAGGCCGCGCGGCGCTGGAACAACTGGCTTCGGCGCTGGAAATTGACGTTGAGGAGGTCAACAAACTGGTCGACCGGATGCGTACGATGGAAGACGCGCGCAGCCGTGTCGTTTCGGCCCCGCAGGAGAGCGTACCGATTGCCGGTATGGATCTGGCGCCGGACAGCGCGTCCATGTCGCTCGATCAGGTCATTGTCTCCCAGATCCAGGAACAACTCATGGCTCTCGGGCTTTATCCGGGACCGGCAGACGGTGTCAGCGGCCCGGTTACGGCCGACGCTATTCGCTCCTATGAGGCCATGCACGGCCTGCCGCGCAGCGGACAGGCGAGCGAAGAACTGCTGATTCACATGCTGGCACAGGATACGGAAGGCCCGGAGGATCTTGGACAGGGTTCTCGTGATCACTGAGCGCTCAGGGCGCTTCTAACCATTATGAATGCATAAACAAACATTCTTCGGCGTCATCCCCGCGGAGATGACGAAGCGAACGAAATTCTCTCTATACAGAAAATGCTCTAATACCGCTCTGGCCGGTTGATCCAGCCTGAACGCACCCACCAGTTCGGGTGAGCGCGCGTAATTTCCTCGGCGGCATCGAGTGCCTGCAGTTCATTTTCAAACAGGGAAAAGCAGGTCGCGCCCGAGCCCGTCATCCGGGTGAGCAGGGCGCCCGTCTGTCCGTTCATAATACCCAGAACGTCTTCAATCTCGGGGACCGACTGGATGGCGGCTTCTGTCAGGACGTTTTCAGTGCCGCGCAAAAAGTCGATCATCTGGCCCAAATCCTCAAATTCCGGGATGTCGGCAGGTTGCCGGTCGTCTTGGGAAAAGCGGGCGAACACTTCCGTCGTGCTGCACATCTTTCCCGGATTGACCAGCAGGACCGGGATCTCCGGCATGGC
>CAZKGT010000136.1:0-412 GCA_964552285.1 uncultured Pseudobdellovibrionaceae bacterium | reverse complement strand
CACATACCCCCCTCGACATCGCCGTCATCGGCACCGGGATCTCCGGCATGGCGGGGACTGGCTCCAGTATTTCGCCTATCCCCTGCATTCTTACGGGCTCACATTTCATGCAGACCGGCACATCCGCGCCAAGCGAGAGCATAAGCTCCGGCAGCCAGGGAGCCTGGTGCGAAATATCCCATAGCTCCATCAGTCCCCAAAGCGCCGCCGCCGCATCCGAAGAGCCGCCGCCGATACCCGAGCCAAGCGGCATGTTCTTGGTCAGTGTGATCCGGACATTCGGTGTTTTTTGTGCGGCCTGCGCCAGCGCCCAGACGGCGCGCACCAGTATGTTGGAGGAATTGGGGCTGGCGTCGCGCTCCTTGGCGGTAAAGCTGTTTGCGTAAGGCCCGCGCAGCTCCAGCATGAAATC
>CAZKGT010000135.1:0-6560 GCA_964552285.1 uncultured Pseudobdellovibrionaceae bacterium | reverse complement strand
ACGCAGGACGGCCTCGTGGAAAACCGGGTCATGGAAGTGCCCGCCGATCTGCCGCCCTCCGCACTCGTCAGCGCCGCCAACTACCTGACCGAAAAACTGGCCGGAAAAACGCTTGCCGAAGCGCATAAGAATATTATCACCGAACTGGAAGAACGGCGCAGCCAGCTCGACGAAATCGCCGCAGGCCTTGTCCGCCGGGGTATTGCATTGCCCGGCCCGCAGGGTGTGGACGGTCACCTGATCGTACGCGGCCACACGAAACTCCTTGAGGACGTCAAGGCCATCGAGGATCTGGAGCGGGCCCGCCAGCTCTTTGAATTGCTCGAAGAGCAGGAAACAATGATACGCCTCCTCGAGTCCACACGCGGGGCCGAAGGCATCCAGATTTTCATCGGCACCGAAAACAAAATGTTCGATCACGCTGGCTGGTCCATGGTGATATCCCCATACAAAAGCGCCGAAGATACCATCATCGGCGCCATCGGCGTTATCGGCCCGACCCGGCTCAATTACGGGCGTATCATCCCGATCGTCGACTACACTTCGCAGGTTGTCGGGCGTCTTTTGAACGCGGCAAGATAAAGCCCCGGATAAGGTCATTGCACCCCGGAGCACAAACGAATAAATTTAATGAAGGGAAATATGCCGATAAAGGATAACCTTACAATGCTGAAAAAATTTCTGGCCGCCTGGCTTTGCGCTCTCTTTTGCCTGACCTGCGTATCTTCTGCCGCAATAGCGGAAGACGGCGGCGGACTTTCAGAGGAAAAATTGATGGAAGCGTTCAGCTATACAGGCGGCCTTGGCCCCCGCCCGGACCTGACCGCAAAGCTGATGATGGAAAACCCGGATCTGTTCGCCTACACGAAACAAAAAACCCTTTTTCCCTACAATCCGGATTATCAATACCACCCCAAACACAAGGGCGCATACGACCACCCTTATTACACAAGGCCCTATCCCTCGCCGCAGCACCCCAGCATCCAGAGCTTTCACGTCGATCTCGGTAACACGCATCAACACCCGTACTACGTGATGGAAGAATCCCGCCGCACCGAATACGGCAGCCAGCAAGGCGAACCCGGCCTCGTCCTTGAAGCGCCTATCCTGGTTTCGCTGAACAGGGGTAACGGTGATGGAAACCTTTTCCTGCGCCTTTCCTCCCAGTACCCCGTATCCGGATGCTTCGACATGGGCGCCTTCCAGTACGAAAAAGCAATATCCGACGGGATTTACCTCGATATCGACGTCAGGGGATACCCTGTCCAGCCCGGCTCATGCAAAGACGGCCAGTACGCCATTGCCGACATCCCGCTGACGCGCGAAGAACTGGAAGGCCTGACAAAGATACGTTTCCGTGTCCTGAGCCGTATCGAATACTACAACATCTCCATGGATGACACCCATGTTGAAATCAGGCCGGAGCGGTATAATATCATTCGTCCGAGAACAACGGCGCAAAGATACGACATGCTCTCGGTAAACTGGGAGGGGTAACCGCCCGGTAAACCTTCAGGCTTTACGCACATACCCCTGTGCCGCTATGTATATGCCTTTAGACATATCGACTGGAAATTTGAGAGTAATGAATACAGCGAACAACACAAACCCGGAACAAAACGACGAGCCGAACACACCCGAAGAGCAACCCGGCGAAGACCCGGGCCTTGAGCCGGAACCGCTGGATAGCTATCAGGAGCCACCTGCCCCGCCGCAGGAAGAAGCCCCGGCAACCGACGAAGTACAGGCCCGTATCGCCGCGCTGGAAGCAGAACTGGCCCGCTCCAAAGACCAGACCCTGCGCGCTCTGGCCGAGGCCGATAACACCCGCAAACGCGCCGTGCGCGACCGCGAGGATGCAGGCCGCTACGCCGTTACGGCTTTCGCGCGTGACCTGCTGGACGTGGCCGACAATTTCCGCCGCGCCATCGAATCCATCACACCGGAACTGCGCGAGATTGACGAACGCATCGCCGGCCTGATCGCCGGGATCGAAGCCGTCGAAAACGAAATGCTGAAAGCGTTCGAAAAGCACGGCATCCGCAAACTCGACCCGATTGATGAGCTGTTCAACCCAAACTATCACGAAGTGATGTTCGAGGCGCCCGTCCCCGGCAAAAATCCCGGCACGGTGATACAGGTGATCGAACCCGGTTACATCATCAATGACCGCCTGCTGCGCCCGGCCCGCGTCGGGGTGGCCAAGGACACGGAAGGCAATACGTCCGAAGACGGCCACCAGCTGGATACGGAAGCCTGATGAATTACGTCTCGGAAACAAAGCTCCTTGGCATCCCGCTCGTCCACATTGCGACCACCTATGTCGAAGACGGCGCCGTTAAACGCGGCATCGCAAAAGGCTGGATTGCCGTTGGCGATATTGCATTCGGCGTTTTGTTTGCGATGGGCGGCGCGGCTTTCGGTGGCATATTCTCCGTCGGCGGGCTGGCTTTCGGCCTCCTCATGGCTGTCGGGGGACTTTCCGTCGCCGCCGTTTCTATCGGCGGCGCGGCCTTCGGCCTCTGGGCGCTGGGAGGCTCGGCCATTGCCCTGTTCGTTGCCGTTGGCGGCTCGGCGGTCGCCGTCGAATGCGCCACAGGCGGCGTGGCCGTCGCCGAATATATCAACCCGCAGGACCTGTCCCAATGCATCGGCGGCACATGGAACTGGGCCATGGAGTGGATGGCAAACCATGCAAGATGGGCCCTTGTCCTTCTGATCATCCCCGTCCTGATCAGCATCGCGGGCAGAAAGACGGAAACGCGTTAATCAGGGTGCCGGCGTCCACAGAACCTCATCAATCGTCTCGGCCCCGGAAAACACCATCGCCAGACGATCAATACCAACCGCGATCCCGCCACTCTCCGGCATACCGTGCTCAAGCGCGGCCAGAAAGTCTTCATCCACCGGATAGCGGTCGCCGTAGATTTGCTCCTTTAAATCCATTTCCTCGGCAAAGCGCCGCCGCTGCTCATCCGCATTTGTGAGCTCTGAAAATGCATTGCCGATTTCAAGTCCGCAAATATAAAGCTCGAACCGCTCGGCGAAACGCGGATCATCCGGTTTCCTGCGCGAAAGAGAGGCCATGCAAACCGGGTAGTCATATAAAATCACCGGAACGCCTACGCCCAGAAACGGTTCAATCTTTTCCGCCATCACCCGAAAAAAAAGATCATCCCAGAAATCATCATCCGCAGCATGGAGCCCTGCTTCACGCACCCGCACACGAAAACCATCCGTATCCTCCAGAAAAGCCGCCAGATCAATCCCGGCATACTCATCGAAAGCCTCACAAACCGATAGCCATCTCCAGTTCTGAAACGGATCACACACCATATCCCTGTGCCGCAGTACCTCTACCGACAGCGTACGGGCGCAGGACCGCACAAGCTCCTCGCAATCGCCCATAATCTCCTCATACCCGGCCTCTGCCCGGTACCATTCAATCATCGTGAACTCGCGCGAATGCAGACAGGAATCCTCGGCATCGCGGTAAACATGGCAAATCTGGTAAATTTTTGGCAGGCCTGCCACCAGTAGCTTTTTCATCGCAAATTCCGGACTGGTATGCAGATAAAGCGTTTTCTCCGGTTCCCGGTCCACGCCCCGCACTGGCGTCTCAATTCCCAGAATATGAACATCCATCACCGGACATACCTGAAGCGCAGGCGTTTCGACTTCCAAAAACCCTTGCGCGTCAAACCACTCGCGAACGGCACGAATTAACGCCGCACGCCCTTCAAGGTAATTCCGTTTCTTCTCAAAATTTTCCGGCTTCCACCACATGCGCCTTTGTTTACCTCCTCGCCTTTATGCCGTCCAGTCCCTACTCCCAGAACTCCGCCTTATCCGGTATCCGCGTAAACGCGATTTTGGTACCGACATAGCCTGTTTCGGTTTGCGGGATTTCACCGACGTGAATGGCATCGCAGCCGTATTTCCTGTTGAGTTCATCCATCGCAACGGAAAGATTTTGCCAGCGCCGCGGCGTGTTTTGAATGAACAGATCATCCGTCACCTGCTCCGGCTCGATCAGCCCGGACAGGACGACACTCACCTTCTTCAGCAAATGCGGGCGGCACTCCTTTATCATCACCGGCCACATCTCCCCCAGCGCCCATAAAAAGGTGAAATTGTCCTGCGCCGCTGGAAACCGCAGCTCCCCGCCCCAGCGCCTGTCATACGTGGTCCGTACACTTAAAGCAAAAGAGCGCGCATAAAACCCCTGACGGCGCAGCCTTGCCGCCGCCTTCACCGTCAGCCGCCGCGCCATCAGCCAAGCCCTGTCCGGCGGACGCAGGGCCGGATCGAGCACCCGGCTGTGCCCGATCATCGTATGACCGTGCTCTTCATAAGGGATATCGATACCGCGCAAATTGTACCAGAACCGCTCCCCCACCACGCTGCCCCAGATTTTGCGCGCCTGCTTGGGGGCAAGCGCCCAGAATTGCGGGATTGTACTGACCCCGGCGCGGTGCAGCCGCTTTTCCATCTGCGCCCCGATCCCCGGCAGATCACGCAGACCAAGGCAATAAAGCTTTTCCGGCAAATCCTCAGGCCGGAGCACCACCAGCCCGTCCGGCTTCTCAATCTCCGTTGCCACCTTAGCCAGAAAGAGGCTCGGCGCAATCCCGATCGAACAGCGTACCGCCTCCCCCACACGGCGAAATACCTCGACCTTAATCGCATTCGCGATGGCCACCGCATTTTCCGGCTCCTGCTCCCGCCCGATCAGCGTTGCCGAAAACTCGTCAATCGAATGCGCCCGATCCACCGGAACACAAGACTCCATCGCCGCGCGCACCTCATCATGATAGTCCCGGTAAATATCATGGCGCGCCAGCACACTCTGCAAACCCGGGCACATCTTCTTCGCCTCCCAGATAGACGTACCGGTCTTCACCCCGTAAGCCTTGGCCTCGTAACTGGCCGCAATTGCGCAGGTCGTATCACTCATCACCGGCACCACAGCCACAGGCTTGCCGCGCAGCGCCGCATTTTCCGCCTGCTCCACACTGGCAAAGAAACTGTTGAGATCCAGATACAAAACCTTCACCCGGCCCGGCATCACCACCCCCTCACCCTTTCCCCTACAGGTGTCATCCCCGCGAAAGCGGGGATCTGATAAACAGGGCGCACATTACAACCAGATCCCCGCTTTCGCGGGGATGACACCATGGGGTAGGATGTTATTTTGTTCATGGTTTGTTCTTTTTATGCCTTTATAGCCTCACCGTCAAGATTTTCCTGATCCAAACCGCCCCAACCCCCGTACAAAGTTATGTAAGAAACAGAAATGCTTCCGTCATGAAGATTTCCTGTGCTTACGCTCTGGCATTTGCCTTGGACTGTGATATATTCCTTCCCCTGTTAAGTCTTGAGGTAAATGAACCTTTGGGAACTGTGGCAGTGCCTATTGGAGGGCTGCCAGTGGATTTGCCAACGAATGAGAGGAAAAAATGAGCAAAGTCATCGGTATCGATCTCGGTACAACAAACTCCTGCGTCGCCGTCATGGACGGTAAAGAGCCCCGCGTTATCGAGAACGCGGAAGGCGCCCGGACCACCCCTTCGATCGTCGCTTTCACCAAGGATGATGAAAGACTGGTCGGCCAGCCCGCCAAACGCCAGGCCGTCACCAACCCGGAAGCCACGCTTTACGGTCTCAAGCGCCTGATCGGCCGCCGCTTCAAGGACGCCGAAGTCCAGGAAATGAAGAAAACGGCGCCATTCAAGATTATCGAAGGCGACAACGGCGATGCCTGGGTCGAGGTAAACGGCGAGAAAATGGCGCCGTCCCAGATTTCGGCCATGGTCCTTCAGAAGATGAAAGAGACCGCCGAAAGCCATCTGGGTGAAAAAATCACCAAAGCCGTCATCACGGTCCCGGCCTATTTTAACGACGCCCAGCGTCAGGCCACCAAGGACGCCGGTAAGATCGCCGGCCTTGAGGTCGAGCGGATCATCAACGAACCGACAGCCGCCGCGCTGGCCTACGGCCTTGATAAAAAGAAAGCCGGAATCATCGCCGTCTACGACCTTGGCGGCGGTACGTTCGACGTCTCCATTCTAGAAATTGGCGATGGCGTCTTCGAAGTGAAATCCACCAACGGCGATACGTTCCTTGGCGGTGAAGACTTTGATGCGCGCATCATCGACTACCTCGC
The DNA here is from genome assembly GCA_964552285.1 of uncultured Pseudobdellovibrionaceae bacterium. Taxonomy (GTDB): domain Bacteria; phylum Pseudomonadota; class Alphaproteobacteria; order Micavibrionales; family Micavibrionaceae; genus CAZKGT01. Next base: position 394 of record CAZKGT010000135.1, on the reverse strand, counting down.
CGACGAGTTCAAAAAAGAGCAAAGCATCGACCTGCGCGAAGACAAACTGGCCCTGCAGCGCCTGAAAGAGGCCGCAGAAAAAGCCAAGATTGAGCTCTCCAGCGCGACCAATACGGAAGTAAACCTGCCCTTTATCACGGCGGACGCTTCCGGGCCAAAGCACCTCAATATCAAGCTCTCGCGCGCCAAACTGGAAAGCCTCGTTGACGATCTGGTCAAGCGCACGACCGATCCATGCAAGGCAGCCCTTAAGGATGCAGGCTTGAAAGCCAGCGAAATTGACGACGTGGTGCTGGTCGGTGGCATGACCCGGATGCCGAAGATCATCGAAACGGTGAAAGAATTCTTCGGCAAGGAACCGCACAAGGGCGTCAACCCGGACGAGGTGGTCGCC
>CAZKGT010000134.1:0-6579 GCA_964552285.1 uncultured Pseudobdellovibrionaceae bacterium | reverse complement strand
GGTCGAAAGCCGCGAAGCCTTCGAAACCCGCCTGCGCGAATACGAGCACAAATACGCCGGCCAGGACGTTCCAAGACCGCCATACTGGTCCGGTTTCTGCCTTGCTCCGGAGAAAATAGAATTCTGGCTGCAGGAAGAATTCCGCCTCCACCGCCGTCTTGTTTATACAAAAACGGCTGACGGCTGGGATACGGAAATGCTCTACCCTTGAAAAATGCAGCCAAAAAGCCGATATTCAGCCCATGACCACGGAAAACCTGAATTTCAGTGCTGATGTCTCGCGCCTGCTGGATATTGTTGCAAACGCCCTGTACTCGCATCAGGATGTCTTCCTGCGCGAGTTGATCTCCAATGCATCGGACGCCTGCGACCGACTGCGTTACGAGGCCATCACCAGTCCGGACCTGACCAAAGACGACCCGGATTTCCGCATCCGCGTCTCAAAAGACACCAAAACCCGAACACTGAGTATCGTCGATAACGGCATCGGCATGAACCATGACGAACTGGTGGAAAATCTCGGCACCATCGCCAAGTCCGGAACAGCCTCCCTGATGGAGCAAATGCACGCCGCGCAAGGCGAAAAAGACAAACTTAGCCTGATCGGCCAGTTCGGCGTTGGCTTTTACGCAAGTTTTATGGTCGCTAACAAGGCCCATGTCATCAGCCGCCGCGCTGGCGAAGCCGAAGCCTGGTACTGGGAATCGGACGGACGCACCGGCTTTTCCATCCGCAAGGCAACACACGAAGAAGCCGCCATGCTCGACGGCCACCGCGGCACGGCGATCATCCTGCATATCCGCGACGAAGCGGCGGATTTCCTGGTTGATGACAAAATCAAACTGGTGATCCAGCGCTATTCCGACCATATCAACGTGCCGATCTATCTGGGTGAAGATTCGGAAGAGCCGGTCAACGCCGTCACCGCCATCTGGATGCGCCCGAAAACGGAAGTCAGCGAAGACCAGTATAAAGAATTCTACAAGCATATAACCTCGGGTTATGACGAGCCGCTCCTGACGGCCCACTGGAAAGCCGAAGGCACCATCGAATATTCCGCCCTGCTCTACATTCCGTCGATGCGCCCATGGGACCTGTTCGATTCCAGCCGCAGGCACGCCGTAAAACTCTATGTCCGCCGCGTTTTCATCACGGAGCAATGCGAGGGGCTCATATACCCGTGGCTGCGCTTCCTGCGCGGCGTCGTCGACAGTCAGGACCTGCCGCTCAATATCAGCCGCGAAACCCTGCAATTCAATCCCGTGATCTCCAAAATCCGCAGCGGTGTCGCCAAACGGGTACTGGGAGATCTCGACAAACTTTCAAAAAACGACGCGCCCGCCTTCGAAACCTTCTGGCACCAGTTCGGCTCTGTCCTGAAGGAAGGGCTTTACGACGCCCAGGAACTGCGCCCGGAGATTTTCAAGGTTACACGCTTTTTCTCGACACATGAGGAAAACAAGCTGACCTCACTGGAGGACTATGTCTCCCGCATGAAAGAAGGCCAGGACGCCATCTACTACATCAGCGGCGAAAACGCCGAATCCCTGAAAAACAGCCCGCAACTGGAAGGCTTCCGCGCCCGCGGCCTTGAGGTGCTGTTCTTTACCGATACGATCGACGATTTCTGGCTTCAGATGTGCAGCGATTATAACAGCACGCCTTTCCGCTCTGTCACCAAGGGATCGATTGACCTCGGCAAGTTCAAGGCCGCCAACGAGAACGATCCGGACGAAGAGGATGGGACGGAAAACAAGGACAGGATCAACACGCTCGTTTCCACGCTCTACGGACTGCTTCAGGACGAAGTCGGAAATGTCCGCCTGTCCCAGCGCCTAACCGATTCTCCTGTTTGTCTCGTGGCCGCGGACAACGAGATTGACATGAACATGGAGCGCGTCCTGAAGATCCAGCAAAAATACGAGCCGCAATCGAAGCGAATCCTGGAGATCAATCCCAAACATCCGCTCATCAGAAAACTGGCGGATATGGACGGCAATTCGCCTGAAATCGGCAGCGCCGCCACCCTCCTCCTCGACCAGGCAAGAATCATTCAGGGGGAGCCGATCCCCGACCCGACAGGATTCGCCCGCAGGATGGCTGAGATCATGGAAAAAAGCCTGTCCTGATATCAGTATTTTACAGCCCCGCCCCTGCCCGCTTATAATGATTAGGTGGTTTTGACCGGTACGGGGCGCAATGAGAATAAAACACACAATCTGGACACTGCTCCTTGCGATGATTATATCGCTCGCCTCTGGTGCGTCCGTATACGCGCAGTTCCAGCCTGACGCCTGCGACCCCATGCTCTGGGAGTCCTTCAAAGCCCGAAGCACCCTGATGTCGCAAAGGGAAATCACGCAAAACCAGAACCACGTCTTCAAGCCGGACAGCATCCTTGAATATATGTGCTTTGACCAGTTCTACAAAATCACCGGCGTCCATATCGCCCCCATCATGAGCGAACGGCAGGACTGGGGGCCCCTTCGCCCTGTTACGGCCACAGACAGCGCCCTCGAACGGGTAACAGGCACAACGCTCACAAACTACCTGTTCATGAATTTTGACCACACCTATCTCGGTGGACGGCTTGACCCTGCCGGCGGAGCGGCCAATGTCCCGCATGGATATTATCTGTGCGACGCCATGGCCTATGTCTGGAGTCAGGCAAAATGCTGGAATTTCATGACAGACGACCATGACGGCTTTTTCTCTTTTGCCCAGTACGCCTCTCTGCCGGATGCCCGTCAACTCCCGAACCCCTGCGTCAAGGACAACCGCTGGGCAGGCCTGCTGATGCTGGCTCAGGACGATCCCCCCTGGTATCCGCCGTTTGAAAACCTGACGCAGAACATCGTCTTCCCGACCGTTCAGCAGCGCCTCATGCACAATTTCTGTAGCGGCCCTATCCCCGCGGGAATACAGGTTCAAAGGCTCTACAAAAAAGTTACCCCCGTACCGGCAACCCGGCTCCCACCTTTTCCCGATGGCATCTGCACAAACCCCGGATGTATGTATGATGGAATCGGCTGCGTACCCAACTAACGCCAAGAATACGTAAAACAACCTATCCCATTGATAAAAAATACCAAAACCCGACTATTCGCAATTTTATGTATTTTTTATCTAAAATAGATGTAGAGCCGGAAACATTTTAGAAAAGAGTTTGAAATCATGAGACTAGCCAGCCTAATCTTTTCCTTCTTCCTTATTTTAGGGTTTTCAGGCCCTGCCTGGGCACAATGCAGCCTAAAGGCGCCCTATGATTATATATGCGGTGGCGGAGGTGCCGGCGGCGGCGGAATGTTCGGTGGCATGGGGGCCGGAAGCCTGATGGGCGGCGCAGGAGGAGACATTCTCGGCGGCGGCACAAGCGGTCTTAACTCATTCATTTCAGGTGGCGGTACCGGTGGCCTTGGCTCGGCCCTGAACTTCCAAAGCAGCCTTTCTGATGCTCTGGGCGGTGGCGCGGGCAGCCTGCTGGGCGGCACAGGCAGCGATATCCTTTCCGGCGGAATCGGCAGTGATATTCTGGGCAGCGGCGGCGCAGGCGGCCTGCTGGGAGGAAGTGTTCTCGGCGACGCCCTGGGTGGAGTTGTCGGTAATGTTGGCAATGCCCTTGGCGGCACGCTCGGCTCCGTTGGCAGCGCACTCGGCAATATCGGCGGCGGCCTGCTCGGCGGTGTCGACAGTATTATTGGCGGCGTGGGCGGCGCCATTGATGCCGCATCAGGCTTTTTTGACAATCCCCTTACTTCTCTGGACGGCATAGCCGGATCGCTCTTAGGCGGCGCTTCAGGCGCGGCGGGTAACCTTCTTGGCGGCGTAGGCGGCGCATTTAACGACATCGTGGGCAGTGTCGGCGGCGCAATCGGGGATGCCGTGGGCGGCCTGATCGGCACAGGAGGCAACCTCATAGGTGATACGGTCAACTGGGCGACCGGCGGCCTTGGAGATCTTGTCGGCGGAACCTTCGGAGATGCCCTTTCCGGAATTGGCGGAACAATCGGCAATGGTATTAACGGCCTGACATCCGGGCTTGGCAACCTTGTCGGCGGCGGCATCAGCGGTCTGACCGGCGGAATCGGAAGCACTGTCGGCGGCCTGACCGGTCTTGGAGGCGACTTGTTTAACACTGTCGGAGATTCTCTGGCTACCAACGGATTGTTCGGTAGCATTGGTAACGTGGTAACCAGCGCTGTTGACTCCATCAGTTCAATCTTCGGTGGCGACGGCCTCTCGCTTGACAGTCTTTCTCTGGATAATCTCTCACTTGGCGGCGGCGGCCTGACAGGCATTGTTGACAGCCTGACCGGCGGCATAATGAACCTGACGGGAGGTTCCCTGGACAACGTTCTGGGCCCAAGCGTTACCTCGCTTCTGGGACCGCTTGATGGACTTGGCACGCTTGACACAAGCCCAATGGTTTCCTGCTTTGTCCCGCCTTGTAATGTTGGTGGAATGAATGCAGGCAACTATTACCCCAACCTGCAGGCAAGCCTGATGGACTCCGGCGATTTCAGGAATGACGGCGGGTAAATGACCTCCTTTATAGACAACAACAATGCAGGATATGGAAACAGATACCCCACAGTTTCCGCCTCATCCTCCCTGCCGCCCAGCCTGGTTGCGCAACTGACGCAGGACTCGCAACAGAATTACGGCGGCAACATCCAAAGCATTACATTTACGGATGTTTAGGATCAGAATATTGTCGGATCGACGACCGGAAGCGACGGCTACGTCAACAGCGTAACCTATAGCGACGGCACTACACAAAACATAGGCAACAGCATCAGGGTGCAACAGGACTAACCCAACATCCCCTGATAATGGCGGCGGGACATTTCCTCGATCTCGTCGTCGGAAAACTCGAAATTCCGGCCAAGCTCCTCGATCATCACCTGACGAACCGTCACATTGAGGTCTTCGCCTGTTTCGATCCAGAGATCGAGAATCGGACGACGGAACAAGATCAGGACATCATCGTCATTGGCCGTCTTTTTCTCCACGCCGGGCGAGATCTCCTTGCCGCTACGATATAAAGCCAGAAGCTCGTAAGGGTCATCAAGGTCAAGTTCTGACTCAAGCGCCTCATCAGGCAGTTCTTCCAAAATGATGGCAAGCCCGTCACAGAACTCCATCAGCTCTTCCGGAAAATTCTCCAGAGAATCTTCAGCAATAACGTTAAGGTCATCCCCGCTGGGGGGAACCGAAAAATTCATGATTATCTGCCTGTTATCCATGATGCTTGGCCTCACACCATAGCTGCGCCAAATGAAAAAATACCGGACTATCCTGATTCACGTGCCCATTTTAACCTCAAAAACGGAAAAAGACACAATGATTAAGGTTATCCCCCATAGCTTTTATGCAATTTTGTTTCTCGCCGCCTGCAAAAAGGGCATCAGGGAGGCAAGGGGAATTGATTTTTTATAGTTGGCGTAACTGGCGGCGGTGCGGCACCCGGAATATGACTTCCTTCTGCCCGCCCATAAACTTGCCTGACGTGAGAACCTGCCGACACCTCCGAAACATGGCAACGTGTAACACTGATTATTCCATCTCTGATCATCTTGCAAAACTCCGCATTCCGCCTGTTCAATTTTCTTATCTCTTCAATTTCTTCCTTCAGTGCCTTTTTCTGGCTGGAGCGGGAAATCAGAATTTTTTTTGTCCACTTATCTCCCCATGCATCTTCCCGGGTTGCAACGGGACCAAAGTGCTTTTGGTATATTTCAGCATAACTCGGCCCCATCCTGATCCCGCCATTACTTACTAAGATATATGGACAGGGATGATTATCGATCAACTCGTGTATCTGGGCACGATAACGCTTGAACGCATTTGTGATATCACGCGCCCTCATACCTGCCTTTACCTGAATAACCAGTGGCAACTTATTCACCTCAACAGCATATTGCCATTCTTTATCCCTCAAATACTCCATGATATGAGCCACCCTGTCGTACGCAATCTGGCTCAAATCATCTTCCGTCCCCATAGCGCGATCATGCGTAATAATCGCATCATACGATTCGTTCGCAAGCATTTCCCAAAGCTGGAAATCCTTATCATGCTGATGGCCAAGATAAGTAATGTGGGCCATTGGCCCGTAGTCCCTGAACAGAGAAGGAACAAATGTAGGCGTTGTATTGACGTCGATAGCAATTTTGTAACGCCGGACCGGCGTTCCATTGCGTCTTTCATACCCTTCAGGATCTAACGCGGCAATTGCCGCCTGCGCACGGAGTAGATTTTCTCTACTGAGGCCAAGAACACTTTTAATTCTTCTGAACCTGAGCCCCCTATCAAACAGGACACGCACATCCTCCGCCGAAACTTTCTCATTTCTGTCCTTTTTCGAGGTTGCAAAAAGAATCCTCGTCAAAGGATTTGACGAAGGATAAGTAATCCGACGAAATTCTACTGAGTTCTCTCCCAAAACACACAACCCACAAAAACCCGTAACCCTGATAATCTACCAGTACCCAACTCGCTGACAAACATCAACCATACTGTTTTCTCACACTACCGGACACAGCTGGGATAAGGCGGTGAATTGATTCATACTTTCAG
>CAZKGT010000133.1:5490-6803 GCA_964552285.1 uncultured Pseudobdellovibrionaceae bacterium | reverse complement strand
TGCTCAATGTGATGTTCGATGAATCAGAGGACACCATACTGGAGAATATCGAAGCCGCCCAGAAAAGCTCAAAGGCCGTGCTGGTCGATCTGGAGGGTACCAAGAACATGCGTGTTACATACGCGATCAGCAAGGCCGATCTGGTGATTATACCGGTTCAGGGCTCGATGCTGGACGCGAATGAGGCCGCGGAAGCGATCAAGCTGATCAAGCGCACCGAGAAAGGCTTTAACCGCACCATCGATTTTGCCATCCTGTTTACAAGAATGCCGGCAGCGATCATGTCCCGTAATTTTTCCGATATCGCGCGCCAGCTCTCTGACAGCAAAATCCCGGTGCTGGAAAGCCGGCTGATCGAACGTGAAGCCTTCAAAACCATGTTTTCGACAGGCCGGGGGCTTTACGATCTGTCGGCAGATCATGTCAGCGGCCTGCAGAAAACGCAGCGCGATTCCTACGAACTGGCCGCCGCCATTGTAAACCGTATCAATGCCAAACGTAAAACCATAGCGCAGGCCGCTTAAGGGAGGAAAAAGTCATGTCGAATACAGAGGCCATTCAGGAAGACCGTGCAAGACTCAGCTTCGATTTTGAGGATGAAGACGATGCCGAGGACAAAGAGCAAATAAACCGTAAAATTGAGGAAATCAGCGAGCAGGCGGGTTTTACCTCAAGGCGGGCCCCGGCACGCAGCAACGGCAATATTGCGGGGCAGGGGGCTGAGGCCATTACACCCGTCCGGGACCGGCGCCGCCGAGCCAAAACCGGCAGGACGTTTCCCTTCAATACCAAAATCAAGCCTGAAGTGTATGATAAAATCTGCGAACTTGCTGATAAGGCGACAGAAGAGGAGGGCTCAGGCCCGGTACCAGACTGGTCAGGACCCACAACGGCAAAAAACACAGTGTCATCGTTAAGACGGACGGGTTTGAATACCATGGCAGGACTTACAGCAGTCTCTCAAAGATCGCTAACGACATCACTGGCAAGCGATGGAACGGCTGTCCTTCGCCCAGTTTGAACGCGAAGTTGCTGGCGAACGCATCCGTGACAAGATTTCTGCCTCCAAAGCCAAAGGCATGTGGATGGGCGGGGTGCCGCCGGTTGGTTACCGGATCGAAAACCGGCAGCTGATGGCAGAGCCAAAGGAAATCAAAACAGCCCGGCACATCTTCGAGCGTTATCTGGAGCTCGGCAATGTCCGGGATCTGAAAAGGGAACTGGAACATGACGGTATAAAAAGTCCGGTCCGTGTTTCGCAGAAGGGGCAGTCTTATGGTGGCTGTCATTTTTCCCGCGGCGCGCTTTATGCC
>CAZKGT010000133.1:0-5480 GCA_964552285.1 uncultured Pseudobdellovibrionaceae bacterium | reverse complement strand
TGCCATCCTGAAAAACCCGGCCTATATCGGGAAGATATCCCACAAGGGAGAAATACACGATGGCCTGCACGAGGGCATTATTCCGCTGGCCACATGGGAGCGCGCCCAGGAAAGGCTGGGCGAGCAGCGTGTTGCCCGCACGAAGCAAACGCAGGGAATGCACATACTGCAGGGCCTGATTTATGATCCGGACGGCGTCGTGTACAGCCCGACCTTCACCAGAAGGCATGACAGGCAATACCGCTATTACATTTCACAAAACAGCCTGCAGTATCGCGCTCACCCGAACGGGCTGATTTCCCGGCTGCCAGCGCACGAGATCGAAACCCTGGTCGAGAATGCTGTCCGTGGTGATATCAGAAAGCTGTGCGGTGAAGAGGACGGGCCTGTACTGGAACACGTCCTGAAGCACCAAGATACCATCCCGGCTTGCGATCTGGTCCGCAAATGCGTGGGCAGGATAACCATCAGTCTTGAACAGATCGTTATACGTCTAACGCCAAAAAGCTTTGCGGGACTGGCCGCGAAACACCTGAATGTGAGCATCACCGGGTGCGAGGAAGAGTTCGATATCACTATGCCCTACAAGACCGGAAAAGCAAAACGTGGCGCAGTTGTTATAGAGGCCGACGGCCCGAAAGATATTTTCGACCTGCCGCCAGACAAACTCAGGAAACTCGTCCAGGGTGTGATCTGGCGGGATGAACATTTTGATGGTATGACTCTCAAAGATATTGCGGCACGTGAGAAATGTTCGGAAGCCTATGTCGGGACCGCGATATTTGGCAGCTTTGAAATTCTCCAAAACGCCCTTTAACTTTTATCGGCCGACAGAGAGGTGAAACACCTCTCTGTCGCTTTCTCATTATTGACTATCCTTAAATGTCTCTTCATCAATAAAGCCGATCTCGCCTTGAGCATCCCGGATCTTATAACCCTGTTTGCCATCCAGTTCCGTAAATCCCAGAAATTCAAAATTTGAGCCGGCAATCGTAACCGTTTTTTTATTTTTCATATAGTCATCTTTCTGTTATGCGGATAAACCATTTCATCCGCTACATGTATTTAGTCAACTTGTGTGCTCAAATTTGGCGATACGTTAATTTTTTTTGACGAAAACCATATCAACCTGTCGCTAATAACTTTCCTTATTATCGCCCCCGACACGCGGCAAAACGGCCGGCAGAGAAAAAAGGGGATGTACGGGGAGATTTCAGGGTTCTCTGCGCGTGTCGAACCTGCGCATGGCGGCAAAGCCCGCGGACAGCGGGGCTTCCGGGGTAGTTTTCTCTGAATGTGCAGAAAAATGGACTAAATGGCTGTGCAGGCCGTACAGAAAAAAACTGTGTCTATAACGCAGCCTGTTTTTACCGGAATTGATAATATCATTGCGTGGAATATGGCGAAAGGCTTTTTTTCTTGCGGTCTAAAGGTAGCGGTCCCGGCGGGAAAACGGACCGCTCACTTTGTAGATTTTTCGCCTATAATCCCCAAAAATTAAAGTTTTTCTCTTTATATTCCTCTAAAATTAAATATATTGGACTTGGAGAGGATGTTTAAATGCCCAGTTTTTTAGATGACATGCCGGAAGTTTTTGTCTCCCGCACCGATATTTCGGCGCTGGTCAATCAGGCTGTACGGCAAGGCAAGCTCCGCAAGCTGGGCAGCCGTCTTTATACAAAGAACATGGATGCGGCTGCCGAAGATATCGTAAAGCGCAATTGGTATTTCCTGCTCAAGGATTATTATCCCGATGCCCTTATCGCCGACCGGACGGCATTGGAAAACAAGCCCGCCGCAGACGGATCCGTTTTTATCGTCTCGTCAAAAAAAAGGGAAACCAGACTTCCCGGCATAATTTTCAAGCCACGGCCCGGACCGGAGGCCACGCCGGCTGACAAGCCGTTTTTAGGGGATGTCCGGTTATCTTCGACGCCGCGAGCCTGGCTGGAAAACATGCGGATCTCCAGGGCGCGGGAAGGCACGGCGGCCCGAACATTATCGAGAGCCGAGATCGAGGAACGGCTGGACAGGATTATCCGGCAAGGCGGCGAAGAGGCTGTGAACCAGATCCGGGACGAAGCGCGGCAGATCGCGCCGAAGCTGGGCCTGGAGGAAGAGTTCAAAAAGCTGGACGAATTAATAGGCTCGTTGCTGGGCACGCGGGAAACCAAGATGAAAAGCGATGTCGGACAGGCACGTAAGAAGGGCACGCCTTATGATCCTCAGAGACTGGATCTGTTCTTAAAGTTATTCGAAGCGTTGAACAACACGGCTCCTTCACGCCGCAGTGCCGAAGTCATGAGCAACACGGCCAGGACCAACCTTTCTTTTTTCGAGGCCTATTTCTCCAATTTTATTGAAGGGACCGAGTTTGAAGTCGACGAGGCTATTGATATCGTTTTCGGCGGAAAGATCCCGAATGACCGTCCGGAGGACGCTCATGACGTTCTGGGCACGTTCCGTGTTGTTTCGGATTACGAAGGAATGGCCAGACTTCCCACAAATGCGGATGATTTCTTCCGCCTCATAAAAATGCGCCATGGCACATTCATGGAGCTGCGCCCCGATAAAAATCCCGGCCAGTTCAAAACACGCCGCAACCAGGCTGGCATGACGCAGTTTGTCGATCCGGACATGGTGGCAGGAACACTGGAAAAGGGGTTTGAAATATATCAGGGGATTCATGCGCCCTTGCATAGAGCGATTTTTATGATGTTTCTGGTCAGTGAAGTTCATCCTTTCACGGACGGCAACGGCCGCGCCGCCCGGATTATGATGAACGCCGAACTTGTCGCAGCTGGCGAGCAGAAAATTATCATCCCCACCATCTACCGCAGCAATTATCTTTCAAGCCTGAAAGCGATGACTCATAGCGGCATGCCGGATCCGCTGATCCGCACATTGGATTTTGCGCAAAAATACACGCAGAGCATTGATTGGGACGACTTTGAAACGGCCAGACGGCAATTGACCGAAACGAATGCTTTTATGGATCCAGCCCAGGCCGACGAAGAAGGCATCCGGTTAAAAATTTTCGGGTAGTTTCCGCTGTTATGACAGCCCAGCGTATTATATGCCTCTTTGTTATGGTGGGAAACAATGGTATTCCCACTTTGAGATTCTCCCACTATTTTGGTACCATAAAACAAGAATAGGAGAGTACGATTTGAAGAAGGTTATTCACCTCAGGCCGGATTCGAAAGGCCGCATCAGTTTAGGGAAACTGGCTCAGGGAGTCAGCAGTTTCCGTGCGCGGCGCATGGAAGACGGCAGCATCGTTCTGGAGCCTTTCATCGAGATCCCCGCCCGCGAAAAATGGCTGTTCGACAACCCGGTTGCGCTCAGAGCCGTCAAAGCCGGACTCGATCAGGCCGCCGCCGGAAAAGCACGGGCCATCGGCAGCTGTGCTCAATATACCGATGAGGATGTCGACTGAGACGGATTTTCTGGTTTTACGGCCCCGGCAAAAAAGAAATCACGATTATCGCGATCACACCGCATCCGTAGATCGGATCTCATACGCCGGTTCAAATCCGGCCCATCACTATTGACTGGACTATCTGGCGTTCGCAGGCAAACCTGTCCGCCATATTAGCGAAAGGAGGCCTCATGTTTGTAAGATTTAACGCCTACAACTATATCGGCGCCGCTGTTGGAGGATATCGTTCTGGATTACGTGCGCCGGATCCTGACCAACACCGAATGGCTCGGCCAGATCCTCAAAACTGAGGAAGACCTCGCTATCGCGCTGCCGGACGTCAAATCGCCTCGGAGCGCATCCGCGATAAAATCGCGCTGTCCAAGAAAAAGGGCATGTGGATGGGCGGGACCATCCCGCTCGGCTACGACGCGCATGACGGCAAACTGGAGGTCAACGAGGCCGAAGCCGAGATCGTGCGCTTCATCTTCACGCGCTTTGCCAAGACGAGTTCGGCCACGCGCCTTGTCCGGGAGATGAAGGCCAAGGGTTACAAAACGAAAGTCAGGGTGTCCCGCCGCGGCAAGACCTATCCGGCACGGGATTTTACCAAGTCCAGTATCTACCAGATTTTGAACAACAAGCTTTATATCGGCAAGATCGAGCACAAGGCCAAGGGCGAAATCTATGACGGCCTGCACATGGCGATCATCGACATGAAGCTCTGGAACCAGGTACAAACGATCCTGAAAACGAACCTGCGGGAACGCAAACGGGAATCCCACGAGGACCGGCCTTATTTGCTCAAAGGCATGCTGGAAGACCCTGACGGCTACTCCATGACGCCGACCTTTACCCGCAAAAAGCACAATCTCTACCGTTATTACGTCAGTACGCAGGCCGTCAAAAAGGGATACCGCGAATGTCCGCTTAAAACCATATCGGCGCCGCTGCTGGAAGATATCGTTCTGGATTACGTGCGGCGGATCCTGACCAACACCGAATGGCTGGGCCAGATCATGAAAAGCGAAGAAGACCTTGCCATCGCTTTGCCGGACGTAAAGGCGATGCTGCAAAATTTCGATGCGATGTGGGCGGATCTGTTCCCAGCGGAACAGGCACGGATCGTCAGCCTTCTGATCCACAAAGTGACGGTCCATCCGACAAAGCTCGTCATCGTTTTTCATCCGCCCGGCCTTGCCTCTGTGCTGCACGAGCTGATGCCGGAACTGACCTTCAAGGACGGCGAAGATCCGGACATGCACAAGCCGATGGTACTGGAAATTCCCGTCGATTTCCGCAAACGGCACAAGCGCAAGATCATTACCGCGCCGAACGGGCAGGATATTATCAGCGGCCGCAACGCCAATTTCGACGACGCCCTGATCAAGGCGGTCGTCCGCGCCCACACATGGCAGGAGATGATCGAAACCGGCAAGGCCCGCTCCATCCGCGACGTGGCCGAGCGGGAGAGCGTCCCCAGCGGCTACGCCTGCAAAATCATCCGCCTGACGGAACTGGCCCCCGACATCACCACCGCCATCCTGAACGGCCGCCAGCCCAAAGCCCTCCAGCTCGCCGAAATGATGGACGACTTTCCGGTCCTGTGGCATGAACAACGCCAGCATTTTGGGTTTTGATGCTAACCGTCACCGTATGCAATTAACCCGGTCATTTTCAAAAGCGGAGCTGTAGGCAAATCTTTTTCAGACTCTATACGTTGCCAATCTCTTTCGATTTCAGCAGGGTCGAGAATGCCAACCTGAAATGCATTCGTAATAATTCCGCCCGATAATTCGTCTTTAAACCCTGATAGCCGGGGAATCGGCAGATACCCAAAATACAACTCTTGCTCAACGGTAAGAGAGGCCGTCAAATCAATCGGAACCAGCATTCCATACCCGTTATCTAATTCCATACCCGTTATCTATTAGTACCCGTTTTTCATCAAAAATCGGCAGATCCCTGTGTTCTCCGGTGCCTGTTGGAAATAGCCCCTTATTCCATTAGACCTGTTGCAAAAGTCGGGGATTCACGTGGGAATCATGTTGTGATTCAA
>CAZKGT010000132.1:1499-6827 GCA_964552285.1 uncultured Pseudobdellovibrionaceae bacterium | reverse complement strand
AGGGCCGCTGACATGGGTGGACCGCGGAGAAGGTGCGCAAACCGCCACGCCCGAAATTCTCGGCGACGCCGTGCTGGCGCGCAAGGACATCCCGACCAGCTATCATTTAAGCGTCACCGTCGACGATCATCTTCAGGGCGTGAGCCTTGTCACCCGAGGGAAGGATTTGTTCTACGCATCTCACCTGCACAGGTTATTGCAAGAACTATTGGGCCTCAACGTGCCGGAATGGCATCACCATAAACTCGTGCAGGACGAAGACGGCAACCGCCTTGCCAAGCGCGACAAAAGCATCTCCTTGCAGCAACTGCGCGAAAGCGGCAAAACGCCGGAGGATATTATGGCGATGGTTGGCCTGTCTCTTTAACCGCAGACATATACGATTGATTTTCACCGCGAAGACGCGAAGGTGCGAAGAAAAGCGCCGCAGGCATTTTTAATCTCACCACAGAGCACACAGAGACCACAGAGAAATCTCCGTGTGCTCTGTGGTCTCTGTGGTGAAAAATATACTGCACGCTTCGTGTACTCCTATTCTTCGCACCTTCGCGTCTTCGCGGTGAAATAATATTGCTATCAGCAACAATGTCGCATACACTCACGCTATGAGCCAGAACATCATTCACATTGAGGGCAAACCCTATATCCTCCTGCCGCTGCACGAATACCGCGCCCTGACCGGGCATGATGCGGGGGAAGGGCTGCCGGAGTCGGTCATGGACGATATCGCTGCCGGGCACGGACACCCCATAAGAATCATCCGCAAACACCGCGATCTGACGCAGCCAGACCTCGCCGATGCCGCCGGGATTTCCCGCCCCTACCTCACCGAAATCGAAACCGGCCGCAAAGACGGTTCGATCCGCGCCCTGAAAGCACTGGCCCTCGTGCTTGAGGTTGATGTCGGTTTGCTCGCCGGGAAGAAGTAGAAATCCCTATCCCCCGCGGGGAGAAGTCGGAGCATGAAATGCGACGGGTGAGGGGGAAATAAAGTCCGAAGGGCAATATTTATTGACTAAAGCGTTTTGCAATTACGTTACGCCGCTTTGCATTCAAACACAGAACTCTTTGCCGGAAGAACGGTTTTTTACCGCGAAGAGGCGAAGGGGCGAAGAGATCACAAAAGGAATCGCACGCCAGCGCATATAACACCCTTGGTGTCTTGGTGGTGGACTCTTTTTTGAACCACCAAGACACCAAGGCACCAAGTTTATTTATAGCGCCTGCGGCGCCTTTGCATCGTCCCCTTCGCCTCTTCGCGTCTTCGCGGTAAAAACGGAAGAACAGGCGTCCCCCCGGTTTCGGTTTTCGACTGGCTGAAAATGGCAAGCAATGAGCAAACCTAAACGCAACGCGCTCTAAAGAATTCTTTTGCCCCTCACCCAACCCTCTCCCCACGGGGGAGAGGGCTTGTTAAGTCCCGGCTCCCAACCGCGCAAACCCAGCCTCAAGATCGGCGATGAGATCGTCTGTATTCTCAAGGCCGATTTGCAGGCGGATGAGGTGGCCTTCTTCGGTCCACGGTACGGCGGTGCGGTAAGGCTTGATGTTTTCCGGCATGATGAGGCTTTCGTAGCCGCCCCAGCTATACCCCAAAGCGAACAGTTCCAGCCCGTCGATAAAGGCGTGCAGCTTTTCTTTCGGCATTTTGGGCAGCAGCATGCTGAGGATACCGTTTACGCCGCTGAAATCCCGTTTCCAGAGTTCATGGTTCGGATCGGACGGCAGGGCCGGGAAAAAGACGCGGGATACTTCAGGGCGATTTTCCAGCCACTGCGCGATTTTTAAGGCGCTTTCGCCGTGCTTTTTCATGCGGACGGCTGCCGTACGCAAGCCTCGCAGGCCAAGATTGAGGTCGTCCGGCCCGGCGCAGATACCGAGATCGCCGGTGCAACCCCAGACCTTGTTATAAAGCGCTTGCGTATCGCAAACGGCCACGCCGAGCGATACGTCCGAATGGCCGCAGATATATTTGGTGGCGGCAATGATCGAGATATTCACCCCGTGCGCCAGCGGCTTATAAAGCACCGGCGCCGCCCATGTGTTATCCAGTATGGTGGTGATACCGTGTTTTTGCGCGGCTGCAACGATGGCCGGAACATCCTGGATTTCAAAGGTTACCGAACCCGGCGATTCCATATAGATCACCTTCGTGTTGTTCCGGATCATCTTTTCGATCCCCGCCCCGATCCGCGGATCGTAATATTCGGTTTCAATGCCGTAGCGGGCAAGGATCGTATCGCAGATCTCCCGCGCCGGATCGTAGGCCGTATCGACCATCAGCAAATGATCCCCGGCATTGAGACACGCCAGCAACGGCCCCGCTATTGCTGCAAGGCCGGACGGGTAACTCACGGCTCCAAAGCCGCCTTCAATCTCTGCGACAGCCTGCTCAAACGCATCACTGTTCGGTGTGCCGCGCCGTCCGTAGACGTAGCAGCCGCTTTTCCTGCGGTTTTCAAAAGCCTCCATGGACGGAAAGACAATTGTTGAAGCGTGATATACGGGCGGGTTGACGGTGCCCGAATGGTTTTGAGGATCGCGCCCGAGATATGTCAGGCGGGTTTCATCGCTGAATTTCTTGTCGGTCATGGCAGGTCAAAATCGCGGTCATGTTGCAAGGAAGGAATAGCATGACGTGCTTTGGCGATATCTTCAAGGTTCACGTCCACCGTAATGACGCCGACCTCTTCCCCCGCATCAGCCAGAACATGGCCCCACGGATCGATGATCAGTGAATGGCCATAGGTCAGACGTCCGCCCTCATGCTCGCCTGTCTGGGCCGGAGCGAAGACAAAACAACCATTCTCAATCGCCCGTGCCCGCAGGAGCGTTTCCCAATGCGCCTTGCCGGTGGGAACCGTGAAGGCCGCGGGCACGGCCAGCATGGCCGCACCCTTTTGCGCCAACTCGCGGTAGAGGTGCGGAAAGCGCAGGTCATAGCATATCGTCATACCCAGCCCGCCCCACGGCGTCTGTGCAAGAACGGCGCGTGTGCCGCCCTGCACCTGTTCGCTTTCACGGTGATTTTCCCCGGTCGGCAGATCGACATCGAACATGTGGATTTTGTCGTATGTAGCGACCGCTTCCCCGGTATCGGCAAAAAGATAGCTCCTGTTGGCCAGCATTCCGTTTTCCTGCTTGATCCCCAGGGACCCTGCCAATAACCAGATATTCAGCTCCCGGGCCAGACCAGAAAAAAAAGAAACGGCAGGATGCGTTTCCTCCGGCAATGCGCTTTTCAGCTTCTCGGCCGCCGGAAACCGGATATGGCAGGTATTTTCCGGCGTCAGAACAAACTGCGCCCCCTGCCCAGCCGCCTCGCGGATCAGCGTTTCTGCCTGCTTCAGATTATCTTCGATAACCGGCCCGCTGCACATTTGGGCGCAGGCAACTTTGAATGTGTCAGGCATGGCTTCCCCGTTCGCTTTTCACTGGATCCCGGATCAGGTCCGGGATGCTATTGCAGGAGAGTATCTAACTCCCCTTTTCTTTCCAGCGCATGTAAATCGTCGCAACCGCCGATTCCCTTATCATCAATGAAAACCTGCGGAACCGTATGGCGACCGTCGGCGCGTTCGATCATTTTGCTGCGCAGACCGTCATCACCGGCGATGTTGTATTCGGTGAATTCAACGCCTTTGGAATCCAGAAGTTGCTTGGCCCTCAGACAGTATGGGCAGGTAGGTTTGGTGTATATCTCGACTTTTGCCATGGTTACCCTATAAGCTATAAAGAGGCTTTGCGTTTAAGGAGGAACTATATGCCGATCATGCGCGCTTTCAATGCTCTTTTGCTTCTGGCCGGGCTTTTTCTCCTGCCTGTTTTCCCGGCAAACGCGCAGGAAGAGCAGCCCGCCGCGCAGGAACAGCCGTTTTTCCAGGTAAACAAAGCCAGAGTTTCCGTGACCTTCAAGACCTGTTCCAGTCACGATGAATGCATTCTGGTTGAAACGCTGTGCGATCAATGTTGTGGCTATGATGCAATCAACAGCCTTTTTTACGCCGATTTTGAGAAAGTCTATGACCGCACATGCCGCAACTATCAGAAAACGGCGCCGGTGTGCGAATGCACAAACCCGAAGACGGTCCCGGTCTGTGAAAACTATATCTGCACGCTGATTACGCCGGAAGAGGCCAGAACCTATGGCCGGCGATAAAAGTCATTCTTTCGACGTCATTGTTACAGGCGGCGGCATTGCCGGTACGACGCTGGCCTGCCTGCTTGGAAACGCCGGCATGGAAGTCGCCCTGATCGAGAGAGCTCCTCCGCTGACGATGAAGGACGCAAAGCCCACCGGACGCACGGTCGCCCTGATGCAGGGATCGATCAATATCCTGCGCGCCACCGGAGCATGGGAGCGGTGCGCAGAATTCGGCGGACCTCTTGAGGCCATGCGGATTATCGACGACAGTTCGAACCGGCTGGAGCCGGTGCAGATTGAGTTTGAAGCGCCAGATATCGGCCTCGAAAGCTTTGGCGTCAACATGCCGAACAGCTATCTCCGCGCCGCGCTTTTCGAAACGGTACAGGATATTCCCTCCGTTAAGATATTCGTGCCCAGCCACCTGAAAACCTATGCGCTCGAAGGTGGCAGCGTCCGGGCCGAACTTGATGACGGCAACATCCTTCAGGCTGCCCTGATCGTCGGTGCGGACGGCGGGCGATCCACCGTGCGCGAAATCGCCGGGATTGCCCACAAGGTTCATGCCTACAGGCAAACGGCCGTCACCTGCCTGATCAACCATTCCCGCGCACACGGCAATGTTTCCACCGAATTCCACAGGCCGGCGGGGCCTTTTGCGCTGGTGCCCCTATCCGGCAATCAGTCAAGCGTTGTCTGGGTGGAACGGACCGAAGAGGCAGAGCGCCTGCTGCGCCTCAAAAAACAGGACTTCGAAACAGAACTTCAGGAACGGACGCAAAATCTTCTCGGCGGGATTACGCTGGAAACGCCGCCGGAAAGCTGGCCGCTGCATTGCCTGAAGGCTGAAAAACTCACGGCGCCGCGGACGGCCCTGATCGCCGAGGCGGCGCATGTTATATCGCCGATCACGGCACAGGGACTGAACCTGTCCTTACGCGATGTGGCCGCGCTGGCCGAAACGCTGGCCGACGCGGCGCGGCTGGGACTGGATATCGGCAGCAGGGCTGTGCTGGATAAATACGCCTCCCGCCGCAAAATCGATATCGGCACACGCGTCTTTGGCGTCGATACGCTTAACAAACTGGTCAGTAACGATTTTAGCGGTCTGCGGCTGCTGCGCAGGGGCGGCCTGAAAGCGCTCGATACTTTGCCGACGCTCAAAAGTTTTGCCATGAAGCAGG
>CAZKGT010000132.1:0-1489 GCA_964552285.1 uncultured Pseudobdellovibrionaceae bacterium | reverse complement strand
CCGCCGCTCGATCAGGGACGGCTGGCAAGGGGAGAGGCGCTTTAATCCGGGGCAGGAGACGGGCAAAGGGGGACACAATAATTATTGTGTCCCCAGTGTAGTGTGTTGTCAGCTCTTGAAAATCGACGCCGCCGCATCCCGGCTGGCCTTCTTCTTTACGATATCCGCCTCAACCCGTTCGATTTCCGCCTTCAGGTCAACGATGTATTCTTCAAGCTCTTCGATCGACATCTTCTCAAGGTTTTTAACTTGCGGCTGCACGGCGCGCGGTTCCAGGTCATCATCGAACATGGCTTTTCTCCTCCAGACCTATACAATACCAGCAAGATGAAAGCTGTCGAGATCCGCGGTAAAGAATTGTTTGTTACAGAAAGGTCTGTGCCGATCGCGGGTCCGGATGAGGTCCTGATCCGCGTGCGCGCCGCCGGTGTCAACCGCCCTGATATTCTTCAGCGCCTCGGCCATTACCCGCCGCCCAGGGGAGCTTCGGATATTCCGGGGCTCGAGGTTTCCGGAACCGATGAGAAAACCGGTGAAGAGGTTTGCGCGCTTTTACCGGGCGGGGGCTATGCGGAATATGCCGTGGCGCACAAGAGCCTGTGCCTGCCGGTTCCGAAGGGGCTTGATATGACCGAAGCCGCCGCCCTGCCCGAGTGCGTCTTTACCGTCTGGAACAATCTCTTTACCATCGGGAACCTGCGTCCCGGTGAAACCGTGCTGGTTCACGGCGGTGCATCGGGGATCGGCACAACGGCGATCCAGATGATCAGGGCCTTCGGCGGACGGGCTATCGTTACGGCAGGATCGGAGGATAAATGCGCTGCCTGCCGCAAGCTTGGCGCCGGTCTGGCTGTAAATTATAAGACCGGTGATTTTGTCGAAGCCGTCCGGGACCATACGGGCGGAAAAGGCGTTGATATCGTTCTGGATATGGTCGGCGGCGATTATGTGCCGCGCAATATTGAATGCCTTGCCGAGGGCGGGCGGCATGTCAGTATCGCGTTTTTGAACGGCGCGAAATCCGAAATTCCCATTCCCGCGATCATGCAAAAACGCCTGACACTGACTGGTTCAACCCTGCGCACGCAGCCCGTCGAAGAAAAGGCCAAACTCGCCGCCGCCATCCGTGCCAATGTCTGGCCGAAGATTATGAGCGGCGATATCCGCCCGCTAATCTTCAGGACCTTTTCACTTGATGAGGCAATGGAGGCGCATAAGGCTCTGGATAAGGGAGATCATATCGGGAAAATTGTCCTGACCTTGTCCTGACGCATCGTCACCGACAACGTCATTGCGAACGAAGATCACGAAGATATTGCTAAAGCGTTTTGCAATTACGTTGCCCACCTTGCATTCAAACACTGATCCCTTTGCCGGAAGAGCGGTTTTTTACCGCGAAGAGGCGAAGGGGGGCGCTGCAAAGGGCACCGCAGGCGCTATAAATAAACTTGGTGCCTTGGTGTCTTGGTGGTGGACTCTTTTTGAACCA
>CAZKGT010000131.1:0-6843 GCA_964552285.1 uncultured Pseudobdellovibrionaceae bacterium | reverse complement strand
TGCAGAGTCCGGTAGTGTGAGTGGAAACAATATTTATTTTGGTGCAATAATAACTTGCCTGCGTAAATACTGAGTTTAAACCATAAGTTGATATGATGTTTACTGCATATAGGGATTTGTACTGTGGTGGGAAAAACTGGTACAGAGCTTCGCGTTTCCGAACAGGAAGGCGAAATTGTAAAGGCCCGGCTGAAGTGGTTCAACGCAGCCAAGGGCTTCGGATTTGTCGTGCCGGAAGATAATACGGTTGATGCTTTTCTTCACATTACGACATTACAGCAGGCCGGCGTTTTTGCGATCGGCGAAGGCGCTTGCGTGTTGTGCCGGATGGTAGACGGGCCAAAAGGTTGTCAGATTACGGAGGTCATTGAAGTCATCGACATGGGCAATGTCGATGAGAGCGCATTGCCTCCCGGTCCGGGTGAGGAAAAAATCGAGACCATGAGCGGCAGCGTCAAATGGTACAAGCAGGACAAGGGGTTCGGCTTTATCGTTCCTGAAGACGGTATGAAGGATATCTTCGTTCATAAATCCTGTCTGGACAGGCTCGGGATTGAGACCCTGGAAACGGGGCAGCATGTCGTTATAACCGTTCGCTCAGTCCCCAAGGGCCGTGAAGCGATCGCGATCGAACTGAATGAAGTTTCGGATTGATCGCCTCAGGTTTTGTTCGACAATGTTTTTAAGAACTCTTCTTTTTCTCTTTTGAAAAAGTCTCCTGTCGCGGATACCAGCTTGTGAAACAGGGCGCCTGCGTTTTCCCTTAGCATGAGCGCACAGGGCGTCACTATCAGTGTCAGGACGGTTGAGAATGTCAGGCCGAAAACCACTGCGGTGGCAAGTTGTACCCACCATTGTGTCGAGGGCGCACCGTAGGAAACCTCGCGGGAAATAAAGTCGATATTAAGCTGGAGAACCATCGGCATCAGTCCGACCACCGTTGTTACCGTTGTCAGCAGCACGGGCCGTAAACGCTGGACCCCCGTGCGCAGGATTGCCTCGCGTGCATTGAATTTCTTCTCGTGATGCAGATGGTCGAACGTATCGATCAGCACGATATTGTTGTTCACGATAATTCCGGCGAGCGCTATGACGCCGACGCCGCTCATGATAATCCCGAATGGCTGCTGCGTAACCATCAGCCCGATCATTACGCCAATGGTCGACATGATAACAGCCGTCAGGATCAGGAAGGCGCTGTAAAAACTGTTGAACTGGGTCACGAGGATAATAGCCATGACGAACAGCGCCAGGATAAAGGCGCGCATCAAAAAGTCCTGGGATTCCTTCTGCTCTTCATCCTCACCTTTAAATTCGATCTCGATACTTTCGTGAATTTTGTCCCGGTTTTCATCCAGCCATGCCCGGATCTTTTCAACCTGCGCCGCCGTGTTCAAGCCTTCCAGAACATCGGCCTTGACGGTGATCTGGCGCTTTCCGTCCGAGCGGTTCAACGTTCCCACGGCCGGCTTTGGTACGCGTTCGATAAAATTGCTGACCGGGATGGGAATACCCTCGGGCGAGGTTACGCGAACCCGGTCAAGCTGGTCGATTGTTCTTTGCGATATACTGTGGCGCAGGACGATGTCGATTTCATCTTCGCTGTCATCCGGCCTGTATTCTGCAACCTCCAGCCCGTTGGTTACCATCCGTACATAGGAGCCGATGGTCGAGATGTCGAGGCCGAACTTGGCGGCCTGCGACCGGTTGACCTGCAATTCCCATTGCACGCCGGGAAGCGGCAGGCTGTCTTCAATATCGCGGAAGCCGCCAATCTCCTCCAGCGCGCCGCGCACCAGCTTTGCCGCCGGGGCCAGCGTTTCGGGAAAGCGCGAGGATAGCTGGACCTGCACCGCCTTTCCGGTTGGCGGACCTTCCTCCATTTTCTGTGTTTCAACATAAATGCCGGCAAGGTCCGCCGTTCTTTCGCGGACGCTGTCCAGAATTTCGCTGGCCGGACGGCGCTGATCCCAGTCCATAAACTGGAGCTGGATCTGGCCTATGACATCTTCGGCAAGCTCGCCGCCCTGCTGGGCCGATTTCCCGGAGCGTGTATAAATCGCCTCGACGCCGTCAATGTCGAGAATGCGGTCCTCCGCCTCCCGGACCAGCTTATCCTTCTCGTAAATGGACAGATTACCGCGGGCGTGGATCAGCACGCTTGCAATCTCCGGCTCGATATCCGGGAAAAATTCGACGCCCTTGCCGAATTTTGCGTAAGAAACCTGTACGCCGACCAGAAGAAGTACGGCGCCGAACAAGATCAGGCCGGGCCGCCGCAATGCCTTTTCAAGAATGCCGAGATACCAGCCGCTAAGGCCCTTGATGTCATCAAGGTTTCCGGTTTCTGCGGCAGCCAGTTGTTTCATGATCTCCGGATCGCTCCCCGCGCCGGGTTTGCCAACCAGCGAGCCGAGAGTGGGCACGAAGATCAATGCCATTGCCAGCGAGGAGGCCAGAACGGCAATCAGGGTAATCGGCATGTATTTCATGAACTCGCCAACGATCCCCGGCCAGAACAGCAGCGGCGCAAAGGCGGCAAGCGTCGTGGCCGTCGAGGCGGTAATCGGCCAGGCCATCCGTTTGGCCGCAGCGGCATAGGCCTCTTTCCGTGGCAGCCCCTCGGACATCTTGCGGTCGGCATATTCGGTAACAACGATGGCCCCGTCCACCAGCATACCGACAGATAAAATGAGCGAGAACAGCACGACGATATTGACCGTCAGTCCCATGGTGTAGAGCACAAGAATACCGGTCAGGAACGCGCCCGGAATGGCAACGCCCACCAGCCCTGCCGTCCGCACGCCAAGCGCCGCCACGACAACGATCATCACCAGCAGCACGGCGCTGATCATGTTGTTCTGAAGATCGCCAAGCATCGTGCGGATGTCTTCGGAGCGGTCCTGCGTATAGGTGATTTTCACAGCTTCCGGCCAGAAGCTGCGCTCTGCTTCCGTCGCTGTCTTGACGGCCTCAATGGTGTCGATGATGTTCTCGCCCGAGCGTTTGACGACCTCAAGCGCAATCGCCTTTTCGCCGTTCATCCGGGCGAAGTTTTCCGGATCCTTGAAGGTCCGGCGCAACTCGGCGATATCGCTGATCAGGATTGCGGAGTCTCCCTCGACCTTGACCGGCATGCTCATGATATCGTGGACCGTCTCGAACAGGCCCGGTACTTCAATGGCAAACCGTCCTGTGCCCGTATCCAGGTTTCCTGCCGCCACCAGCCGGTTGGAGCGCTGGAAAAAACTGATGAGGTCTATGCCGTCGAGCCCATAGCTTTCGATCAGTTCAGGATCGACCAGAATTTCCACCTGCTCGTCGCGGTCCCCGGCAATGCCGACTTCCAGAACGGACGGGATCGTTTCCAGGCGGTCCTGAAGGTCGCGGGCGAGCCTCAACAATGTCCTTTCAGGCACGTCGCCGGACAGTGTTACGACGAGAACCGGGAAGAGGCTGAAATTCACTTCCGTGACCTTTGGTTCGCTTTCGATGGAATCCGGCAGGTCCGGGCGCACCTGATCGACGCCTTTTTGCACATCGTCCAGCGCCTTTTCCTTGTCGAAGCCCGCCTGAAATTCCAGCAGCACGAACCCGCCGCCCTGATAGGCGGTCGAACGCATTTCTTTCAGGCCTTCGATACTGGAAAGTTCCTGCTCCATCGGGCGCAGCAAAAGGCGTTCGGCATCTTCCGGCGATATCCCATCAAGTGCCATAGACACATATATCTGTGGAATATCAATATCAGGAGAGGATTCCTTCGGAATGGTATTAAAGGCGTAAAGTCCGGCAATCAGCAACAGGACAAGCGTTGCCAGAACGGTCCGGTTACGGCCTATCGCAGCGTCGATCATGGGGGCCATCATAACAGGCCTTCTCCCTTCGCCGGAACCGGGTTCACCTTTTGCCCTTCAACGACAAAATCCTGACCGACGGTAATGACCAGCGCTTTTTCCGGCAGGCCGCCGATCAGCATGTAATCGGGCGTATCGGCCAGAATAGCGACCGGTCTGAATTCGACGGTATCGCGATCATTGACGATTTTAACGCCGACCCGTCCGGCGTCATCAAGCGCCAGAATGGAGGGCGAAATTTTATGGACCATCTTTTCGGCAACCGGGATCCGGATTTCGACGGTCAGCCCGTCAATGATCGCCATTTCCGGGTTCGGTGCGGAGACCTCGATCCGGAAGGTTCGTGCCTGCTGGTCGGCGGCGGGGGCGATATAGGATACGCTTCCCTCGATTTTTTTACCGTTTAATAAGACGATAGAAGCCGGGGCGTCCTGGGCAATCTCCATGATCTTCTTTTCCGGGATAAACCCGACGAACTCGATCGGATCGAGATCGACAATCTCAAAAAGCGGATCGCCCATGGAAACAAAATCGCCGACTTCAATGTGCTGTTCGTAAAGAACGCCTGCAAACGGCGCGGTAATTTCGGTATTGGAAAGTTCAACCTCGGCGTTTTTAAGCTGCGCCTTGGCCGCTTCGAGATCGGCACGGGCCTGCGCCAGCTTGATGCGGGAATTGTATCCCTTGTTCTCAAGCGATTTGGCGGCGTTGAACTCGATGTCCCGCTGTTTGACCAGTTCCCTGGCTTCGCTGACGCGGGCGGCCCTGTCCCGCGTATCGAGCCGGGCGATCAGCTGGTCTTCATCGGCCGGCTCTCCTTCCTCGGCGAGCAACTCGGCGACCTGCCCGTCCGTTTCAGCCTTGAGCGTTACGATGCGAGATGCCTTGCTCTGACCGGTAACCGTAACGTCGGCCGTTGCGGATTCCGCTGTCAACTCGCGGACCCGGACATCGGTCAGGGCTTCTTCTTTGTGGGATTCTGCCGGAGCATAACCATCAGCCTTCGAACTGAAGAATCCGGAGACAATCCAGACGCTCGCAATAACGGCAATCGCCGCTGCAAGGATCACCGATGATTTCATGTTATCCGCCCTTCCCGGTAGTCAATGCAAAGAAACTATGTTCCCGGGCGCAGAGAAGCAAGTGTTGTGCCAGCTTTCCTGCATAAAAAACGGCACCCCGGTTTTTATCGGAACGCCGTATCTGTGTCCTCTGAGGATGGCGTTAGCCGTTCGCCGCCGTGCGGATCTCCATATCCGGTGCTTCCGCATTTTCCTTCTCTTCGAATTCCTCGGCCTGAAGAACGCGCTGGGGACGGCTGGTCTGGTAGGCGATCTTGGCATGTTCCGGGCAGTAGGGAAGGCCGGGAACCGCCGGACAGCCGCAGAAATTAAAGTCTGCGTCGCGCGGATCGCCGTTCGGCCAGCGGCACATGCGGTCCTTGAGGTCGGCCAGTTTGATACCCTTGCCGTTGTTGGCGACAACAGGTACGGCTGCTTTACGCGGTGTGCTTTCCGTTTTTTCAGGAAGGGCAGGCTTTTTGTTGTTCTGCTGGATAGGCGAAACACGGTTGGACAGTTTCAGCCTGTGGGCCTTGCCGATCACAGCATTTCGCGTCACGCCGTTGCCGAGCGCTTTGGCGATTTCCGCTGCTGTTTTGCCTTCACCCCACAGCTGCTTCAGCAGCGCAACCCGTTCATCTGTCCAGCTCATAAACTTGCTTCTCCCACGCTTTCTCGACCACAAAAACCAGACTATCTGTCTGATTTAAAACAATAAATAAACTTCCCTGACACCGAAGGACTTCAATCTATCAGCCCCCGGATTCACGTTCCAGCGAGCGGCGAATAAAAGGCCCGTTTATCCACATTTTTCCTTTAGACCTTAAAGTCGAGTCCCCACAAGCGGTAGCGTTCCGGGTCTTCCGCCCAGTTTTCGCGTACCTTGACGAATAATTTCAGGTGAACCCTTTCGTCAAAAATGTCTTCCATTTCTTTTCGCGATGCAGCGCCGATAGCTTTGATCCGGCTCCCCCCCTTGCCAAGCACAATCGGTTTATGCGCATCCCGGCCGACATAGATAACCTGTCCGATATGAACGCCCTTCGCGGTTTCCTCCCACTCTTCCGTTTCAACGGCCACGGCATAGGGCAGTTCCTGATGCAACTGGTCGAAGATTTTCTCCCGCGTCACTTCCGCGGCCAGCAGGCGCGTGGGCATGTCCGTTACCTGGCCTTCGGGGAACAGCCACGGCCCCTCGGCGACATGATCCGCAAGCCATGCCAGCAGGTCGTCGGTGCCGTTTTCCTGCAAAGCAGAGAGCATGAAGGTTGCCTCAAATGATGCGGTTTCATTGAGCTGTGATGAAAGAGCCAGCAGGGCGGCTTTATCCACGAGGTCGATTTTGTTGAGCACCAGAACGCAAGGACGCTTTTCATCCTTCAGGCGTTCAACGATATGCTGTGCCTCATCCGAGAGCTTCTTTTGCGAAGCATCGACGATCAGGATAATCAGGTCCGCATCCTTTGCTCCCTCCCAGGCGGCGGCGACCATTGCCCGCTCAAGTCGTTTCTTGGGATTGAAAATCCCCGGCGTGTCGATAAAGACGATCTGGCTTTGCCCGTGCGTGACGATGCCGGTTACGCGGGTACGTGTGGTCTGTACCTTGCGGGAGACAATAGAAACCTTGGTGCCGACAAGAGCATTGACGAGGGTTGATTTTCCGGCATTGGGCGCGCCGATCACAGCGGCAAAACCGCAGCGGGTCGTCATGCTTCCTGTTCCTCGAGTTGCTGGAGCAGGATGGCGGCAGCGTCTTTTTCCGCGGCGCGGCGTGACGGGCCTTTGGCGGAGGCGGACGGAAATCCTTCGACACTGACCTCAATCTCAAAAACCGGCGCGTGATCCGGGCCTTCCCGGCTGAGGACATCGTAGGAGGGAAGGCCGAGCGCCCTTGCCTGCGTCCATTCCTGCAGCGCGGTTTTGGGATC
>CAZKGT010000130.1:4373-6851 GCA_964552285.1 uncultured Pseudobdellovibrionaceae bacterium | reverse complement strand
AGCGGGGTTTTTTCACAGGCGCGTATCCTACAAACAATGCGTGGTGACGGTATTTCCAGGGCAGGTCAGCATTTCGTATACCCTCAATACGCTCCTGCATCGAAATCCGCCGCACCTGTGCCGTACCGGTTTTTCCGCCCATCTGCATACCGGGGTTCGGGATCTGCGAAGCGATAGCCGTTCCATCCTCATGAGAAACCGCCCGGTTCATACCATGAACAATCAGATCAAGATGCCGCTTCCCAAACCCCAGCTTCGGCCAGCTTACATCCTTGCCGGGTCTGCGCCCGACATAGGCGGTAATCCACGGCTCGACCGCATACCCGCCATTGACAAGACGCGCCGTCATGACGGCCAGTTGCAAAGGCGTGCTTTGCAGGTATCCCTGCCCGATACTGGAAACAATCGTTTCCCCCGGTCGCCACGGCTCGCCAAAATGGCCCATCTTCCAGTTCTTGTCAGGGACAAGGCCGGGGCTTTCCTCGTTCAGTTCGAAGCCGAACTTGCTTCCCATGCCCAGACGTCTTGCCATATCGGCAATTTTCTCGATCCCGAGATCGGTCGAGATTTTGTAGAAAAACGTATCACAGGACTCAGCCAGCGCATCAACCAGGTCCACACGGCCGTGACCTCCCCATTTCCAGCAGTGAAAACGGTCGCCGCCGTACTCATAATGACCAGAGCATACAACCGATGTATTGCGCGTTATAACCCCGGCCTCCAGCGCTGCCAGTGCCGTTACCATCTTGAATGTTGAGCCCGGCGGATACTGGCCGGCCACGGCCTTATTCGTCAGCGGGTGGGCGGGATCGGCCAGAAGCTCCTCCCAGCGCTCGACAGAAATGCCGCGCGTGAAAAGGTTCGGGTCAAAACCGGGGCTCGACGACAGCGCATAAACCGCGCCGGTATAAACATCCATCACCACAGCGGATGCGCTTTTTTCCCGTGAGAGACGCTGCTGCGTAAAGCGCTGAAGCTCGGCATCAATCGTAAGCGTTACACGCGCGCCGGGCTGGCCGGGATTTTGTTTCAGCTCGCGCACCTCACGGCCAAGGACATTAACCTCAACCTCGGCAGTGCCTGCCTTGCCGCGCAACTGCTCATCATAGGCCTTTTCAATACCCGTCTTGCCAATACGAAAACCAGGCAGGGTCAGGACCGGATCTCCCGTCAGCTCAGGTTTGCTGACAGCGCCGACATACCCGACAAGATGCGCCGTTGCCGTCCCGAACGGATAACTCCGGATTTCCCCGACATCAATCGAAAGGCCCGGCAGATCGGTCAGGTTGACCTCAATCTTGGCAACCTCGGGCCAGCTCATATTGTCACGCACCTCAAGCGGCACAAAGGATGCGGATTTTTTTGCCTGTTTGAGAACGCGCTGAATATCCCGCTCATCCAGTGCAATCAGCGTCTGGAGCACTCGCAGTGATTTTTCGAGATCTTCCGTCTGCTCCGGCACGACCAGCACCCGGAAATTCTGGTTGTTGACGGCAAGCGGCACGCCGAACCGGTCGACCACCTGCCCGCGCGAGGGGGCCAGCATTTTCAGGTTGATCCGGTTTTTATCGGACAGCGTTTTGTAGCGGCTTCCCTCGACAACCTGAAGCCAGGCAAGCCGTCCGCCCAGAACCGCCAGAAACGTGGTCTGGAGCGCGCCAATCACAATGGCCCGGCGCGTAAATTTTTTGACGCGGTCGCCGTCTTTCTTATCCATGACTCTTCAATAATCAGGAATAGGCTTTTGATGCAACCGCCGGAAGCATTCTATGTCCGGCGAGCAGCATCAGAACAACAAGGGGAAACAGAAATACCGACAGGCCGATCTCGGCCAGTACCGGCACCAAAGGCGGCCAGTGAAACTGCAACAGGCCGAATATGCCCCATTGCGTCAGTCCCGCCGCAACACAAATCAGGATAAAACCAAGCCAGACCACGCCAAAAGTCTGCCCCATCAGATAACGGCGCTGGTCACGGACCACCCATTGTACGGCCACCAGCACAAATGCATTCAGCCCCGGCGGCAAGCCGGTCAGGAAATCCATCAGCAATCCTGTGATAAAGGCGGCAAGCGGGGGGATTAGTGTCGGACGGAATATGGCCCAGTAATAAATCGCCATTAAAACAAAAGCCGGCTTGAGCGGACCTAAAACCGGAAAGGAAAAACTGGTCAGGTTCAAAAGGAACAACAAAAATGTCAGCGCCTGCGGAACGAATAACCGCACGGTCCATTCAAGCCTGCCGCCTGCCAGTTGGGTATCCATTTGTTAAATCCCTGAAAATCAGTTCCCGTCGCCCAGAACACCACGGCGCAGGTTCGGGTCAACCGGGTGATCCACGATACGAACATAGGTGATCCGGTGCATGTCGGCAAACGGCCGGATGACAAAGCTTTCTTCATCCGTCGCCGTGACCCGGCCAACCGGCAGACCCGACGGAAACACGCCGCCATGGCCGGAAGTTATAATCCGCGCCCCA
>CAZKGT010000130.1:0-4363 GCA_964552285.1 uncultured Pseudobdellovibrionaceae bacterium | reverse complement strand
TGACTGTCCGGCGGCAGGTGAAGCAGGACCGGCCTATCTTCGTTCGTTCCGGCAAGAACGGCTCTTTGCCTGGTTCCCTCGATCAGCACCGGAATGCGTGAATTGAAGTCCGTCAAAAGAAGTATGCGCGAGGACCTATTCCCAACCTCAACGATCCGCCCGATCATGCCTTCTCCGGAAAGGACGGCCTGCCCTTTTTTAACGCCGTCAGCCGAACCGGCCGCGACCAGAAAGCTTTTCACGTAGGTATTGCCCGCATCGGCGATAACCCGCGCCGTAATGTAACTGCGTCCGGGGTCAAGCTTTACGTTCAGCAGTTCCTGCAGCGATTTGTTTTCCGCCTGAAGGATCAGCGCCGTCTGGTACCATTCACGCAGGCGGGCGTTCTCCTGCTCCAGCATGGCATTTTCCGCACGCAACTCGGATACGCCTGAAACATCACCGGCAAATTCCGCAACAGCCTGAAAAGGCAGGCTGACCATCGAAAGAACGGGGGTAAACAGGTCCATTGCCCTGACCCGTGGACCTTCCAGTACATCAGGGCGCACAGCCGAAAACAAAAGCAGGAAGAACGAAAGCCCCAGAAGAAACAGGGAAGCGCCACGCCCGCCCCAGAAATGCACCGGGTTCACATGTGCAATGCCCTTCATTCTTGAGCGTGATTTCAATGGCTTCTCCCAAAACATCAAGCACCAGCTTTAGAAAAGCTTTTACGTGCAATCACCTTTTCAAGGATTAGATGAAAACCTCTCCCGATTCAAGGCGATACAGGAATATTTTACCGAACAATCACAGGAAAAACAACGCGCAGGAACTTTGCGCAGGCAGCATATAATTTCTGAACCTAATAAGAACCAATAAGAACGCTTTTGAGTGTCTTCATTTCCTCCAGCGCGTGGCCTGTACCGAGCGCCACACAGGACAGCGGGTCATCCGCAATTGTAACGGCCAGACCTGTTGCGTGGCGCAGAACAAAATCAAGGTTCGACAAAAGCGCGCCGCCGCCAGTCAGAACGATCCCCTTATCGACAATATCGGCGGCCAGTTCGGGGGCCGTATGTTCGAGAGCCACCTTTACCGCCTCAACAATCTGCCCAACCGGCTCGGCCAGCGCCTCGGACATCTGGCGCTCCGTAACCACAATTTCCTTGGGCACGCCGTTCATCAGATCCCGGCCTTTGATCTCCATATAGCGGCCCTCGCCATCGCCCGGCGGGCAGGCTGAGCCGATTTCCTTCTTGATCCGCTCGGCCGTGCTTTCGCCGATCAGCAGGTTGTGAACCCGGCGGATATAGGCAATCACAGCCTCGTCCATCTTGTCCCCGCCAACGCGTACAGACCGGGCATAAACAATACCGCCCAGCGAAATAACGGCCACTTCCGTCGTGCCGCCCCCAATATCGACGACCATCGAACCGGTCGGCTCCGTCACCGGCAGGCCCGCACCAATCGCCGCCGCCATGGGCTCCTCGATCAGGTAAACCTCGCTGGCCCCGGCACTTTCAGCCGATTCCTGAATGGCCCGGCGCTCAACGGCCGTGGAGCCGGAAGGAACACAGATCACCATTTTTGGGGAGACGAACGAGCGACGGTTATGCACTTTGCGGATAAAGTGCTTGATCATAGCCTCGGTCACTTCAAAATCCGCGATCACGCCGTCACGAAGAGGACGAATGGCAACGATGTTTCCGGGCGTACGGCCCAGCATCTGTTTGGCTTCGTTACCGACGGCCAGGATCTGCTTCTTGCCGCCCACCATCGAAATGGCGACAACGGAAGGCTCGTTCAACACAATCCCCTGATCCTTCACATAGACCAGCGTATTGGCTGTGCCGAGGTCAATCGCCATATCGGCAGACATGAAACCGAAAAGCTTGGAAAACATCTTCGTTACAGAACACTTGTCGATTGAAAACGGGCTTTTATAGCAGACCCCCTGCTATAAGAAAAGGCCCGCAGAACGGGCCCTTAGACAAATTGTGCATAAAGCCTGTGAAACCGGCTATATCAGCCCTGGCGCGCCTTAAAGCGCTTGTTCTTCTTGTTGATCACATAAACGCGGCCACGGCGGCGGATCACGCGGCAGTTGCGGTCACGGGTTTTCAGGGTTTTCAGCGAATTTACAACTTTCATCCTACACCAGCCTTCCCGGCTATTTTCTTCCCGAAATCGGGTAATTTCCTAAAACGTTCGCGGAACATACACGCGAAGCGCGGAATTTGTCAAGCAATCGTGGGAATTATATCTGCAGGCCGCCCTTATACAGGACAATAATCACGATATAGGCCAGATGCGTGAAATTGTGGGCTTCCTGATCAAGACCAAACGTCCACCAGAAAATCGTCTGTTGCGGGGTCCAGCCCTTTTTATAAGTAAACAACCCCTTTAGACGGTCAATGCTGCTGTGAATAACAAAATCCACAAGCCCCAGCCACCAAAGGGCCGGTGCAAAGATGAGTGCTAACAAAAATGTTCCGGCAGCATGAATTCCTGTATGCGAAAACAAGGCCCGATAACCTTCTTTTCCCGGCTTTCCCTTGGTCAGGGCCATCCAGTCAGTCTGCAAAAGAAAGTCGCCGGTAAATTGCTTGACCCGGAACAGAACGTAAAGAAGAAGAAGCTCAAGGAAAGTCATCGAAAACAAGATCTTGTTTGTTTACTTTACCATTATGAGCCTCTTGCGCGGCAAAGCCAAGCACAGAATTTGAAAAAGCTGATTGATTTCAACGAAAAAGCGCAGCATCATTAACCTTGAAGTAACCTATTCAGAGCATGATAGGCATACCATAATGCAAAAAGAACCGCAGAGTTCTTACAATTTCAATCCCGGCGGGGTATTTCTTTGATATGAACTTTATTGACGATCAGGCAAAAAAGACTGCAAAGGCTGGCGATATTCTTATGCGCCAGGGCGAGTCCGGCGAGTCTGCTTACATTATTGAGGAAGGCGCCGTCGAGATCCTGGTCGAAAAACCCGACGGCCAAAGCTACCAGGTGGGAACACGCGGCGCAGGAGCCATTGTCGGCGAAATGGCCATTGTCGATGACGCCCC
This sequence comes from uncultured Pseudobdellovibrionaceae bacterium, assembly GCA_964552285.1. GTDB lineage: Bacteria > Pseudomonadota > Alphaproteobacteria > Micavibrionales > Micavibrionaceae > CAZKGT01. The sequence continues at coordinate 1,310 of CAZKGT010000130.1, read as the reverse complement.
GCGCGTTGCAACAGTCAAGGCCACCCAGGACTGTGAACTGCTCGAAATTACACGCGACGACTTCAGCCGCCGCCTGAAAGGATCCGATCCGGTTCTGCAAATGATTATGCAGGTTATCCTGACACGCTACCGCGATATGCTGACACGCGCTGAAATATTCGGTGAAGGCAATACTTACCCGCCGCCGGAAGAACTTGAAAAGGAACACGCGCAAAAAACAGACGCCGTTGAGGCCATTAAAATAGCAAACGAATTCCGCCACGCCCTTGAAAAAGGCGACCTGGCGCTGCACTACCAGCCGATCATAGATTTCGTTACCGGAGAAATCAGGGGTTTCGAGGCTCTCATGCGCTGGGAACATCCGGTGCGCGGTTTTATTTCCCCCGGCGTCTTCATCCCTGTGGCGGAAGAAACCGGCCTGATTGTCAGCGCAAGCAGTTGGGCACTCAATGAGGCCTGCAGTGCATTGAAGCGCATTGAAGGCCAGACGGGCTATGACGATGATCTGTTTATGAGCGTCAATTTTTCAAGCGAGGATTTTGCCTCGGATGACTTTGTGGACGGCGTCTACGAAACATTAAGCGCCAGCGACGTTCAGGCACGCAATGTCCATCTGGAAATCACCGAGCGTGTTCTGATGCAACAACCGGAAAATGCCAAGGATACACTCGTTATGTGCCGGAAGGCCGGTATGGGAATTTCAATCGATGACTTTGGAACGGGCTATTCATCCTTGAGTTATCTACATTATTTCCAGATTGATACACTAAAGATAGACCGCAGTTTCATTGTCGAAATGACAAAGGATGAAGGCAGCCTGCCGCTTGTTAAGTCGATCATCGCGCTTGGCAAGAACATGCAAATGAAAGTTATCGCAGAAGGTGTTGAAACGATTGAAGAAGCGCGCATTTTGAAGGATCTGGGCTGTGATATGGTGCAGGGTTTTTATTTTGCAAAGCCGCTGGCGGAAAAAGAAGTTATCGGGCTCATTCAGAACTGGCAGCCCACCGATCTTTCGTAACAAAGCGAACCATCACATAACCATCTGTTTCTGTTAAATCTTTTGTATGTAACCAAAAGATAGCGAACATTTTATACAGTTTCCCTGAAAATTTTTTCTGACTTTATTGAAAAACCATTGAAAAAGTTACGACTTTTTAATGCTTATTCCCATAATATAGTAAGCAGGCATGTGGGTTTTTTCTCCCGCCTGGTTACTGTGTGAATAGTAAGTATAAGTATTTGAGTATTTTAAGACCACACTACCGGACACAGCTGGGATAAGGCGGTGAATTGATTCATACTTTCAG